>PLAY01000159.1 GCA_003134375.1 Limisphaerales bacterium | reverse complement strand
GGCGTCACGGCGTCAAAGGAGCCGCCAATCCATTCTTTCATGAAATCGCCGCCCGTGGGCGCGGGAAGGTCGGACGACGATTGGCTCATGCGCGAGGCTGTGTGAAAACTCCGGCGCGGCGCGAGTGATGGGCGGAGAAAAAGTTTGACCGGCGGTCCGAAAGTTCGGATCGCCGGTTTTTGTTTTCCAGAGATTCGGTTCGTACGGATAGCCGCCCGGAACGATTACCTCGCCAACAAACGGAAAAAAGGGCCCGCCGCCCCGGTTCAGGCTCTTTGCGGGACTTTTACCCCCACTGCTTGCATCAATTTCTCGAAGCTCACCAGGTTCAACACTCGCCTTCGTGTGGACGAAGCCCGCTACGGCGAGGCGAAGGCCCATTTGAGGTTGTAGGCCAGCGTCGTCAGACTCCATTCCGTCCGCACTTTCGCCAGACCTTTCAGTAAAAAGTGCGTGTACCCAAAAAATGACATTTTGAGTTTGACGGCGGACTGGCCCTGCCTTGGTTTGGCGAAGAAGGTTGAAATGTTGCGCATGAGGCAGGAAAAAGACTAATTTATTTCGACATGACTCGCCTCGACCAGGCACTGGTTGAACGCGGCCTTTGCGAAAGCCGCGAACGCGCCAAACGCGTTATTCTCGCCGGCCAGGTCCGTGTCAACGCCCAGTCCGCCCACAAACCCAGCGACTCCGTCAAACCCGATGACCGGCTCACCCTGGACGTGGACGAGAAATACGTCAGCCGCGGCGGCCACAAACTGGAACACGCCCTGCGCCATTTTCAACTGGATGTCGCCGGACTGACGGCGCTCGACCTGGGCGCGTCCACCGGCGGGTTCACCGATTGTTTGTTGCAACACGGCGCGGCGAAGGTTTTTGCCGTGGACGTTGGCCGGGGACAATTCGCCTGGAAACTCCGGCACGACCCTCGCGTCGTCGTCATGGAAAAGACCAACGCGCGCCATCTGACCGCGGCGCAATTCCCCCAGCCCTTTTCCCCGGCCGATCTGGCCGTGATTGACTGCTCGTTTATTTCCTTGCGAAATATTTTGCCCGCCGCCATTGCATTATTGCGGCCCGATGGCAGAATTGTCGCGCTCATCAAACCGCAGTTTGAAGCCGGCAAGGCCGAAGCCGACAAGGGTCGCGGCGTCATCAGCAATCCGTCGGTGCATGAGCGCGTGCTCAATGAACTGCGGGAATTCGTCCGCGCGCAATCCGGGTTGCGCTGGCAGGGTGTGGTGGAATCACCGTTGCTCGGACCGGCGGGCAACAAGGAATTTTTGGCGCTGATTGAAAAAACAAGCTGACAAAATCAAACGCGTCGGGCTGATCGGCAATTCCGACAAGGCCGCCTGCGCCGACAGCGTTCGCAAAGCCGCGCGGCTCATTCAACGCGCCGGAAGAAAGGTGTTGTGCGACGCCGGGACCGCCCGGCTGGCCGGATTGAAAAGTTCCGTGTGCGGCGACGCCGCCGCGCTGGCGCGCGAAGTGGACCTGCTGCTGGTGTTTGGCGGCGACGGCACGATGTTGCACGTTGCCCGCGAAATCGCCGGCTCGGCCACGCCGATGCTCGGGGTCAACATCGGCGGTCTTGGCTTTCTCACCGCCGTGCCGTCGGACGAAATGCCCCGCGCTCTGGCGCGCGTCTGGCGCGGTGACTTCAAATACGAATCCCGCGTTTTGATCGAAGTCGGCGGCCGCTGCCAGGGGCGGCGGGTTCATGAAACCGCGCTCAATGACATTGTGGTCAGCCGCGGTGGGATTTCACGGCTCATCAAACTCGACGTCAGCGTGGACGGCGAACTGGTCGCACGCTACCACGGCGACGGATTGATCATCAGTTCGCCCACGGGTTCAACGGCGTATTCGCTGGCAGCGGGCGGTCCCATTGTTTCGCCCACCGCCGAAGTGTTTGCGCTTACACCGATTTGTCCGCACACGCTGTCAAATCGTCCGCTCATTTTGCCGCTGGCTTCCACCATTCGCGTCAAGGCCATCAGTTCGCCACCGGCAACGATTTTGAGCGCGGACGGACAGTTTGTCGCCGAGCTTGGCGCCGGCGACGAGGTGACGATTCGCCGCAGCCGGGGCACGGTGCGGCTGATGCATCTGGCGGACAGTTCGTTTTTGGAGGCGTTGCGCCGCAAACTGCACTGGCGCGGAGCCTATTTGTGAAATGAAAAAAACAAGTCGAGAGCCGAAAGTCGAGAGTCGAGGGCGCAAAATCACGCCTGCAACCCTGCTATCGTCACACGCCACTCGCCACCCGCCACCCGCCACCTGACCATGGTTCGGCTTAAAGACATTGCGCGGCATGCGGGCGTCTCGGTGATGACGGTCTCGAAGGCGTTGCGCGACGAGCCGGATGTATCGGCAGCCACGAAGGTACGCATCAAGTCGCTGGCGCAACAAATGGGTTACGTTCCCGACTCGTCCGCACAAGGGCTGCGCAACCGGACGACCAAATTATTCGGCCTCGTCATTCCGTCGAGCACGAATCCGATTTTTGCGCGCGTCATTTTCGCCATCGAGGAACGCGCCCACGAGCTGGGCTACGACGTTTTGCTTGCGCATACGCACAACCTGCCGGCCCGCGAGGAGGCTTGCATCCGGCGGCTGTTGTCGCGGCGAGTGGACGGGCTGTTCATTTCGCCGGTGTATCGCTTTGAGGCCGAGGCGCGAATTTATCAGGAGGTGCTGGCCCGCCAAATCCCGACGGTTTTAATCGGTCCGCCCGCGCCATTTTGCAAATCGTTCGTCAGCGTGGAAACTGATGAACAGGGTGCCAGCTTCGCCGCGACACAACATTTGCTGAAGCTCGGCCACAAACGCATCGCCTATCTCACCGGCTCACCCACGGCGCCGTGGGTACACGAGCGATTTGAAGGCTACCGCCGCGCCTTGCGCGAAGCCGGATTGGACGTGGACGACAAGCTGGTTTTTCAGGCCGGCAACACCATTGAAGATGGCACCAAAGCCGCGCTGCAAATGCTGAATGAATCGTGTGGTGCAACCGCCATTCAAGCCGTCAACGACCTCGTCGCCATTGGCTGCGCGGACGCGTTGTTATCGAAAGGTTTGCGGATTCCGGAGGACATTTCGCTCGTGGGTTTCGGCAACATCCTGACGGCGGAATATTTTCGCGTGCCGCTGACGACCATCCGCCAGCCAAAGTACCGGCTCGGCATGGCCGCCGTGGAAGCGATGATGAACTTGCTGAAGGGCCAGCGGGTTGAAACGAAACGCCTGCCCGCCGAACTCATCGAGCGCAAGAGCACCGCGCCGCCGCGAACGGCTCCCAAGTAAACGAGTTGAAATGGCTTTGGCCCGCCGGAGTGCGCCCGTCCCTGGGCGCAGCAACTGACTTCATTTAAACCACGAAACATTTTCTAATCACCCGCCCGCCCACGATGCTGCGGCCGGGGACGGCCGCACTCCGCTAACGCAGAAATTCAACCCGAAGTCCGAGTTCAGCCCGTTCCCAACTGGAACGCCGCGAGCGAAATATGGCGTGCCCCGGCCGGGGACAACTCGCTTTGAATTATTTCGATTTCATGCGCCGTCCATTCACCGAACAGCCGTTTTTCGAGCAACTGCGCCCGGGCGGCCAGCTCCCGGGTACCGGCTGGCCTCGGATTTTTCAGGCGGCCCAGCGTGACATGGCCCGTGAAATTCTTTTCGCCCGGTTCGGGACTGAATGGGCCGACAGCGGTTTCAATCTGCTTCTGCAAATCACCCAGCCGCCCTTCCCGGTCGTTGATTCCCACCCAGATGACCCGGGGCGAACGGGGATTCGGGAAAAAGCCGACACCCTCGGCGCGCAAGGACAAGGGCCGGACAATCCGGCAAACGGCGTTGACCGATTGCTTCAAATCTTCGACGCCATCCGCCGGAACATCGCCCAGAAACCGGAGCGTGAGATGAAATTGATCCGGCCTGGTCCAGCGGACCACGTTGGGCGGCACGAGTGGCTGCAATTCCTGCTGGACACGGATGATTTCATCCCGGACCGGCTCCGGAATCGGAATCGCGATGAATAATCGGAGTTTCTCCGTTGAACTGTCGTCTGCCATTGCTCTGCAATTTGTTGCCCGGACCGTTGGAATTCAAGCTTTAGAGCATTTCCAGTTATTACGTAGCGCAGGCTTTCCAGTCCCGCATTGCGGGATTCAGGCGACTTTCCAGTCGCCTCTTTCGTGAGGATGAAACACGGGACAAGAATGTCCCGCAAACCCGCAGACAAGAATGTCTGCGCTACATCAAAGTTGGAACCGCCCTAGCTTGTATCTATTCAATGAAACCACGGATGAACACGGATAAACCTAACGCGGCTTGCACCGCCACTACGGATTTTGGACTGCGGCGGGAAGCGAAGCGCCACGCCGCTTTTGGATGCAACCGGCGTACGGAAAGCGGTGTCGCCGCTACGCTCCAGTCTTCGCTGCGCTTCGCCTCGGCAAGCTGCCACCGCAGTCCAAATCTTTGTCGTCCGTGCGCGAAGTTGCAGGATTGGATTACGGATATTTATTCGACACTCAACACTCAACTTTCAACACTCAGCCCTCATCACATTGCCGATGAAGAAATTCCCATTCTTTTGTCGCAAAACCGTCCCGGACTTCACTATAGAATGACGATATGAATTTGCCCGGACAGTACATTGCATGGACTTGACCGACAAAGAATACGTCGAGCGTTGCCGCGATGGACATCAGGAAGATTTCCGCGTGCTGGTGGATCGTTATCAGAAACCGCTGTTCGCCTACCTGGCGGGACGGCTTCGAGACGGTAGGCAGGTGGAAGAAGCGGCGCAGGAGTCGTTTGTCAGGGCTTTCCTGTCCTTGAAGAAGCTGCGGAAGCCGGAGTCGTTTTACTCCTGGCTGCTGGGCATCGCCGGACGGGTCGCCAAGGAACAACTGCGTTCCCTGAAGCATCGCCAGCAGGATTGTGAAGTGACGGAATCCATCATGGCCAACGCCGCCGACCGCCGGGAAGATTATCCGTTGGAAGAAGCCATCGCCGCCCTGCCCGAATCCTATCGTCAGGTGATACTGCTGCGGTATTACGAGGGGCACTCCTGTCAGGAGATCGCCACACGCCTCGATCTGCCGCTAGGCACGGTCACCAAAACGCTTTCGCGCGCTTACGCCCTGCTCCGTCAGGAGCTGGTCGCCCGTGAAAGCGCGGAAACAACCGTCAACCAAACGTAACTGCCATGAACTGCGCTGAATGCCGGGAAAATCTGGTCGCCTGTGTGGAAGGATTGCTCGACCGCGAGGAATCGCTCCAGTGTCAGGCACACCTTGAAACCTGCGCGGCCTGCCGGGCCGAGCACGCGGCCATCAGCAGCCTGCAACGGCAACTGGCGGCGCGCGGTCCAACGACCGCCGAAGTGTCACTGGTCAATCCGGTGATGCGGCGGGTTCAGGCAATGCAAACCGAACGCGAAAGAGATACGATTATGACAAAATTATTCACACGCTGGGGATTCGGGCTGGGCGCTGCCGCCGGTGCGGCTGCCATTATTCTGATTGCCTTTCTGGTCTTTCCCAAGGCCCAAGCCACCGCCGCCGAGGTCATGACCAAAGGTGCCCAAGCCGTGGCCAAACTCACGACCATTCACCTGCGCGGCCAGTTGCGGACACTGCCGGCTGATAACTTCAGCTACATCAATGCTGATTGTCCGTTCAATACGATTGAGTTTTGGAAACAATTCGATCCGGACTTGAAATGGCGCGTCGAAAAGCCCCAGCGCGTTGTCGTCATGGACGGCCAGTCAGCCGTGATGCTCATCAAAAACTCCGGCCTTGCATGCAAAGTTCCCCAAAGCACGACCAGCGCGTTTGACACCGATTGGCTGCAGCAAATCGCCAATCTCAGCAACACGATCACCAATGAACTCAACAATGCCATTGCCAGGGGCTGGAAAATGAGTCTCACGAACGAAACCGGCGCGGACGGCCGGGCAAAGGATATCGTCACCATCGAAGCCAAATCCGGTTTGCCGGACAATGATTATATCAAAAACTCGTTCGTCAACACCGCCGACACGCGCCGGGTGTATGTCTTCGACAATCAGAGCGAACGGCTGGAATCGGTGAAGATTTATCTTCATGCCACATCGGGCGAGAAGTTGATTTTCTGGCTGGACCAGATTGACTACAACCAACCGATTGATCCAGGCGTGTGGAAACTCGATTTGCCGACGGATGTAAGTTGGTGGCAAAATGAAATGCAGAAGCTGCCCGACAATGACAAGTATGCGTCCATGACGGCAGAACAGATCGCGCGTGCATTCTTTGAGGCTTGCAGCCAAGAAAATTGGATCGAGGCGGAGAAGTTCTTGCGGGAATCACCGGTGGATCATCTGCTCAAACAGGAACTCGGTGGTCTCGAAATCATCCAAGTCGGCACGGCCTTTACTTCGCAAGCTTCCCTCGACCAGTTTGTGCCTTACGAAATCAAGCTCAAGAATGGCTATGACAAAAAGTTGAACTTAGCCTTAAGGAAAGACAAACCCACCGGAAGATGGTTTGTTGATGGCGGATGGTGATTTGCCAGCCTTGCCTTCGCCAAGATGGAGCCGGGCGGAACTCGTGAGAGTTCCGCTCTTGTTATACACTCAGAGCCGGCGGGATACCGACGCTCCCGGGGAAAATCAAGCTGACACAGGCATCGCAAAACGCTCCGCCGCGGCAAGAGCCTGGACTCCAACGCACCGTTTTTTATTCGACACTCAACGCTCAACTCTCAACACTCAACGCCATGAAATGGCCTGCTGATTATCACATGCACACGCCGCTTTGCCGGCATGCGACCGGCGAGCCGGGTGAATACGCCGCGCGCGCCGTGGCCATCGGCCTCACGGAGATTGGCTTCTCCGATCATTCACCCATGCCGCGCGACGATTTTGACAACTGGCGGATGTACGCCAATCAACTCGACGAATACGTCGCCAAAGTCCGCCGGGCGCAAAAGGATTTTCCAAACCTGGCCATCCGCCTCGCGCTGGAGGTGGATTATCTGCCCGGAGGTGAGGATTGGATTCGCGGACTCGCCGCGCGGCATCCGTGGGATTATCTCATCGGTTCAGTGCATTACGTCTCCGACGGCTGGGCCATAGACAATCCGCAGAAAATTTCCGAATGGAAAAACCGCGACGCCTTCGAGGTCTGGTCGGCTTACTTCGAGCGGCTGACCAAGGCGGCTGAAACCGGCTTCTTTGAAATCATCGGCCACGTGGACCTGCCGAAAAAGTTCGGGCATCGCCCGGATCGCGACGGCACACCGCTCTACGAGAAATTTCTCAACGCGGCCAAAAAGAACCATTGCGCCATCGAACTCAACACCGCCGGTTTGCGGAAGGATTGCCGGGAAATTTACCCCAGCCGCCAAATCCTTGAACTGGCGTTTCAAAAAGGCGTGCCGATAACGTTTGGCTCGGACGCCCACGCGCCGGAGGAAGTGGGAATGAATTTTGCCGAAGCCATCCAGCTCGCACACTCTGTCGGCTACCAGGAAAGCTGCCAGTTTACACAACGAAAACGTCAAATGGTTAAATTTTGATTTCTGACCTTTCGGGTTATGTTCACGGCCAAACTGACAAAAAACCAGATCGCAGCCCTCATCTGCCTGGCACTGGCCGTGGTTACCACCGCGCTTTACTGGCCGATTACTCATTACGGTTTTATCAACTTCGATGACGACGATTACATCACCAACAATTCGCACGTTCAGGCCGGGCTGACCTGGGCCGGGGTGATCTGGGCCTTCCAAACAGGAGCCGCCGCCAACTGGCATCCGTTGACGTGGATTTCGCACATGCTGGATTGCCAGTTGTATGGTTTGAATCCCGGCGGCCATCACTCGACCAATCTCATTTTCCACGTCGTCAACACCTTGCTGCTGTTCCTTTGGTTGAGGCAACTCACGGGCACTTTATGGCGCAGCGCGATTGTGGCGGCCTTGTTCGCCTGGCATCCATTACATGTCGAATCAGTGGCGTGGGCATCGGAGCGCAAGGATGTGTTGAGCACTTTTTTCTGGATGCTGACACTCATTGCGTATACGCGATATGCGCGGGAGTCCAGAGTCCTGAGTCCAAAGTCCAAAGTCTTTTATGGTTTGAGCCTGCTGGCATTTGCCTGCGGGCTGATGTCCAAGCCGATGGTGGTGACGTTGCCTTTCGTTTTGCTGCTGCTGGATTTCTGGCCCTTGAACCGTTTTCCGCCTGGATGCTCCGCGCGTTCCCTCATCAATTTAATCGTCGAAAAACTGCCCTTCTTCGCCCTCACACTGGCGGCCAGCGTAGTGACCTATTTTGTGCAAACTTCAGGCCGGGCACTTTGGTCGCCGGCGGGATTGTCTTTTTCGTCCCGGGTGGCAAACGCTTTGTGGGCCTACGAGCGTTACATCTCCAAAACCTTTTGGCCGGCGGATCTCTCAATTTTTTACACGCATCCGTATCATTGGCCGGCCGGTTTGGTGATTGGCGCGGCATTATTGCTGGCCCTGTGGTCGGGATTGTTCATCTGGCGCGCCCGGCAAAATCCGTATTTGCTCGTCGGCTGGTTCTGGTTTTTGGGAACGCTCGTCCCCACCATCGGCCTGGTGCAGGTCGGTTCGCAATCCATGGCCGACCGTTACATGTATATTCCCAGCATCGGTCTGTTCATCATGGTGGTATGGGGCCTGGACGATTTTTTAAACTGGCGTCCCCACTGGCGGCGAATTACGACGCTGGCCGGGGGCGTGGCTCTGGCGGGTTGTCTGGTGAGCACTCGAATTCAACTGAGTTACTGGCAGAACAGCATAAAACTCTTCAGTCATGCCATCGAAGTGACCACCGATAATTTCGTGGCCTACACCTGCTTGGGCGAAACCCTCAGAGACCTGGGCCTGAAAAAGGAGGCCATGGAACTTTGCGCCGAAGCGGTGAAAATTTCGCCGAACAGCCCGGTGGCACAATATAATTACGGCATGGCTTTGTTGCAGAACAACAAGCTGGACGAAGCTCTGGCCCATCTTGACGCCGCCGGGCGGCTGGCCCCTCACAATTCCGAGGTACAATACAACCTTGGCCTGTTCTTGTTGCTGCACAACAAACCGGCCGAGGCCGTGAGTCATTTCGCCGCCACTCTCGTCGAAAGGCCGGACTTTGCGGAGGCGCATTACCGCCTGGCGCAGGCTTTGTCCCAACAACACAAATCACAAGAAGCCATTTTTCATTTTCGCGAGGCGTTGCGTCACAAGCCGGAATTCCCCGAAGCAAAAGCCGCGCTCGACCAAATCCTTTCCACTAATCCGAATCTGAAAGCCGAACCTTGAAGCGCTCGACACCGCCGGCTGATTTTGGAAGACTCCCGCCGATGAAACAATCAATCGTCACCCTGGACATGGAAGGCGTGTTGACGCCGGAAATCTGGATTGCGGTCGCCGAAAAGACCGGCATTCCGGAATTGCGCCGCACCACCCGCGACGAGCCGGATTATGACAAGCTTATGCGCGGCCGGCTGGCGATTCTGGACAAACACGGCTTGAAGCTGTCCGACATTCAAAACGTCATTGGCACATTGCGTCCATTGTCCGGCGGCAGGGAATTTCTTGATGAACTCCGGTCGTTGGTGCAGGTCGTCATTCTTTCCGACACGTTCGAGCAATTCGCCACTCCCCTGCTCCGCCAACTCGGCTGGCCGGTGCTCCTGTGTCACCGGCTTGTCGTCGAAAATGATCGCGTCGTGAATTACCAGTTGCGCATCCGGGAGCAAAAGCGCGAAGCCGTGGCCGCCTTCAAACGAATGAATTACCACGTCATCTCCGGCGGCGATTCATTCAACGACACCGCCATGCTCGTCGAGGCGAACGTGGGAATTCTCTTTCGCGCGCCTGACGCGGTGAAAAAGCAATTCCCGCAGTTTGAGGCCGTCGAGACTTACGCCGATTTGATGAAGCTGATAAAACAGGCAATGGCGTAGCGATCTCCAATCGTCCTCGTCCTCGTTCTCGTCCTCGAATTTGGATTAAACGGTTTCGATTACGAGGACGAGGAGGATATAAAAAATCAGTCTTCCGCCTTGAAGGCGCGGGAAATCAAATCCTGCACCGCCTGTTTGGGTTCCTTGCCTTCGTAGAGCAGCGCATAAACCTCGTCAATAATCGGTGTGAGCACTTTCTTCTCCCGCGCCAGCCGGTGGGCGGACCGTGCCGTCGGATATCCCTCGGCTAGTTTCGGATGCGACGCCTGGATGGCCGTCATTGCCTCGCCGCGGCCGAGGCGCTCGCCGAGGTCGCGATTACGGCTCTGCTTCGAGAAACACGTCAGCATGAGGTCGCCCAAACCGCTCAAGCCGGCGAACGTTTCCGGCTGCGCGCCGCACGCCACCCCCAGCCGGCGTATTTCAGACAACGCCCGCGTGACCAGTCCGGCCTTGGTGTTGTCGCCGTACCCCAGCCCGTCGCTCACGCCGGCGGCGATGGCGATGATGTTCTTCAACGCGCCGCCGTATTCCACGCCCAGCACGTCCGTGCTGCGGTAAATGCGAAACTTGGGACGGTGGAAAAGCCCCTGCACCGTTCGCGCCGTGCCGTCGCTTTCGCAGGCGCAAACCACCGTGGTCGGTATGCCCAGCGCCACTTCGCGGGCAAAACTCGGTCCGGAAAGCGCGGCCACGCGGTTCGCCGGGGCCTGCTCGCGCAGAATCCGGCTCATGGTCTCGCCGGTCTCAAATTCAATGCCCTTGGTCACGCTCACCAAAATGGCCGGATGCCCTTTCAATTTGACGGCGACCTGACGGAAGGCCTGCGACGGGATGGCCAGGGCCAGGCACTCGGCACCCGCCACCGCCCGGGCAAAATCCGCCTCCACCTTCCAGTCGGTCGGCAACGCCACGCCGGACAGGTAGCGCTCATTGCGCCCGCGGCGGAGTTCGTCCAGCGTCCCCATGTCGATGTCCCAAAGCGTCACGGCGTTGCCGTTTTCATTAAGCACTTTCGCCAGCGCGGTTCCCCACGCGCCCGCGCCGAGCACGGTAATTTTCATTTGGTTGCCTCCGGTGTAGCGGTTTTTTGACCCACACGCCGCTCGGTGCCATTGAGCAGACGCTGGATGTTGCTTCTATGTTTGAAAATGGCGAGCAGTCCCAACGCGGTGGTGACGATTCCCAAAAACAGGTTGTTCTTCGTCAACCAAACCCCCGTGGGCAACGCCACTGCTGCCGCGATGGACGCAATGGAGACATAACGGGTTAAAACCGCCGCGACAATCCATGTACCCAGCGCGATGCCAGCCGCCAGCGGCGCCAGCGCAAAATAAACCCCCGCGCTGGTGGCGATGCCCTTGCCGCCCTTGAACTTCAGCCAGCAGGTGAAATTGTGACCGAGCACGGCACAGATGCCGGCAATCACATTAAACCTTATCTCCAGTTCAACTGGCTCGACAAAAAAATTAGGAGCAAACCAGTTGAATACTTGAGGCGCCAACCATGAACACGCGGCATAACCCTTGAGTCCGTCCACCACGAGCACAAGGATGCCGGCGGGTTTGCCGAGCATGCGAAAGGCATTGGTCGCGCCGATGTTGCCGCTGCCAACCGTGCGGATGTCAATCCCCTTGGCGCGGGCAACCAGATAGCCGGTTGGGATTGAACCCAGCAAATACGCCATCACAACGACGACGACATAACTTATCAGTGGCACGGTGATACTTTATGAGTCCAAAGTCCAAAGTTCAAAGTCCAAAGTTGAAGCTGAGTTCAAGCTTCTGCCGTATCCAAGCAAACAAAGACCGTGCCGCGCGGGCAACCAGGCACGTAGGACGGGCGTCGCGCCTGTCTCCATCTTCATGGATTTTGCTTGTCAATTGGTGATAGGGCATGACAACGACCGTTGTTTCTGAATCAAAGGCTTCATGGATTTCAGAGACAGGCGCGACGCCTGTCCTACACGTCGTTGGTTTCAGCTTTTAGAAAATTGCTGATGCTGGCACACTGCCCGCATGGCATCAAAAGTCAAAGTCGCCGTCCTCGGCACCGGGTCACTCGGACAGAACCACGTCCGCATTTATGCGGAACTGGCCGCAACCGGCCAGGTTGAACTTGCTGGCATCTTCGACACCCAGGCCGACACCGCGCGCAAAATCGCCGTCAAATACAATGCGCGCATTTTCAACTCCGTCGCGGAAGCCGCTGCCTCCGCTGACGCGTTGAATATTGTAACGCCCACCACCACGCATTTTGAACTCGCCAAAGTGCTGTTGCAACAGGGCAAACACGTTCTCGTTGAAAAACCGATGACCGACAGCTCTGAGCAGGCCGCCGAACTGATTCAAATCGCGCAGCAGAAGAATTGCGTCCTGCAAGTCGGCCACGTCGAGCGGTTCAATCCCGTTTTCAAATATCTGGAAACGGTCGCCACCCAGCCGCGTTTCATCGAGTGCCATCGCCTGTCGCCCTACCCTGCCCGCTCAACCGACGTCGGCGTCGTGCTCGATTTGATGATTCACGATCTGGACGTGGTGCTGGCGTTTGTGAAATCGCCCGTCACCAGCGTGGACGCCGTGGGCCTTCCAGTGTTGAGCAAAAGCGAGGACATCGCCAACGCGCGGCTGCGTTTCGCCAACGGCTGCGTCGCCAATCTCACCGCCAGCCGCGTCAGCCCGGCGTGGATGCGCAAGATCCGCGTCTTCAGCGGCCCGACCAATCCCTGCCACATCTCGCTCGATTACCGCGCGCAGGAAGGATTCATCTATCGTGTCGCCCGAGACGGTGAGGAAGAAAGTTCGCTGCTGAAAAAAGTGCTGGCCGCCAAGCTCGGCATCGGCAAAGACTCCGCCATCGTCAGCGAATTCGGCGGCAAACGCATCGTGCGCGAGCCGGTGCCGATTACCAAAGACGAGCCGCTCAAGCTCGAACTGCAAAGTTTCGTCAACTGCGTCCGCGAGAAACAGACGCCGGTGGTCAGCGGCGAATCCGCCAAACGCGCGCTCGACCTGGCCTTTGAAATCACGCGGCAGGTGCAGCAGAGCAAATGACCCCAAAATCGTTCATGCTCATCGCCGGTGAAGCGAGCGGGGATCTGCTCGCAACGGAATTGGTCTCCGCACTCCACGCTCAATCTTCCATTCTCGATCCGCCATCCTCGCCGGTTTTCTACGGCGCCGGCGGTTCACGCATGGCGGCGGCGGAAGTCGAACTGGCCCTCGACCTGACGCAGCACTCGGTCATCGGCATTTCCGATGTGCTGAAGAATTATTTCAAGTTCCGGCGGCTGTTCCATCAATTGCTGAAGCTGGCGATTAAGCGCCAGCCGGACGCCATCATCGGCGTGGATTACGGCGGGTTCAACCTCCGCTTCGGCCACGCCATCAAACAATACGTCCGTAAAAATCAATCAGCGTCCACGCCGTGGAACCCGAAAATCATCCAGTTCGTTTCGCCGCAGGTCTGGGCGTCGCGACCGGGCCGGGCGAACCTGCTGGCGGCGGATTACGATCTGCTTTTGAGCATTTTCCCGTTTGAAAAGGTTTGGTACGCCAAACGCGTGCCGAAATTGCGCGTGGAATTCGTCGGACATCCCATGGTGGAACGTTTTATTTCGGAGGGGCGGGTTCCACGAGCCCCTGACACGGACATATTGGGGGCTCGTGGAACTCGCCCCTCCGAAATATTGCTTTTGCCCGGCAGCCGTGCCGACGAATTGCGGCGGCATTTGCCGGTGATGCTCGGTGCGTTGAAACTGATTCGGGAAAAATTGCTGTCAGCGAAGGCGAAAATGGTTTTGCCGGATGAAGCTTTGAAACAACTCGCGGACAGGCTGACCGCGCTCCCGTCAGATATGGAAATCCAAATCGGCAATCTGCCGCAGGCGCTCGCACAGGCGGACGTGGCCATCGCCTCAACCGGCACAGTTACGATGGAGTGCGCGTTCTTCGGCGTGCCGACGGTGACGCTCTACAAAACGTCGTGGAGCACCTACCAGATCGGCAAACGCATCGTAAAGGTGAAATGGCTGACGATGCCGAATATTCTGGCGGACGAGGAAATTTATCCCGAATTCGTCCAGGGTGCCGCCACGCCGGGCCCTATTGCCGGAGCCGCGCTGGAGCTTTTGCAAAACGAACCGCGCCGGATTCAAATCAAAAAGCGGCTGGCGGAAGTTGTTTCGTCCTTAGGCGGTCCCGGCGCGACCACGCGGGCGGCAACAGCGATTTTGAGTTTGTTTGCTTGAAAATCGTGGCAGCCGACGTGAGGAGGCTCCAACTGGTTTTGGTCTGACACCTTGATTCTGAATTCATAGAATTTAGCCTCGTTACCTCGGCTGCTACACAATTTTGACTTTCCATGTTTCCATCGCTACTCTGAATCCATGGAATCGCTGCACGCACCGTGGCGGATTGAATACATTCTCGCGCCCAAGCCACAACTCGACAACAGCCTGTTCACCCGCATCGCGCAGTCCAATGACGACGAGGCGAACCGCGTCATCGTGCGCGACCGCACGTGCTTCGCCCTGCTCAATACCTATCCCTACAACGGCGGGCACCTGCTCATCGTGCCTTACAAGCAGGTCGCCGACCTCAACGGCCTGACCGAGGAGGAACTGGCGGATTTGTGGAAGCTCACCCGGCGCTGCATCAACGCGCTGACGCAGGTGATGAAACCCGACGGCTTCAACGTGGGCATCAATCTGGGCAAGGTGGCCGGTGCGGGCATCGCGGAACATTTGCACATCCATGTCGTGCCGCGCTGGAACGGCGACACGAATTTCATGCCGGTGCTGGCCAATACCACCGTTCTGCCAACGGCGCTGAACGAGGTCGCCGCCAAATTGCGCGCGGAACTGGGAAAATGAAATTCTCCGCTTCCGAATATGCCGGCTGAAACCCTTCATTTCTAGCCGCGAGGTTTGTGTGGCCGTTTTCATCTTTGCCAAGCCATGATTCATCGTTTAGATTTCTGCCATGACAACGACTGTTGATGCGATTTATGAGCACGGCAAACTGGTGCTGCCGCAGCCGTTGTCATTGCCCGAAAAATCCCACGTCCGCGTCACCATCGAATCCGACGACACCGAGCGCGAGAACTGGCTGAAACTTTCCGAGGCGTCCTTGTTGAAAACCTGGGGCAACGACGCCGATGACATCTTCAATGAACTGCTCAAGAAATGATGTCGTTCTCCTGCCGATTCCGTTCACGGACCTGACCAGCCGCAAAGTTCGCCCCGCCATCGTGGTTGGCGGAAACGGCGCGGATTTATTCTTGGTTCCGATTTCCTCAGTGCTGGCGAACACGGATTTTCCGTTGAAGCAATGGCGCGCAGCAGGATTGAATGTACCTTCCGGCGTCAAAGCCCAACTCGCTACCGTGGAAGAAAAGTTGGTGGTAAAAGTGGTCGGACAGCTGGCCGGCAAGGATGTCCAGGCTTTGAATGCGCAGTTGCGGAAATGGTTAAAATTATAATGCCCACTGAAACCCTTCATTTTGAAAACGCGCGCGTCGCGCAGCAGCTTTTCAATCACGAGCCGCGCAACCTTAAATCGCTTGAAGAACAGCTCGGCGTCAAGGCCACCGCGCGTGAAGGCTGGATCAAACTCGAAGGCGCCGCCGATGCCGTCGAGAGCGCCAAACAGCTTTTTGTGTCGCTGGAGAGCATGCTCAAGAGCGGCTCGCCGGTGCGCAATCGCGAGTTCACCCACGCGCTGAACATCATCAAACACGAGGGCGCTTCGACGCTCAAGGAGCTGGTGAGCGACCGCGTGTTGACGCACGAGCGCAAGCCCGGCGTCACCGCCAAAACCGTCGGCCAGAAAAAATATCTCGACGCGATCCGCCGGCACGACATTACGTTTGGGGTCGGACCGGCGGGCACGGGCAAAACGTATCTGGCAGTGGCCATGGCATTGACGTCGTTGCGCGAGGGAAAGGTTTCGCGGATCATCCTCACCCGCCCGGCCGTTGAAGCCGGCGAGGCGCTTGGATTTTTACCCGGTGACCTCTACGAAAAAATCACACCGTATCTCCGTCCGCTGCACGACGCGCTGCACGACATGCTGCCCGCCGAGGAAATCCAGAAACACACCGAGCGTGGAACCATTGAAATTGCGCCGCTGGCCTACATGCGCGGCCGCACGCTGAACAACGCTTTCATCATTCTTGATGAGGCGCAAAACTCGACAACCGAGCAAATGCTGATGTTCCTCACCCGTCTCGGACACGGCTCGAAGGCCGTCATCACCGGCGATGAGACGCAGATTGATTTGCCGCCGCACAAAAATTCGGGACTGCTCGAGGCGCATCGCGCGCTGAAAAACACCGAAGGCATCTCGATTGTGGAATTGGGCAAGCGCGACGTCGTCCGCCACCCGCTTGTGCAGCGCATCATCTCGGCTTACGAGGAGCATCGCGGCAAAAAAACCGGAGAGGCGGACGCCGCGAGTCCCCAAATGTAGCGGGCGTCGTGGAAATTCGCCCTCTGATAAAATGAGCGTCACCATCGCCAACCGACAGCGCGTGCAAAAAATCAACCTGCGGCTGCTGAAAAAAATCGCTGACGCGCTGCTCACGGAATTGGAAATTAAAAAGGCCGAAATCGGAATCTGCCTCGTCGGCGCGCCGGAAATGACGCGACTCAATGAAACCTTCCTCAAACACAAGGGTTCGACGGATGTCATCGCGTTTGATTACCGCACTGAAGGTAGGGCGGGCAGTCCCCTGCCCGCCGACGGCGCGCACGGAGTGACGCGCCCTACCATTTCCGGCGAAATTTATATTTGCCTGGATGAGGCGGTTTTACAGGCGCGCAAATTCAGCACTAACTGGCAGTCGGAAGTCGTCCGCTACCTGGTCCACGGGGTTTTGCATCTGGTCGGCTTTGATGATTCGAGTGCGGGTGCCCGGCGCAAAATGAAACGGGAGGAAAACCGCCGGTTGCGTGAAATGACCCGCCGCTTTCCCTTGAGCAAACTTTGATGCATCCCTAGCAGCCTGTCGGGCTTGACGCAAAGAACGAATGGAGCGTGACAATGGCGGTGGCGGGATGCCAAGGAACGGAAGTTTTCGGCAATGCTTTTCAAAAAACGACACTCACCCCGGCCAACCCGTGACGATACCGTCACCCAACA
>PLAY01000053.1 GCA_003134375.1 Limisphaerales bacterium | reverse complement strand
TGAATCGTTCCGGCTTAGAATTCCGAATGTAATTGCGGAGTTCTTGGGTTGGGCTCGGGTATCGCACGCCCTTTTCGCCAACGGATGAAAGGTTCCAACTGATGGAAAATTTTCCATCAAAAAAATCCGCTGGCACTTTTCATCCGTTGGCAAGTTGGCAAGTTGGCAAGCATTGAGCCGGAATTCATTTGTCAGTCCGCAACCGGCGATATACCTTGAGCGTGTGGAACCCGGCTCTGGCAGGCTGTCCGGCCGGTTTGTTGTTTCCGGCAAACCATGCACGAATTATCCATCATGCAAAGCGCTTTGGATCAGGTACTCGAAAAGGCCCGGCAAGCCGGGGCAAGCCGGGTGCATGCCATCCGCCTGCGCATCGGCGCCCTGAGCGGCGTGGTGCCCGATGCGTTGCAATTCGCCTTCGAAGCCCTGGCCGCCGGCACGCCGGCGCAAGGCGCACAATTGCTAATCGAGGATGTCCCGGCGCGGTTCTGGTGCGCCGCGTGCAGCCATGAATTTGAGGCCACCCGGATGTTCGCCGAATGTCCCGATTGCCATCGTCCCAGCGCGGAACTCCGAGCGGGACGCGAAATGGAACTCACTTCATTGGAGGTTGACTGATGTGCCAGGATTGCGGATGCGGATTGCCCGGTGAAAACCCGGTGGGCATCAGTGCCCATCACCACGAGCATGACCATGACCATCATCACGACCATGATCACCCGCATTCCCATACTCATTCGCACGGAGACGCCACGGGTCAGCATCGGGTTTTGGAGGTGCGCCAGGCGATTCTGGAAAAGAATGACCGGCTGGCGGAGCGCAATCGCGGCTTTTTCCATGCGCGCGGCCTGCTGGTGCTGAACGTTCTTTCATCGCCCGGTTCGGGCAAGACCACGTTTATTCGCGAAACCATCCGCGCGCTGGGGAAACGCCTGAAAACCGGCGTCATCGTCGGCGACCTGGCCACGGACAACGACGCCGAGCGCCTCCGCAAATCGGGCGCGCCGGTGGTGCAGATCACCACGGGCACGGTATGCCATCTCGAAGCGGAGATGGTGGCGAACGCCTTGAAGCAACTGGACTTGAAAGGCCTTGATCTCCTCATCATCGAGAACGTCGGCAACCTCGTCTGTCCCGCTTCGTACGATTTGGGCGAAGATTTGCGGGTGGTCCTGCTGTCCGTCACCGAGGGCGAGGACAAGCCGTTGAAATATCCGCCGATGTTCCAGTCGGCGGGCGTGGCAGTGGTCAGCAAGTTGGACCTTGCAACGGCGTGCGATTACAACCGGGAAGCGGCCCTGGCCAATCTCCGCCGCCTGGCACCCAAGGCCCCGGTATTTGAACTCTCCGCCAAAACCGGCCAGGGCATGGACGCTTGGTGCGAGTTTTTAATCGAGCAGCACAAGGCCATAAAGGCACGTGATCCGCTGGGCGTTTAGCTGTAACTATTCAATGAAGTTTCAACGCAGAGGCGCGGAGAGCGCAGAGATTCGCAGAGTTTGATTTTCTCTGCGGTCCTCGGCGTCCTCAGCGTCTCTGCGTTAAGGTTTTTGGACATCGGGTTGCAGCCTGGCCGCGCTGAGTGCATCCGTGGTTAAAAAGCCGGGTTGTTTTTTCTTTCCGCCGGCTGATTTTTTAGTTAAGCCATGTCACCGACAAAGAATGGTGGCTAATTGCCAAATAGCGCAAAGCCAACCTGTACCGGGCCGGTAAGTTGTATTCCATTGAGGAATTTGATGAAGGTTTTGGCACAGAAACACTCTTAACACTTAAACTATTGTGATGCTGGTTTTAACATTGGTTCTGGTCCCCCTGGCCGCCGGCTTGTTGCTGTTGGGCTTGAAGCCCGACCTGCCCCGCAAAATCCTGGTGTCCGTCGTGACGCTGGCGGTGTGCTGCGGTTCCGTGGCCCTGGCCCTGTTGCCAATGGCCGGGTGGCCGCCTCACGTCGGGTTGCAAGACCTTCCGGTAAGCGCCCATGCCATCAACCTGGGCATGTTCCTCGTCGAGCTGGCGATGAGCCTGTTCATTCTTTACGTCGGTATTCGCGCGAAAAAGCCTCTGATTGTGCTGCTGATACTGGCGCAGGCCGGGCTGATGGTCTGGTTTGAACTTGGCCCCGGAGCGCATCTGGAAGTGGCGCAGAACCTGTTCGTGGACAAATTCACCGTCATCATGGCCCTCATCAACGGCATTGTGGGCGGCGGCATCTGCATTTACGCGCTGGGTTACATGCGCGAATACCACGAAGTGGCGCATCGTGACGTGCCGGACCGGCGTCCGCTCTTCTTCGCGCTGCTGTTCATCTTCATGGGCGCGATGTTCGGCCTCGTTTTCGCCAACAACCTGGTGTGGCTGTACCTCTTTTGGGAAATCACCACCCTGTGCTCGTTCCTGTTGATTGGCTACACGCAGACCGAGGAGGCGAAGCGCAACGCGCTGCTGGCACTGGTGATGAACCTGGCTGGCGGACTGGCCTTCGCGGTGGCCATCGTTTGGCTGCAAAAGAAAACCGGCAGCATCGAATTGCAGGCGATGATCAACTCTCCCGACAAAGCGCTGTTGCTCCTGCCGGCGGCGCTGTTGTGTTTCGCGGGCATCACCAAGTCCGCCCAACTGCCGTTCTCAAGCTGGCTGCTGGGCGCGATGGTGGCGCCCACCCCGGTGTCGGCGCTGTTGCATTCCAGCACCATGGTAAAGGCGGGTGTCTATCTCGTCCTGCGCATGGCGCCCTTGGTCGCGGGCACAAAAGTCGGAATGATGGTGGCCTTGGTCGGCGCGGTTACTTTTGTCGTCGGCTCCCTGGCCGCCATCACCTCCAGCGAGGCCAAACGCGTCCTGGCCTGGTCCACCGTCGCGAATCTCGGCCTGATCGTCCTCTGCGGCGGCATCGGAACTTACGAGGCGGTCTGGGCGGGCATCCTGTTGATCATTTTCCATGCGGTGGCCAAATGCCTGTTGTTCCTGTGCGTGGGCGTGGTGGAGCACAAGCTGCACAGCCGGAACATCGAGGACATGTCCGGGCTGGTCGTGCGCATGCCGCGCGTGGCGATCATGATGCAGATCGGCATGGCCGGCATGTTCCTGGCGCCGTTCGGCATGTTGATCAGCAAATGGGCGGTGCTCAAGGCCGTCGTGGATGCCTATCCCTCGCTGTCGGTCTTCATCGCTTTCGGCAGCGCGGCCACGCTGTTCTTCTGGGTAAAATGGATGGGCAAACTGATCGAAGTTGTCAGACCGGCTGAGCGGATCAAAAAGGAACTGGTTCTCGGCGAGGCCATCGCGCTTTACGGCCTGTCGGCGGCGACGGCTCTGGCCTGTCTGTTGTTTCCACTCATTTCCTCCCGGTTCATTGAACCGTACATCTACGCGGTCTATGGCCAGTCGGCCTCCCTGGGTGCGGGCAACATCATCATCATGACCATCATGATGGCGATGGTGTTGCTGTTCCCGGTCAGTTTCATGGGCTACGGTCGCGGCGTAAAAGTGGTGGACGCCTACCTGGGCGGCGCGAACGTACACAGCAGCGTGCAATTCCGCAGCACCGCCGACAGCGTGCAGGACGTGGCCATGGGCAACTACTATTTGCGCAACATGTTCAATGAAGCCTGGCTTTCGCGCTGGGGCGTGATCGGCTGCGCGTTGCTGCTGGTGGCAATGTTGACGGTGGCATTTTTATGAGTCCCTGGATTCGAATTTTGATTTATCTGGTGGCGGCGCCCATCGTTGGCGGATTGCTGGCGGGCTGGGACCGCCGGATTTCGGCGCGCATGCAGTCGCGTCGCGGCCCGCCCATCCGGCAGCCGTTCTACGACGTGATGAAATTGTGGGACAAGCAAAGCTTCGTCACGCGCCGTTCGCAGAACTTTTACATCGGGTTCTTCCTGGTAATGATCATCTTCACCGGCGCGCTGTTCTTTGGCGGGTCGGATTTGTTGCTGGTGATCTTTGCGCTGACGCTGGCGGCCATTTTCTTCGTGCTCGGCGCGTACAAGACCAGTTCGCCTTACAGCTTCGTCGGCGCGGAACGCGAGTTGATCCAGATGATGGCTTATGAACCGATGATACTGCTGACGGCCATCGGGATGTACATGGTCACCAAAAGTTTTGCCGTGAATGAAATTGCCAGCCATCCCACGCTGCTGGTGCTGATGTTGCCGGGAATTTTCCTCGGCTTCCTCTACACGCTCGAAATCAAGTTCCGCAAATCGCCGTTTGACCTGTCCTGCTCGCACCACGCCCACCAGGAACTGGTGAGCGGCATCACCACCGAGTTTTCCGGACGCACGCTGGCCCTGATCGAAATCGCGCACTGGTACGAAAACGTGTTCCTGCTGGGCTGGGTCTATCTGTTCTTTGCCTCCATGCCGGTTCTGGGCGTGGCCATGTCGCTGCTGGTGTTTGGGTTCGTCATCCTGGTGGACAACGTGTTCGCCCGGCTCAAATGGCAGACGGCGGTCCGGAGCGCGTGGCTGGTGGCGGCCGTGCTCGGGTTTGGCAACATCCTGGTTCTTTCCCTGATGCGATAGGAATGATGCTATGTCTGGCTTTACCAAATCACCCTGGATCATCCACTACGACGCCTCGAGTTGCAACGGCTGCGACATCGAAGTGCTGGCCTGTCTGACGCCGATTTTTGACGTCGAGCGCCTGGGCGTGGTCAACACCGGCAACCCGAAGCACGCGGACATTTTCCTGGTCACCGGCGCCGTCAACGAGCAGAGCCGGGACGTCATCCGCAACATCTACAACCAGATGCCGGAGCCGAAGGTGGTGGTGGCCGTGGGCACCTGCGCGGCCAGCGGCGGCATCTTCCGCGAGTGCTACAACATCTCCGGCGGCGTGGACAGCGTGATTCCGGTGGATGTGTATGTGCCGGGCTGCGCCGCGCGGCCGGAAGCCATCGTGGATGGCGTGGTCCAGGGCCTTGGTGTGTTGGAGCAAAAACGTCTGGAAATGAAGGCCGCCCCGCAAAACACCGACCAAATTCTTTACCTCCGCGCCGAAAAGAGCGACGCGCCGGGAATCCTTGGCCTGCAAAAAACCGCCGGCCAGTGCGAGGCGGAAATTTACAACGACGACAATTTGCCGGCTTTGCAGCAGACGCTTGAGGAACTCCAGAACGATTTCGACCGGGCGACCCACATCAAGGCCGTGATGAACGACAAAATCATCGGCTCGGTGCGCGGCCAGGCCCGCGACGGCACCGCGTATGTGAGCGGGGTGGTGGTCCACCCTTACTACCAGCGCCATAAAATCGGCCGCCGTCTGGTGGCGGAGATTGAAAAGGCCTTTCCCAACGCGAAACGCTTTGAGGCTTTCACCGGCCGCCCGAACGTGCGCGGCCTGCAGTTGCTGGGCCAGGCGGGTTATTCGGAGTTCAAGACCGAGCCGTTCACGCCCGCCATCGCGTGGGTCTATCTGCAAAAGGAACGCAAATGAGCCAGGAACAAATTGAGCTGATCACGATTGACGCGCTGCTGGAAAAAGTCCGGGCCAAAAAGAGCCAGGGTTGCCGGCTGGTGCAAATCAGCGCCACGCAACTGCCCGGCCAGATCGAGCTGACCTACAGCTTCGATCTCAACAGCCAGCTTTCCAACCTGCGCCTGTCGCTGCCCGGCGAAGAGCCGCATTTGCCGAGCATCAGTTCGATCTATCTCTGCGCCATCCTATACGAGAACGAAATCCACGACCTGTTCGGCGTGCAGGTGGCCGGCATCGCGATTGATTTCAAAGGCAAATTTTATAAGACGGCCATCAAGTTCCCGTTCGCCAGCGCCAAAATTCCCTGCGCCAGCAGCGCGGCGGCCCCGGCCGCCGGCGCGGCAGCCTGCGCCATCAACCCCGACGCCACACCCAAATGAGATTTTCACGCATCACGCATCACGCATCGCGCGCAGCCGGGCTGGTTTCCGCCGGTTGGAAAATTGGCAGCGATCAATTGCCGCCACGAAACGGCACCCACTAAATATGGCACGCACTGTCATCCCCTTCGGCCCGCAGCACCCGGTGTTGCCGGAGCCGATCCACCTCGACCTCGTCGTCGAGGATGAAAAGGTCGTCCAGGCGCTTCCGTCCATCGGTTTCATCCATCGCGGGCTGGAAAAGCTGGCGGAAACGAAGGACTACATCGACTTCGTCTATGTCGCCGAACGCATCTGCGGCATCTGCAGCTTCATCCACGGGCAGACCTATTGCCAGGCGATTGAAACGATCATGAACATCCCGGTGCCGCCGCGCGCGCTGTATTTGCGGACGGTCTGGGGTGAATTCTCCCGCATTCACAGCCACCTGCTCTGGCTGGGATTGATGGCCGATGGCATGGGTTTTGAAAACCTGTTCATGCACTCCTGGCGCGTGCGCGAAAAGGTGCTCAACATCATTGAGGCCACCACCGGGGGCCGCGTCATCTTCGGCTCCTGCAAGGTCGGCGGCGTGCGGCGCGACATCAACGCCGACACCATCAAAACCATTTTGAAGGACCTGGACGAAATTGAGAAGGACCTGCAAGGCATCACCAAGGTTTTTCTCAACGACCGGTCGGTGAAGGCGCGGCTTTGCGGCATCGGCGTGCTCTCGAAACAGGAAGCTTGGGACCTCGGTTGCGTCGGCCCCACCCTGCGGGGCAGCGGCGTGGCGCAGGACATGCGTGATCAGGGTTACGCCGCGTTCAAGGACATCCCGGTGGAACCGGTCACGCGCACGGAAGGCGATTGTTACGCCCGCTGCGCCGTCCGGTGCGAGGAACTTTTCCGGTCGGTCAACATCATCCGCCAGGCGTTTGCGAAGATTCCCGAGGGCGAGATCGCCGTGAAGGTGACCGGCAATCCCACCGGCGAGACCATCACGCGCACCGAGCAGCCGCGCGGCGAGGTGGTTTACCATTTGAAAGCCAACGGCACCAAGAACCTGCAGCGGTTCCGCGTGCGCACCCCGACCTTTGCCAATCTGCCGGCCATGTTAAAGGTGCTGCCCGGGTGCGACCTGGCCGACGTGCCGATGATTGTGCTGACGATTGATCCCTGCATCAGTTGTACGGAAAGGTGATATGGGTTACTTCGAAATGTCCAAACTGGCCCTGAAGTGGGCGCTGACCAAGCCGCCGACCACCCGCTATCCCTTCGAACCGCGCCAGCCCATCGCGGGCTCGCGGGGCCAGATCGTTTTCACGAAAGACAACTGTGTCTATTGCACCGTCTGCGCCAAGAAATGCCCCACCGGCGCGCTGGTGGTGAATCGCGCGGAGAAGAAATGGGTCATTGACCGGTTGCGCTGCATCAACTGCGGCTACTGTGCGGAAATCTGTCCCAAGAAATCGCTGACGATGGTGGAAGGCCACGGCAGCCCGGCGGTGACGCGTGACCGCGAGTTTCACTGAACCCTAAATCGTCCTTCGATTCCTGGCGCGGCGACTGTCCCGGTGACCTGCCGCGTCGAACCGTTGCGAAGACGGAAGTGTAACGAAGACGGCTCGTCCTCAATCTTGCATAAATCGCAAACATGTTTCGTGGTTGCAATCCTTTCTCCATGTCATCTTCCCAACCAGTGCGGCAGGAAGGTGGTCAGGGCGGGACAATAGGTGATTAACAGCAAGCCGACGATGAGGACGCATTGCATCGGGAGGACGGCCCGCGACACTTGCAGGACCGGTTTTTGAAAACGATAGGACGACAGAAAAATGTTGATGCCGGCGGTCGGAGTCAACAGCCCCAGTTCCATGTTGGCCAGGAAAATAATCCCCAAGTGGAGCGGGTCAACGCCGTAGGCCATTCCCAGCGGCACGATGATCGGCACCACCACCACAATCGCCGAATACATGTCCATCACGCAACCCACCAATAGCAGACACAGGTTCAGCGCGAGGAGGAAGGCATACTTTGAATGCACCGTCCCGGTGACCCATTCCACCGCGCGGCTGGGAATCTGGGCGTCAATCAGATAGTTGGTGAATCCCAAGGCCACGCCCAGAATGAGCAGCACGCCGCCCACCAGCAATCCGCACTCGGCCATGACGCGCGCCACGTCCCGCGGCCGCTTGAAATCGCGATAGAAAAAAGTCTCGACGACAAACGCATAAAAGGCGGTGACCGCCGCCGCTTCCACCGGCGTGGCGAATCCGCCAAAGAGCGCGGCCAGCGCGACGACCGGCAGGAGCAATTCCCACTTGGCCGCCCAGACCGCGCGGCCCGCCTCGCCCCGGTCGAATGCGCGGTGGATGCCGATGTTTTTGGGTCCCAGGCGCATGCCCAGCCAGATGGCCATGCTCACCAGCAGCACGCCGGGACCAAAACCGGCGAGAAACATTTTTTCAATGGTCACGCCCGCACCCGTGGCATTGGAACTGGCGACGATGGCAAAAAGAATCAGCGGAAGCGACGGCGGGAACAGCAGCCCCAGGCCGCCCGAGCCGGTGAGGATTCCCAGGGTGGAACGCTCGGAATAACCCGCGCCCATCAGCACCGGCATGAGCAGTCCGCCCAGCGCGAGAATGGTCACGCCCGACGCGCCGGTGAAGGAGGAGAAAAACGCGCACGCCAGGACGGTGACGATGGCCGGGCCGCCGCGGAATTGTCCCAACCAGGCCTGGAAAACCCGGATCAACCGTTTGGACGCCCCGCCTTCCGCGAGAAAATAGCCGGCCAGCGTGAACAACGGTAGCGTTGGCAGTGTGGGGTTGGTCACCATCGAATAGTGCGTCAGCGAAATCGAGGCGATGGGCGTATCTTCGCCCCAAAATAAAATCAGGGCCGCGCCGCCGAGCATGACAAAGATGGGCGCACCGAGCACCACCGCCACCAGCAAGGCCGCCAGTCCGGGCACCACCAGCCGGGCGGGCGTCAGCGGCGGATAAAACCCGATCCACACCATGCTTCCGGCCACCAGCAACGCGACGAGCCGCCCGCGCCAGGCGTCCGCCGCGTGCCACAGCAGGCGCAGCGCGATGACGCCAAACCCCAGCGGCATGATGCCTTGAACGACCCAAACCGGAATTCCGTAGGCCAGAATTTTGCCGCCCCCTTTTTCCGACTGCACCAATTGCAGCGCCGCCAGGCAAAGAAAAACGGTGATGCCCGTGGCAAAGGCGCTGCTGAAGACGCGCGCAAACGTCTGCCAGCGGCCTTTCAGAAAATTGGTCAGCGTCGAAAGACTGAGCAAACGGCGGTCGCGCGCGGCGAACATGCCGCCCAGCAGGCCGATGATCAAAACCAGATGCTGTTGCAACGCCGCGCCGCCGCTGAGACCGCCATGGAAGAATTTTCGGCCTACGATTTCGATGAGCGGCAGGACCATCAGCGCGGCCAGCGCCAGTGCGACCAGCAGGTTTTCCGCCTGCCAGAGCCAGCGTAAGCGTCCGGCCGGTTCAACCGGATTGGAAGCAACAGCGGACATTTCGCGGGTCACTTCCCGGCCGCTTCGTGGGCGGCGCGGTAAATTTTCAACTGGCTCATGACCTCGTCAAAAATGTCGGCGGGAACGACCGTCCCGCGGATTTTGGGCCAGGCCTGCTCGGCGACCTGGTCCCATTGGGCGTTGATTTCCGGTGTAAGCGTGTGGATTTTCAATCCGCGTTTGCGCATCGCCTCGATGGATTCCACATTTTCGCGCCGGCCATCGGCCTTGATGAGTTTGCCGGCTTCCTGGGCCGATTGGCGCAGGACTTCCTGGGCCTCGGGCGAAAGACTGTCCCAGGTTTTTTTGTTGATGATGGCGGCGCCAACCAGCGGCACCCAGTTCATGTCGAGCATGTTGGGAGCGGCCGAGTCAACTTGAGTGGCCAGGGCGAACGTCGGCGGCAGGCACAGGCAATCAATCAATCCCGTCTGGAGGCCGGGCAGAATGTCGGAGACTTCCAGCGGAACGGCATTGCAGCCCACCGAGTGATAAATTGCCAGTTCGGCGGGACGGTTGGCGGAGATGAACAGCTTGGTTTTCCGGAGATCATCGGGCGTAATCATCGGTTGCTTGGAAAAGAAGCGGACGAAACCGGTGTCGGTCCAGAAGAGCACGACGAAGCCTTTCGCTTCCAGGCGCTTTTCGAGCATCGGCTGCAATTTCTCGCCGATGTAATCCACCTCTTCCAGCGTGCGGAAGGCCTTGGGGATGGTTTGCAGCCCGGCCACCGCCGGCTCAATCTCCGTCAAGCCCGTGGTCGTCACCAGCGCGGCCTGCAACTGGCCCAGGCGCATGCGGCGCACCATGTCGGCCTCGCTGCCCATGGTGCCATCGGGGTAAATCGTCAACTGCACACCGCCGCCCGGCGCCGAGCGCCACTGTTCGCCCATGGCTTGAAGATGTTTCGTGTAGGATGATCCTTTCGGGGCCAGCGTCCCCATCCGTACCTTCACCGGTTCGGCGGCAACCGCGCGGTTGGCAAAAATGACGGACCCAAAAAACAGGGCGACCAATGCGGATTGGACAAGCTTGGAACCGATCTCACAAATATGCGGCAACCTCCGGCGACGATGGAGTGCGCCCGTCCTCGGGCGCAGCCATGTCCGCAAATCCAGCGCTTCAGATTGGTCCGATGGCTTCCGGTCCTCGATTGTCGCTGCGCCCGGGACGGGCGCGCTCCGGTTTATGAGATGGATTCTATTATTCATTTTGATTCGACCAAAAATAATTCTGACTCACGTGACAGGAGCCAGCGCGCCCGGCGCTGCATCACGGTGTTCAGCAGCCGGAGGTCCGGATTGGCATCCGGATTGATGGCCAACGCCTGGTTCAGCAGCGATTCAAATTCCTTCACGCCCTGTTTTTGAATGGTCACCGCCTCCGCGAAAGCGACCAGCGGCGAGGCGTCGGTTCCCCTGGCCAGGGCCATGGCGCGTTCGAAATGTTTGCGGGCGCGCGCCGCCGGATTGCCGGCCGCGCCCGCCCGGCTCATCTCGTAAGAAATCATGAAGGTGTGAATCGCGCCATGGCCGTAGCTCTCGTCCAGCTCCAGCGCCCGGTCCATCAACGCTTCCATGGCCGGAATCTGTCCGATGAGTTCGGGGTTGTCCTTGGAAAGGGAAATTGCCGAAGCCCACGCTGCTGCTGTCCAATACAGCAGCGGCACATCCGATTTCGTGGCCGTGCGGACGGTGGCCTTGGGATTGGCCAGCAAAGCCTTCCCGAAGCCGGGGTGCTTCACTTCAAGACCACGCAGGCCGTATCTTTGGGCGCGCAGGTAGAGATGCCGCGCCCGCACCCGCAACGCTTCGGCGGCGGCGAAATCGTGCGGTTCCACCTCGTCGGCCTCCTCCTGCACAAAGGCGTAGGAATATTGGGTAAATCCGCTGGCCGCCGAAGTCAGCAGGCCCAGATGTTGCGGGTTCTCCACCAGCAAACTCTCCGTGAGTTTCAGGCCGAACGGCGCCGCAGCCTTGATGAGATCGGGATCATCATCGCTGGCATAAGTGGAGCCGCTTTGGGCCACGGCATCGGACGCCTGGTTCAGGGCATAGTGATGAATGGAGCATCCGCTGCCGGCAAACCACGCCAGCAGCAGGCAGCTCGGAACCACCTGTGAAAACAGGGGCCTTCGCGTCAAAATTCTCTCAACCATCAAGTCTCAACCCTCATCTTTCTTGATTTTCCAAACGGTTCAGCCGTCTTTCAGAAACAGGGTATTATCGGCGAAGCACGGATTCAATCGCAAGTCACATTGCAACGGAATTTCATCCTCCGGCAAAGCCCGGCTGAAGCCAGAACACTGAACCCAAGAGATGGAAGACGGAATGTCGAATGACGGATGCGAGGACGATCCGCCTTTGGCGAAAGGAACCGCAACAGCCACCGCTGATAAAAGTAATCGCTTAAAAATGGGCCAGTAAAGACTCCTTTACTTTCTGTATTAGGCGTCTTTAAAGACGGAAATTTCGCATGGACTCTGGCATCGCCGATGCTATTTTATATCATTATGTGGGTGAAAAAGACAATTAGGGCCTCGGGTTCGGCAGCCTTCACACTGGTGGAAATCATGATTGTCGTGGCCATTATCGGCCTGTTGGCGGCGGTGGCCATTCCCAACTTCGTGAGGGCCCGCGCAACATCACAAGCCAACGCTTGCATTAACAACATGCATCAGATTGACGGTGCAGTTACTGAATGGGCGCTGGAAAAATCAAAAAAGACGGGGGACCCGGCTCCCAGCTTGGCTACTGATCTGACGCCCTATCTCAGGCTAAACTCCAGCAGCAGCATTCCCAGTTGTCCGGCGGGCGGCTCCTACATTATGAACACCGTGGGTGCCATTCCTCAGATCGCTTGCAGCCTCAGCACCACGGTTGATCCACCTCACGTCTTGTGGTAAGAAAACCCGGTCCGCGAAGTGACTGAACAGGAGGCAGCTCCGACAGGTTCGCGGGCAGGCAGAGAACACAAGGAATTCCCGGCTTTCTCCTCTCTGTGCTCTTTGCGTTAAATGAAAGACTTTTACGCGGATCTATTCACCACAGAGAACAGGTTTGAACCTGACATGCCAACCATAGCACGCGTGATGCCAATGAAAATTGAACGCTGGAACGGCTTCTCGGTTACGAACGCTTCACCAAACGAAGGTGAGCTCACCTACATCAAACTGAACCGCCAAACGCCTTGCCCGCCTCGTGGCGCTGCTTGTCGCGCCTTGGCAGTTCTGCGAAGGCTGATCCCGGTTAACCAAGGGTGTTGCCGGAGATCTTTCACTCACAACACCCGGATCGCTTTCAGTCATGGCGGCGACCATCCCAGCTATGTCGCCATTTTTTACCGGGTTGACCGGCAAACAGCAATATTTTTACACCCCGGGCATTATCCTTTGGGGCTTTCACCGAAAACATCCCGGTCAACCGAGTTGGAAACGCGACTGCCACGACTTTGTGAAAATTGTATCCAACAAATTTAATTTCCTGTCAACCCTTTTGGCGGGCAATACTGCCGTGACCAATCTCACTTTGCCGCCGAGGAAGGGCGGAAAGAAGGCCGGCAGCACGTCGAACAAAGCACGGTGATAGTTTGCCAATTTTTGCAGAGCCGCGCGCGCGCGTGCGCACGAAAATTTGGTGGACGTCGGTATAAGCTTGATTGTCATGATCGCCACCATCCAAAAAGACACGGGAGTCCGGCTGGCAGCTGTCCTTCCGGACGCTGCCGACGGCAGGCGTTCCCGGATTCCGGAGCCTGGTCCGGAATTGACCGTCAGCGCAGTAATGGCGCATAATGCGGTGGCGATCAAGCTGGGATACAGCACGATCACCATGACCATGCCTGAAGGGCCTTCAACCGAAACCGGCACGACCGCGGGCAAACCGCCCAAAGTTTCCGTTGCCCAGATGCTGGTTTATGAACTGCGCGTGCGCGACGCCATGACCCAGCCGCCGGTAACCGGTGCGCCCGGCGACTCGCTCCGCACCATCCAGAATTTGATGAAGACCCACCGCATCTCGGGCGTGCCCATCCTCCAAAACGGCGCCCCGGTGGGACTGGTCAGCATCGAGGACATCATCAACGCCCTCGACCAGGGCCACGTCAACGACCCGGCGGAGCGGTGGATGACACGGAACATCGTCACGTTGCGCGACCATTTCTCGCTCGTGCGCGCGGTGGCGGAGTTCGACCGGCATGGCTTCGGTCGTTTCCCCGTGGTGAACAGCAGCGGTGCACTCGTGGGAGTCCTCACCCGCGGCGACATCACCGCCTGCCTGATGCAAAAACTGGAGAAACGCGCCGAGGAAGCCGCCGCCCGCGAGGCCGCGCTGTTCTCCGCCCAGACTGGCGACCTGGAACGCGACAAACCAATGGTCTTGCAGACGGAGGTGAAGTCGGGCGATTACGAAAGCGCGGGCAAGATTTCGCAGCACATGCGCCAGATTCTGCGGGCGCGCGGCGTGGATCCGGTCATCCGGCGCCGCGCCGCCATCATCGCCTACGAGGCCGAGATGAACATGATCATCCATTCCATCGGCGGCGACCTCTCGGTTGCCATTTCGCCCGGAAAGGTGATCATCGAGGCCGTGGACCGCGGGCCGGGAATCGAGAATGTGGATTTGGCCATGCAGGAGGGCTGGTCCACCGCCGGGCCGCTGGCGCGCGAACTGGGTTTCGGCGCCGGCATGGGCCTGCCCAACATCAAGAAATGTTCCGACCAGTTTGAAATCCATTCCGAGATGAGCGTCGGCACGCGCCTGCATTGCGAAGTGCTGTTGAGCCAGGCGGCCCCGCTGCCCAAGCCGGAAGTGCCCTTATGAAAACTGAAAAAACATGGAAACTGTCGTCCGTGCTGGCCGCGATGAAGGCCGAGCCGCTGACCAACCGGGCGGAGGCGGACCTCACCGGCTGCTACATCAGCGACCTGCTCAGCGATGTGCTGGCGCACGCCAGCCACGGCATGTTGTGGATCACCATCCAGACCCACCGCAATGTCATCTCCTGCGCCACCACCAAGGACATCGGCGCGGTGCTGTTCGTCTGCGGCCGCAAACCCGATCCGGGAGTCGTGGCCGAGGCGGACGCGGAAGGCATTGTGTTGTTGTCCACGAAACTGGCGGCCTACGAAGCGGCCGGAAAACTTTGGGAGTCAGGATTACGATGAACGAAAAAGCCATCAGCGAGACCGCGCGCATCGCGGCCATGGATACGACCCACCCGAGCGGCGACCCGCGTTTTGCGGATCTCGACCGCACGATTGAAAGCTACAACCGCGAGCCAACCTCGTTGATCCAGGTGTTGCATGCGGCGCAGCAGATGTTCGGTTATCTCAGCGCCGATGTGCTCCGCTACGTCGCCACCGCGTTGAAGCTGCCCCTCTCGCACATCTATGGAGTCGTCACCTTCTACCATTTCTTCACCCTGGTTCCGCGCGGCAAACACCAGATCATGGTCTGCCGCGGCACCGGCTGCCACGTGCGCGGCTCGGAGGCCATCATCTCCGCGCTGGAAAAGGAGCTCGGAATCAAGGAAGGCGAAACGACCAAGGACGGCCTGTTCAGCCTCACCACCGCCCGGTGCATCGGCGCCTGCGCGCTGGCCCCGGCGTTGTCGGTGGGCGACGACGTCTATGGCAAGCTGACGGTGGACAAGGTCCCGCAGCTTTGCAAGGTGGACCTGAAAAAATATGTTTGAAGAGCTGTCACAGCACATCCTGGACATCGCCATGAATTCGCTCTCCGCCAACGCCAAGCAGGTGCAAATCAGCATCCTGGAGAGCCGCAAACATGACTGGCTGGTCCTGCGGGTGCGCGACGACGGCCGGGGCATGGACGCGGCCACGCTGAAGCGCGTGCTTACGAACCACTGGAGCAGCAAGCCGCAGCGCCGCAAGCCCGTCGGGCTGGGCCTCGCCCTGCTGCAACAGACCTCCGAGATGTGCGGCGGACATTTTCACGTGCAGTCCGCCCCCGGCCGGGGCACATCGGTGACCGCCTCGATGCGGCTCAGTCACATTGACCGGCCGCCGCTGGGCGACCTGAATACCACGATTCTGGCGCTGTGTGCGACGGACAAAAAAATGGACGTGCAGTTGAACTACCGCTCCGACGGGCAGAAGTTTTCCTTCGATTCGCGGGAGCTGGCCACGAAAGGATAAAATTTATGAACCTGGAACAATTGAAACAACTCAAGGAAAAGGCGCAGAAACAAATCGCCCTGCGCGAAGGCGGCAAGAAATACCGCGTTGTCGTCAGCATGGGCACCAGCGGCATCGCCTCCGGCGCCCGCGAAGTCATGAAAACCATGCTCGACGAAATCGAAAAGCGCGGCCTCGACGACGTGGAAGTCCATGTCACCGGCGAGCACGGGCTGGAGGACATCGAGCCGGTCGTCCTCGTCGAGGAAGCCGGTGGCGAAAAGACCACCTACGCCCAGCTCGACACCGAGAAGGCGAAAAAAATCGTTGCCGAGCACCTGCAAAAGGGCCGGAAGGTGGACAATCTTGCTGTCGGCAAGCAAAAGAAGACGGAGTAACCAGCATGATTCGCTCTCACGTATTGGTTTGCGGCGGCGCCGGCTGCTACAGTTCCGGCTGCCGCGCCGTTCAGGACGCCCTGGCGTCTGAATTGAAAAAACGAAAACTGGACAAGGAGGTCCAGATGATCGTGACCGGCTGCATGGGGCCGTGCGACCTTGGCCCGGTCATCCTCATCCACCCCGACGGCACCTTTTATCAACGCGTCACGGCGCTGGACGTGCCGGAACTGGTGGAGGAACATTTCGTCAAGGGCCGGCCCTGCCAGCGGCTGCTGCCCAAGGGAGAACTCGGCGACAACGTCATCACCACCCAGCGCGATTTCGCGTTCCTGGCCAAACAGACCAAGATCATCCTCGAAAATTGCGGCGTGATTGACGCCGAGAAAATCGAGGAATACGTCGCCCGTGACGGCTACGCCGCCCTCGGCAAAATCCTCACCGGGATGACGCCCGAACAGGTCATCGCCGAAATCAAGGCCAGCGGCCTGCGCGGTCGCGGCGGCGCGGGTTTCCCGACCGGCGTGAAGTGGGAGTTGATGGCCAAGGTGCCGGTCAAACCCAAATATATCATCTGCAACGCCGACGAGGGCGATCCGGGCGCGTTCATGAACCGCGCCGTTCTCGAAGGCGATCCCCACCGCGTCATGGAAGGCATGGCCATCGGCGGTTACGCGATGGGCGCCAATCGCGGGTTCATCTACATCCGCGCCGAGTATCCGCTCGCCATCAAGCGCCTCCAGATCGCCATCGAGCAGGCCTATAAAAACGGGCTGCTCGGCAAAAACCTTTTTGAGAAGGGATTCGATTTCGACCTCGAGCTCCGCATCGGCGCCGGCGCGTTCGTGTGCGGCGAGGAAACCGCGCTCATGCGTTCCATCGAAGGTCGTCGCGGCCAGCCCATGCCGCGTCCGCCCTTCCCGGCCCAGCGCGGTCTTTGGGGCAAGCCGACCAACATCAACAACGTCGAAACCTGGGCCGCCATCCCGGCCATCATCCGCAAGGGCGCCGCGTGGTATGCCACGTTCGGCACCGAGAAGACCAAGGGCACCAAGGTCTTCGCGCTCGCCGGCAAGATCAAGAACACCGGGCTGGTTGAAGTCCCGTTCGGCACGCCGTTGCGCGACATCATTTACGAAATCGGCGGCGGTATTCCCGATGGCAAACAATTCAAGGCTGTCCAGAGCGGCGGCCCCTCCGGTGGCGTCATCCCCGCGCAACACCTCGACACACCGGTCGAGTATGAGACGCTTCAGAAACTTGGTTCCATCATGGGTTCCGGCGGCATGGTCATCATGGACGAGGATTCCTGCATGGTGGATGTTGCCCGGTTCTTCCTCGAGTTTTGCTGCGACGAATCCTGTGGCAAATGCCCGCCCTGCCGCGTTGGCACCAAGCAGATGCTCAATCTGCTGGAGAAAATCACCCGTGGCGAAGGCGAGCTGGCCGACCTCGACAAACTCGAGGATCTTTGCTCCGTCGTCCGCGACGCCAGCCTCTGCGGCCTCGGCCAGACCGCGCCGAACCCGGTGCTGACGACGTTGAAATATTTCCGGCACGAATACGAGCAGCACATCCGCGAACACCGTTGCGTGGCCGGCCTGTGCGGCAATCTGCAGCTCTCGCCGTGCGAAAACACCTGCCCGTTGAACATGAACATCCCTGGCTTCCTCCAGTTGCTGAAGGAGGACCGGATTGACGACGCCTTTGAACAGGTGGTGATGGACAACCCGCTGCCCTCGACAACGGGCCGCGTGTGCCAGCATCCGTGCGAACTCCGCTGCCGGCGCGCCGGCGCGGATGCCGCCGTCAACATGCGCGAAACGCACCGCTACATCGGCGACGTGATGTACGAAAGCGGCGGCGCCAAACGCGTGTTGCAGCGCATCCTCAAACGCAAACAGTCCCCCACCGGCAAAAAAATCGCCGTGGTCGGCGCCGGCCCGGCGGGTTTGAGCGCGGCGTTTTACCTCGCCCTGCTCGGCCACAAGGTCACTGTGTACGATCGGGCGCCCAACGCCGGCGGCCTGCTCCGCTACGCGCTGCCAGAGTATCGCCTGCCCAAGAAAATCGTGGACCAGGAGATTGCCTTCATCCGCAGCGCGGGCGTCCAGTTCAAGTTCAAGGCCGAACTCGGCAAAACACTGCAACTCGACAAGCTCGCCAAGGAAAATGACGTGGTGTTCCTCGCGCTCGGCACCTGGGAGGAACAGGCGCTCGGTGTCCCGGGCGACGACGCGAAAGGCCTGCTGTCCTCGCTGTCGTTCCTCAACGAGACCGCGTTCGGCAAAAAACCGGCCATCGGCCCGAAGGTCGCCGTCATCGGCGGCGGCAACTCGGCGATTGACGCGGCGCGCACCGCCAAACGGCTGGGCGCCGACGTGACCATCGTCTATCGGCGGTCGCGCGGGGAAATGCCGGCGATCCCGGACGAAATCGAGCAGGCGCTCGATGAGGGTGTCAAGCTTATCACCATGGCCGCGCCGTTGCGCGTTGTCACCAACTCGGCCGGCAAAGTCAGCGGCCTGGAGGTCGCCAAGACCATTCCCGGCAAGTACGACGCCCGCGGACGCCGCGCCCCGGTCCTGACCGAGGACAAGTACGTGGTCCCCTGCGACACGATCATCAAGGCCATCGGCGAGAAACCCGAAGGCCAGTTGACCAAGAAGCTCGGTCTGACCACGACCTCGTGGGGTTCGCTCAAGGTGGACCCGTGGACGCTGCAAACCAGCAACCCGAAAATTTATGCCGGCGGCGATTATGTCACCGGCGCCACCAATGTCTCCACCACGATGGGGGCCGGCAAGAAGGCTGCGAAGATGATTGACCGGCAGTTGACCGGGCTGGACCGCTTCGAGGAGTTGTGGCCGAAGTTTGATTACGACCAGACCATCCCGCCGCCGTCCCAGGGCGGACCGCGCAACCCGGCGCGGCTCATTGCGCCCGACCAGCGGCGCGGCAACGTGGAAGTGTCACCCACCTTCACCGAATGGCAGGCCAAGGCAGAATGTTTCCGCTGTCTGCGTTGCGACATCAAAACCAGCGGCAACGGAGCAAAATCACATTGATGCGGAGTGAAACCATGACTGCAACCAAGAAAATTTCCCTCACCATCAACGGCAAGGTCTGCGCCGGCGAACCGGGACAAACCATCCTGGAAATCGCCCGTGCCAACGACATCTACATCCCGACGCTGTGCTATCTGAAGGGGCTGACCTCGTGGGGCGGCTGCCGGTTGTGCATCGTTGAAATCGTGGGCAGCCCGAAGATCGTGCCGTCCTGCGCCACCCCGGCCGTGGACGGCTCGAAGATTATCACCGACAGCCCGCGCCTGCACGGCCTGCGCAAGGCCACGCTGGAGCTGCTGTTCAGCGAACGCAACCACATCTGCCCGATGTGCCCCTACAACAAGGGCGACTGCGGCCTGCAACACCAGGGTTACCTCCACGGCATCAATAATGTCCGGTACCAATATCTCTACCCCGCCATGCCGGTGGACCTCACGGCGAAGTATTTCGGGATCGACCACAACCGCTGCATCCTCTGCGGCCGCTGCGTGCGGACCTGCGACGAAATCCAGGGTGTGCATACGCTCGACGTCGCCTACCGCGGCATCCGCAACCAGGTGGTCGTGGACATGCTCAAAAAATTCAGCGAGTCCGAGACCTGCACGTCCTGCGGCGCGTGCGTTGCCAACTGCCCGACCGGCGCGTTCTTCGACAAGGCGGCTGCCTTCCGGGGTCCGCTTGCAAGCTGCCAGACGGTGCTGACCACCTGCACCGAATGCCCGCTCGGCTGCGGCCTCAAGGTGTTCGTCAAGGAAAACCGCATCGTGAACGTCTGGGGCGACCCCGATTCCCCCGTCAATCGCGGCCATCTCTGCGTGAAGGGCCGGTACGAGACATGGGCCGAACCGCGCGAACGCATCACCCAACCGCTGCTCCGCGACAAGGACGGCAAATTGCAGCCGGCCACCTGGGACAATGCCATCGCCACCATCCGCAAGGCAGCCAAGGCCGCCAAAAAAACGGAGAAGGCGCTGCTCGTCGCTCCGCGCGTGACCAACGAAACCGCGCAGACCATCACGAAATTCACCGGCAAAGTTGACCGGCTCGCCATGTACGTGACCGCCAACGAGGCGGCGCTCTGCAGTGAGCCGTCTTTCAATGCCGACGCCATGCGGAAACTGGAGGACGCGGACGCCATCATCATCATCGGCGCCCAGCCGTCCCGCGACAATGGGGTCGTGGCTGCCCGCATCCGCACCACGGTCCGCAAACGCGAGGCGAAGCTGCTCATCTTCCACGCCCGCAAGAGCGATCTGGACCAGTACGCCAACATCTGTGCCCACGAGGTCAGCTTGGAACACCAGTTCTGGAATGAGGTGGCGGCGGTGCTCGAAGGCGCGCAAAAGCCGGCCATTCTCTATGGCCCGAACGCCATGACTCCCATCGGTGTGACGGTGATGGAACGGCTCATCAAAATTTTTGAAGGCCATCCGGGCGGCCAGGCACCCACCCTCATCGGCCTGCCGGTCGGCACCAACAGCCTTGCGCTGGCGGGCGCCGGCATCGAGGCCATCGAAGACGTCGGCCCGTGGCTGGACGCCAAGCCGCTGAAGTTCCTGCACATTGTCGCCAGCGACGCGCCCGACGGCGGCGCCGGGCTGCTGGACGAGAAATATGTGTCCGATCTGCTGAATCAAATTCCCTGTGTGGTGGTGCAGGCCGGTTACCGCTCGGCGCTCACTGACAAGGCGGCAGTCGTGCTGCCCGCCACCATCTGGTGCGAAAAGTCCGGCACCATCACCAACCTGGAAGGACGCCGGTTGTCCCTGCGGCCCGTGCTGCCCGTCAGCGGCGAGGCGCGCGAAGACGCGGCAATTTTGGAGAGTGTATTCGCATGAAGAAGACCATCGGTAAAAAAGTGACGAAGAAAACCACCCGCCCGGCGGCGAAGGCCGCCGCCGCGCCCGCTGCGCCCGCCAAGGTGCGCGTCGCCACCATGTGGTTGAGCGGCTGCTCGGGCTGCCACATGTCGTTCCTCGACCTGGATGAACGCCTGGTGGGTCTGATGAAGCTGATTGACATCCTGTTCAGTCCCATCGTGGACACCAAGGTGAAGGACATGCCACAGGTGGACGTCGGCATTGTCGAGGGCTGCGTGAACAACACCGACCAGGAACACGAGCTGCGGATGCTGCGCGACCGCTGCAAGATTCTCATCGCGCTCGGCGACTGCGCCTGCACCGGGAACATCCCGGCGCTGCGCAACCAGTTCACGTTGAAGGATTGCCTGGCCCGCGCCTACGAACAGGCCGAAAGCAACCGCATCAGTTGCATCCCCAACGATCCCCTCGTGCCAAAGCTGTATCCGAAGGCGCGGCCGCTGCAGGAGGTGGTGAAGGTGGACCTTTCAATCCCCGGCTGTCCGCCGGACGCGGACACCATCTGGTACGCGCTGACGGAACTGCTGGCCGGCCGAATGCCGCAGTGGACTGAGAAAAATTTGAGGTACGACTGACATGACAACCAAGACCATCACCATCAACCCCGTGACCCGCATCGAGGGTCACGCCAAGATCACCATCCATCTCGACAGCCGGGGCGAGGTGGACGACGCGCGTTTCCACGTCGTGGAGTTTCGCGGTTTTGAAAAGTTCTGCGAAGGCCGGCATTTCACCGAGATGCCGCAAATCACCCCGCGCACCTGCGGCATCTGTCCCGTCAGCCATCTGCTCGCCAGCGCCAAGGCCTGCGACGCCATCGTCGGACGCGAGATTCCGCAAACGGCGAAGCAGCTGCGCGAACTGATGCACATGGGACAAATCATCCAGTCCCATGCGCTCAGCTTCTTCCATCTCAGCGCGCCCGACCTGCTGCTCGGGTTCGACGCCGACCCGGCCGTTCGCAACATCGTCGGCCTCATCCGCCAGCAGCCCGACATAGCCATCAAGGGCGTGCGGCTGCGCAAGTTCGGCCAGGAACTCATCAAGCTCGTCGCCGGCCGCAAGATCCACGCGGATTTCCCGGTGCCCGGCGGCGTGAACAAGGTGCTCACCACCGCGCAACGCGACGAAATCCTCAAGGGCCTGCCCGAGGCATTCGGCCACGCGAAGTTCGCGCTCGACCTGCTCAAGGGCTACCACAAGGCACACCTCGCGGAGGTCGAGAACTTCGCCAGCTTCGATTCCAACTACATGGGCCTTGTCCAGCCGGACGGCGCGCTGGAGTTGTACGACGGCAACCTGCGCTTCTGCAACGCCGCCGGCGAAATTGTGCATGACCAGGTTCCCCCGTCGAAATATCTCGATTACATCAGCGAGGCGGTCGAGCCGTGGTCGTACATGAAGTTCCCCTTCATCTCGGCGCTCGGCTATCCGCAGGGCATGTACCGCGTGGGGCCGCTCGCGCGCCTGAACGCCTGCAGCCATATTGCCACACCGCAGGCCAACGCGGAATTGAAGGTCTGGCGCGCCAAACGCCGCGTGCAGACCAGTTCGTTCTATTATCATTGGGCGCGGCTCATCGAGGTGCTGTACGGACTCGAACGCGCGCAGCAGTTGCTCGAAAGCCCCGACATCACCAGCACCGACATCTTGGTGCCGAACCAGCCGACCTGCCGGGAAGGCGTGGGTGTGATTGAAGCGCCGCGCGGCACATTGATCCATCACTACTGGGTGGACGCCGATGGCCGGGTTGAAAAGGCCAATTTGATTGTCGCCACCGGCCACAACAACCTGGCGATGAACCGTGGTGTGCAGGCCATCGCCCGGAAATACGTCAAGGCGAAGAAACTCAAGGAAGGCATGCTCAACCGCGTCGAAGCGGTCATCCGCTGCTACGACCCCTGCCTGAGCTGCGCCACCCACGCCATGGGCCAGATGCCGATGCGGGTTGAGTTGGTGGACGCCGGCGGGACGGTGTTGCAAACCGTGCAGCGCGACAGCACAATCTGAAATCCGAAATCCGAAAGTCATATTTTGATGTAGAGTCGAGCCTGTGGCTCGAAATCGGCGCACAGCGCCGACACTACAACAGGAACCACCCTTCCTTGACGCTGGAGATTTGGAATTCGGGCTTGGGATTTCTTTCGTCATTAGGATTTAGGCATTAGGATTTCCCCCATGACGACCCTCATCCTCGGCTACGGCAACCAGAGCCGCCGCGACGATGGCGTCGGCTGGTTCGTCCTCGAACAACTGGCCGCGCTGGACCTGCCCGGCGTGGAATTGGAGACCAGTCACCAGCTTGAAGTCGAAGCCGCGGAGACCATCAGCCGTTACGACACCGTCATTTTCGTGGACGCCGCGATTCCCGAAGCGCCGGAGCCGATCCAACGCTCCGTCGTCACCCCCAATTTCCAAAGCCACGCCGTCGCCCATTATCTGACGCCGGCGGACGTGCTGTCGCTGTGCAAAACGCTTTATCAGCGGGAGCCGAAGGCCGTTCTGTTCAGCATCCGCGGCCGCGATTTCAACTTCGGCACGACACTGACGCCGGAAGTCGAACTAGCCGCGCGCGAGGTCGTGAAGCAAATCGCCGATCTGGTCCGCAGCGGCAGTTTTTAATCGTCCCTTGGCGCGGCGAAGTGTAACGAAGATGGCTCGTCCTCGTTCTCGTCCTCGATTTTTTCGCCTCACTTGTAACCGGAGCATGCATTCGTTCCGCCATTGTCGGCCCCTGACGGCATTATTCGAGCAAAAATGTCGAGACAAACAAACACCAAAGAAACGGTAACAGCGAGGATGATTGCACCCTTTGTTAAGTTTTTCATGGTTCCCTTACCGAAGATTTCATTAAATCTACTGCCATGCCCAGGCGAAGACAAAGAAAATTATAAAAAAGGTGATACAACGGTGATCAAAGCAAGGCCATTCCACTTGACGCACGTTTGGGGTTTGCTTAATTTGTTGCCATGCAAACAACCATTGTAAAGGGGGGGGAAGGGACGCCGGCGGCACCCCCCGCCTTGCAGGATTGTTTGGTTGAGCCGTGCTTCCATCAAAACGTTTCCGGCACTGGTGCCGCGAAGAAAGTTTCTTCCGCCAAAGCCAGGGCCTCAGCCCGGGCCTCAGTCGTCGCGATGGGCAGCGGCAACAGCAGTGGCAATAACAACCGCGCCCTGATCAAAGCCATCTCGGATTCGAAGGTTTATCAGGAGTATGAGCGCGCGTTCAACGTGTTGACGGGCCTGCCGGTGTCGTTGCAGCCGGTGGAAACCTGGCAGTTGCCGCATCACGGCAAGCGGAACGAAAATCCATTTTGCGCGCTGATGTCGCAGAAAAGCCATGCGTGCGCCGCGTGTTTGCAGGTGTGGGAACAGCTTTGCGAAAAAGCCGCCCATGAACCGAAGACCATCGCCTGTCCGGCCGGACTGCTCGACACCGCCGTGCCGGTGCGGTTGGGCGACCGGCTCATCGGTTATTTGCAAACCGGACAGCTTCTCGGCCGGAAGCCGACCCGGCGTCAGTTTGACCGGGCCGTCAAACTGGTGGCGGGATGGGGTGTGGACGTGGATCGGGATGTGCTCCGGAAGGCCTACTATTCCACGAAAGTGGTGACCGCCCGACAGCACGAATCCGTCGTCAAAATGCTCATGATTTTTGCACAGCATCTGGCGATGCTGGGCAACCAGATTTTCATCCAGCAAAAGAACGCCGAGCCGCCGATCATCAAGCGCGCCAAGGAATACATTTACGAACACCACACCGAGGAACTTTCGCTCGCCCGGGCGGCCAAAGCCGTCAATATGAGCACGTTTTACTTTTGCAAAATGTTCAAGAAGGTCACGGACATCAATTTCACCGACTACCTTTCGCGCGTCCGCATTGAGAAGGCGAAGAATCTGTTGCTGAATCCGAACCTGCGCGTGAGTGAAATCGCGTTTGAAGTCGGGTTCCAGTCGCTCACGCATTTCAACCGGGTCTTCAAAAAGCTGCTGGGCCAGTCGCCCACGGAATACCGCGCGCAATTGCTCGCCCGCTGAGCGGGTGAGCAAGGGACCGGGCCGGTAAACGTTGGAGCCGGCGTTTCCCTGCCGCTGGCCAAGCCCTGCAAAATTGGTAAAGTCTTCAACAAGGTTTGGTGAGCAGGGTGTCCGGAAAGGGCAGATTTTGTTTTTTTGCGCGGTCAAAATTTATGCTTGAGACGCTTTTATATCCCAAGGCCATCGCAGTGATCGGTGCTTCCCGCAACCCGGGCAAAGTGGGTTACGCGGTGCTGGCCAATCTCGTCAACAACGGCTTCAAAGGGCCGATTATTCCGGTCAATCCCGAGGCGGATGAAATTCTCGGCCTCAAATGTTACAAATCAATCGGCGAGTACAAGGGTCCCATAGACCTCAGCATCATCATGGTGGGGGCCAAATACGTGAAAGACGCCCTCCAGAGTTCGATTAAAGCGGGCGCCAAATCGGTCATTGTCATCACGGCCGGTTTCAAGGAGGTCGGCGCGGAGGGCGCGAAGGCCGAACAGGAGCTGGTCGAAATCTGCCGTGCCGGCGGCGTGCGGATGGTCGGGCCGAATTGCCTCGGCGTGCTCAACACGGACCATCACATGAACGCCACGTTCGCGCCGTCCGTGCCGCCCCCTGGAAAAATTTCCGTCATCTCCCAGTCCGGCGCGCTCTGCGTGGCCATCCTCGACTGGGCGGCGGAACAGAAGCTCGGTCTCGGCAAAGTCATCAGCTTCGGCAACAAGGCGGACCTCAACGAAGTGGATTTCATCGAGACGCTCGCGGAAGACAAGGAAACCAAAGTCATCGCCGGTTATCTGGAAAGCATCAAGGAAGGCGACAAGTTTTTGCGCATTGCCGAACAGGCGGCCTCCGTCAAACCGGTCGTGATTCTGAAGGTCGGCATCACCTCGGCGGGCGCCAAAGCCGCCTCGTCACACACCGGCAGCCTGGCGGGCGCCGACATGGCTTACGGCGCGGCGTTCAAGCGCGCGGGAGTCATTCGGGCGGAAAATTTTGAAGCGTTGTTCGATTATGCGACGGCGTTTGCCATGCAGCCGCTCCCGAATGGCGAACGCGTGGCCATCATCACCAACGCCGGCGGCCCCGGCATCATGGCGGCGGACGCCGCGGAGTCGTCGGGCTTGAAAATGGTTTCGCCCAGCAAGGAAAGCGACACGAAATTGCGCGCCTTCATGCCGGCGGCGGGAGCATTCGGCAATCCGATTGACGTCATCGGCGACGCCCCCCCCGACCGCTATGTGAATGCGTTCGAAGTGATGCAAGATGACGAAACGATTGACGCCGTCGTGGTCGTTGTCACACCGCAGAACATGACCAAGCCGCTGGAGTTGGCGGAGAAACTCGGCGCGGCGCACAAGGGCAAAAAGCCGATGCTGGCGGTGTTCATGGGCGGCACGGAAGTGGCGGCGGCAAAGGAAAAGTTGATGGCTTTGGGCATTCCGAATTATACGTCGCCCGATCGCGCCGTCACCGCGCTCCGGGCCATGTGCGATTACGCGGCCTGGAAGCGTCGTCCGGCGCGCATGGTCACGCGTTTCCCGGTCAATCGCCGGCGCGTGGACCGCATCATCAACGCCCAGGAACGCACCGGCGTCACGCAGATCGGCGAAGTCGAGGCAAAGGAAATCCTGCGCGCCTACGATTTCAACATCCTCGGCGGCCAACTGGCCCAGACCGGCGACGAGGCCGTGGAAATTGCCGAGCGCATCGGTTACCCGGTCGTGTTGAAAATTTCATCGCCCGACATCATTCATAAATCCGATTTCGGCGGCGTCCGCATCAACCTCGCCAACGCCGAGCAGGTCCGCGACGCCTTCGATTTGATGATCCTGCGCATTCAGAAACGCGCGCCCAACGCGCATCTCCGCGGCGCTTATGTGGAAAAAATGGGCGCACGCGGTCGCGAAGTGATCCTGGGCATGACCCGCGACCCGCAGTTCGGGCCGATGCTGATGTTCGGCCTGGGCGGCATCTTCGTGGAAGTGATGAAGGACGTGACCTTCCACCTCGCGCCGATCACGGCGGAGGAGGCCATGCAAATGTTAAAAGGCACGCGTTCCTACGCGCTGCTGCAGGGCGCGCGCGGCCAGGCGCCCGTGGATCTGGAGGCCCTCGCCGGCGCGCTGCAGCGCATCAGCCAGCTCGTCACGGATTATCCGGAGATCAGGGAACTGGACATCAACCCGTTCATCGTCGGCCCGGTTGGCGTTCAAGCTTACGTGGCCGATGCGCGCATGACACTTTCAACCGCCGGCAAAGCCCATGAGTAAGACCATCACCTACGATCCCAATTGGCAGGAGACTTACAAGTTGCAAGTCCTCACGGCGGCCGAGGCGGTAAAAAAAATCCGGCCCGGCCAGCGCGTGTTCATCGGCACCGGCACCGGCGAGCCGTTGGAGCTGGTCAGCGCGTTGACCAAGCGCGCCACCGAACTGCCGGACACCGAAATTGTCCATCTGCTCACTTTCGGCGACGCGCCTTATGCGCACAAGGAACTGGCGCAATACTTCCGCGTGAACAGCTTCTTCATCGCCGAGAACGTGCGCGACATCATCCAGGAAGGCTTGGGCGACTACACGCCCATCCACCTGTCGGACATCCCGCGCCTGTTTGACTCCGGCCAGCTCCCGCTCGACGTGGCCCTCATCCACGTCACGCCGCCGGACGCGCACGGCATGTGCAGCCTGGGCGTGTCAGTGGATATTGTGAAGAGCGCCACCGAAAACGCCTCGCTCGTCATTGCGCAGGTGAACCCGAACATGCCGCGGACGCTCGGGAATTGTTCCATCCACGCCAATGATATTGACGTGCTGGTGCCGTCGCAGGCGGCGATTCTGGAAGTGCCGCCGGCTGAAATCACCGAGACGACCCGGCAGATCGCCGAATACATCGCCGCGCTCGTGGAAGACGGTTCCACCATTGAGTTCGGCATCGGGCGCATTCCGCAGGCGATGCTTGGCCTCTTCAAGGGCAAGAAAGATCTCGGCGTTCACACGGAGATGGTCACCGACAGCATTATTGAGTTGATTGATTCGGGCGCCATCAACGGCGCGCGCAAAACGACGGACCACGGCAAAATCGTCGCCAGCTTCGCCATCGGCACGCGGCGGATTTACGATTACATTGACAACAATCCACTCTTCTCCTTCCAGCCGACGGAGTACGTCAACGACCCGTCCGTCATCCGCCAGCAAAACAAGATGGTCGCGGTCAATACCGCGCTGGAGATAGACCTTACCGGCCAGGTGTGCGCCGATTCCATCGGCTCGAAGTTTTTCTCCGGCGTCGGCGGGCAGGTGGATTTCAACCGCGGCGCCGCCAAGTCGCGCGGCGGCAAGGCCATCATCGCGCTGCCTTCCACCGCCAAGGGCGGCACCATCTCACGCATCGTGACGCACCTCAGCGAGGGGGCAGGCGTGGTGACGACCCGTGCGGGTGTGCATTACGTCGTGACTGAATACGGCGTGGCCTATCTGCACGGCAAAAGCATCCAGGAACGCGCCCTGGCGCTCATCAGCATCGCCCACCCGAAATTCCGCGCCGACCTGCTGCGCGACGCCATCAATGCGAAATATCTTTCCGCCGAAATGGCCGACCTGGAAGGCAAGATTCTCGTCGGACCCAAGGAACTGCGCACCACCTACCTGCTCAATGACGGCACGCAGATGAATTTCCGCCCGATTCATCCCACCGACGAACCGCGGATGCGCGACCTGTTCTACAAGCTGTCGGCGGCGACGATTTATTACCGTTTCATGAGCCATTCCAAGCGCGTGTCGCGGCAGGAGATTCAGGACTTCGTTTATATTGACCATCGCAACGACGTGACCATTGTCGGCACCCTGCCCGAGGCGCATGGCGAGGAAATCATTGCCGTCGGCAGCTATTATCTCGACCCGAAAACGAACCTGGCGGAAGTGGCGTTTGTGGTGAGCGACCAGTGGCAGGACCACGGCATCGGCACCTTCCTCTTGAAGCACCTGATGCGGGTGGCCCGCCGCAACGGCATCCGCGGGTTCACCGCCGAAGTCCTCACGGAGAACAAGGCGATGCAGGCGGTCATCAACAAATCGAACTACAAAATCCAGAGCAAGCTCAACGGCAACGTTTACAGCTACGAGATGGATTTTGAATAAGCCACCCGCGGTTTGCTCTTGCACTGGAGCGTCGTCCTTGTGGGACGCAACCCTTCAAGGCTGATTTTACCCGTTCTGCAACCGGCCATCGGGCGTATGGCAACCGTAGAATGCTGAACCGTTGGTTTGCGTTCAGACCAACCGCCGGGGACATCCTTTTTCATTGGTTCGTATGGGGGTCTCTGGCTTTCGGGGCATTATTTCAGATTCTCGAGAAACCTGCGGTCGCTTTCCTCGAGGCTCTCCGCCAGTTGGTCCGGTTCAGCCTGGGTTTTCGACCAACGGATGATCTCCGGATTGAACGGCGGCTGGCCGTTTTGCGAATTCCACCATTTGCCCCAAGCCCGCCAATCCTTGCCAAAATTCTGCCCGGTCAACCCCACCAGCGAAATCTGCGCCCACCAGCGGGTGTTCACGTTGTAGTGATAAAGCAGGGGAATCAGTTCCGGCACGGATTGCCTGTCCCCGAGCAGGCCGAGCGCGCGCGCGGACATCCAGCGGTCGCGATTGTCCTTTTCCCGGCGATCAAAGGCGAGCTCACGCAGTGCGGGCAGTGCGTTGATGGAGCGCAGTGCGGCCAGTGAGTTGATGGCCTGGTAATACTCGTCTGAACGCGGCCCTTTGAGAGCGTCAATCAAACGCCTTTCCAGGTCCGCGCGCTCTTTCTCTGACCAGCCGTTAAACGTGCGCGTGTCCAGGAAGCTACGAAACTGCCGGTCAGTCGCTTGCACCACCAGACGCTGGTCTTTGTTCAACAAGTTCCCAAAAGCATTCGAACTGACAAGTTCAGTCGCCGCAATTATTGGGGTTGGTCGGTTGGACTGATGATTCTTGCTCGTCCTGCCAGGGCCAGGATGATCGGCTCCGGATTGTACCGCGAGTTGTTCCTTTGGCTTGACCTTGAAGTAACCATCGGGGTCGGCATAAACCAGATTATTGTTGTTGAGCAAAACGCGACCCGTTTCCCCGTTGGTGGGAGCGTCAACCAGCCAATAGTATCTTTCTGCAGGTGCGGGGTGCGTGGCGGTTGCAAAAATCGTGAAGGCTTTGTCGCGTGGATATCTGAAGGACAATTTGCCATCAGGGTCAGTGTGCGCTTTCTGAGACATGACTGGCGAAAAGTCCGACAAATAAGTTTCGGCGCCGGGATACTCTTCCAATCGGGTTTTGACCGCCGCCAGTTGAGTTTTGGCGGCATCAAGCTTTGCGGCGTTGGGATTGGTTGTTAAACGTTCGATGGTATCCATTTTATCCTGGAGCAAGGCGATGGTGTCTTTGAGCAGTGCGGCTTTTTTGCGATAATCCGCCAGTACGTTTTGGGCGTCCTGCAACTCGATTCTGGCGAACGTGACTTCGGAGTCCAGCTCCGCATCTTTCGTTTGCATCTTTGCTTGTTTTTTCTCGAGTCCGCTGGCTTTGACCCGCGCCGAATCGATTCTTTGTTTGAAGGCAGGATATTCCGCTATCAGGCTGTCTCGTTCAGCCTTTGCTTTGTCGCGCCCGGTCTTGGCGGTGACATAATCAGCGTTGGTCAGGCATTGGCTTTCCGCTGAGAATGAATTTAGGGCGGCTTCAGCCTTTTCGACACCTTCCGTTGCAGCGGCAAGTTCCCGCTGTAGAGTTGCGTTTCCCAATTCAATGACAGCCTGTTTCTTTTGAAGAAAATCGGCGACTTCCTGCTTTTCAATTAACTGCACTTCAACGTCCCCTGGCTGGAAACTTTTGCCGCTGTCAACGGCAATGAACACCTGGCCGGCTGGCAGGTGACGCCTGTGCGCCAGTCCAATGCCAAGGCCAATCAACAACAGGATCAGCAGCCCGGCGAGGAGCCAGCCCCATAATCGATTGGATTGCCGGGCTGGCTGTGCGGTGGCCGCGACTGGCGGAACGGGCGACGGAATCTCAGCCGGTTTTCTGGCCACGCCGAAAATATCTTCATAAGCGTACATCAACGCTGCCAGCGCGACGGGAGCCGTGATCAGGGAACCCACAAAAAAGACGAGCATCCCCGCCATTTTAATGAGCGACAAAACGATGATGAATCCGAAGAACTTCCACCAATGTTTGGAGATGGTCTTGCGGCTCAACCCCATGGCCGGCCAAAAACCGAGTCGTTTGTCAATGACCAGGGCCAGGGTGAAGGTCCACGCGACCGCGAGATAAATGCCGGGTAATATGAGACAAAAAAATCCGGCGGTCGTGAGTACGGCCATAACCAGACTGGCGAGGAAGAGCGGCAGAAATGCCCGGCTGAAACCGGAAAAGGCGGCTCCTACACCTGCCGGTTCGCCGCGTATTTTCTTCAGGAAATACAGGCTCAATCCGCCCATGAGCGGACCACTGACAACAACCCCGATCACAGCGAAAAAGGCGGCGAGGCGCAGCAGCAGGATCAGCAGAGTGACACCCATAACCGGCCAAAAATTGCCTCGCACCAAAGCCCAGCCACGGTGCAGGCAACTGCCAATGTCCAAAGTGTAATCCCCCGCCAAAGAATCCTGGGCGAATACCTCCGCATTCCCCGCCGGTGCGGTGGTGCCGGCAATTGTCTCCACCGCCATCTTTATCTGGCTGGCCTTTTGGTAGCGGCGTTCCGGCTCTTTTTCCATGGCATGCAGCACCACCTCATCAAGGCGCACGTCAATTGGAACCTTTTGCGACGGCGGCTGGAAATTTCCCAGCGGCAGTTCACCGGTGAGCATTTCATAGAACACGACGCCCAGCGAATAAATGTCCGCCCGATGATCCACGGTCTGCGGTTTCTCGATCTGTTCCGGCGCCATGTAATACGGCGTGCCCACCACGTCCTTGGCGCCGGTCAAGGAGATGTCCTGTGGCGCCTGATCCAGGAGCTTGGCGATGCCAAAGTCGGCGATTTTGACCTGGCCCTTTTTGTCGAGCAGGATGTTTTCCGGTTTGATGTCGCGGTGGATGACGCCTTGATCGTGGGCGTATTGCAGCGCCTGGCAGATCTGCGGCACGATGGCGAGCGCCTCGGCGGACGCGAGTCTCCGCGCCAGCAACACCTGTCGCAGCGTCTGGCCGTCCACAAATTCCATCAGCAGAAAATAATTTCCCTGCGTTTCGCCGAAGTCGTAAACCGTGACGATGTTGGGATGGTTCAGCCAGGCCAGCGCGCGGGCTTCGCGTTCGAATCGCTCGGCGAATTGCGGGTCGCTTTGTTTTTCCGGCGAAAGGATTTTCAGCGCCACGAACCGGTTCAAGCGCGGTTGGCGGGCTTTGTAAACCGCGCCCATGCCGCCCTGGCCCAGCAATTCGATGATTTCGAGCTGGGGAAAAAGTTTGGCCATCTGCTCGACGGATGGCGGCACAAAGGCTGATTTTCCGCCCGCCGCTTCATTTTCCGCCCTGGTTTCAAAGCCGGATTTCATCAGGCACTCCGGACAGAGACCCTGGGGGGCCTCAGGAACCACCGGCTTTCCGCAAATGGGGCAAACCCGGGTCGTATTCATAATAATTCTTCCGCCCTAATTATAAAGGAAAACGGGCGGAAGGTTACAGCGGAAACGACCCGCTGGCCTTCGCGGCGGAACGCTTGAGTGCTGGAACCGGCTCATCGTCTGGCCAGCACGGCAAACAAATAACGCAATTCCTCTTCAATTTCTTCCGGTTTCGCGACGGTGTTGGCGATTTCTTCCCGGAGCAATTGCCGGTACCTCTGCCGCAGCCGATGCACCGCCACTTTCATCGAGCCTTCGGTCATCGCCAGTTTTAACGCCAAAGTCGCATACGGTTGCGCCGTGCGTTCACCCAGCAAACATGGTTTTAGCATCTCAAACAATTCCGCCTTGCCGTCCCGGGTAAATTCAGCACTCAGCCGATGCATGACCTGGTCCAGCAAGGTCAGCGCCCAACGCCATTCAAAACTTTGTTCGGGAGTGGCGTTGTCCGCCGATTCCCGGGCGCAACCGGCTTCCGCATCATCGAAGGGCAGGGAAACCATCCGGCCGCCGCCGTGTTTTTGCGTTCGAGCCTTGTCCCATTCGTTCGCCAGAAAACGGCTGAAGCTGGTCAATAAAAATGAGCGAAAACGGCCGCATTGCCGGTCGGCCACGCCCAACCAGTCCCGCTCCAGCAGCCACGCGAAGAATGCCTGGGTCAGGTCTTCGGCATCGGCCCGGGCATATCCCCGCCGTCGCACATAAGCATAGAGCGGATACCAATACGTCTGGCAAAGTTTTTCCAGGGCGGCCTGTGCCTGCGGGACATCACTGCGCCCGGCTGTCAGCACCACCGACCAATGGGTGGTGGCAAACACGGGCTGGCGGGCAACTTCGCCCCAAGGCGGTGTTGCAGAGTATTCTTCAGTGTTCCAGGTCGTGCTCACCCGCAATCAGCGTAGTGCCACAGGCAGGAACCGCAAGTTTCGATCTGGATGAAAGAAACCTAAAGTGGCGGTTTCTGACTTTGATATTTTTCGCGCCTTCTTCCTAGTCCGTCATGGTACTGTGGAGCCTGAGGCTTAAAGTCGCGGCGCGAGGAGGCTCGCCCTCCCGGGTGCTGCGGAGTATGCTCGAAGCAAAAATCAAAACTATGAGCCTGACACCAAACGACAAACTCCAGTTCATCCTCGGCCGGCGGAGCATCCGGGTTTATGCGCCCGGCGAAGTCAGCGAGATGGCCATCACCCAACTGCTGCAGGCGGCCATGGCGGCGCCCTCGGCGGTGGCCAGGGACCCGTGGCGCTTTGTGGTCATCCGGAAAAAGGAAACACTATCAGCCATCGCGGCGGCTTTGCCCAACGGCGGCATGCTGGCCACGGCCCCGCTGGGCATCGTTGTCTGCGGCGACCTCGATGCGGCGCACGACCGCCAGCTCAGTTATTTGTTGCAGGATTGCTCGGCGGCCATCGAGAATCTGTTGCTGTGCGCACATGGCCTTGGTTTGGGCGCCTGCTGGCTGGGTGTCCACCCGCGGGAAGACCGCATCCGGAAGCTCAGGGAGATTCTTCAATTACCCGCATCGGTGATCCCCATCGCCGGCATTGCCATCGGCCATCCCGGTGAGGAAAAGGAGCCGCGCACCCGGTTCAACCGCGAATACGTGCATTGGGAAAAATGGTGACGGAAAAGCGAGGATAGAGGATGGAAGATAGCCGTATAAAGCGCGTTGCGGTGCGCGGTTAAACATTGAATCCCAATGGATCGGGTCTCGCAGACGACTCAGCATCCTCCATCTTCAACCCTCGCTTCTCCCCGCCCGTCATTTGTCATCCCCCAGCTGCGTGGCGAAGCTTTACGCAGTTCACTCCTGATCCGTGACGTCGTCATGGAATTTGAGGATGTCGCCCTTCTCGCCTTTCAGTTCAAGCTCCTTGAACCTGATGGCGCCCCGCGGGTGCAGGTTGCGGAGACCCGTCAGCAGATAGGGCAGGTCGTAGCCCCACCGCAGCCTGGCGCGCATCGGCTCGATGTAATTCTGCACGCAGTCGAGGATGGGACGGATCTGGTACTTCGGGTTGCGAAGAAAACCGATGAGCAGTTCCATTGGACAATTTCCCGCACCGCGGCCCAGTCCGGCCATCGTGGCGTCAAGAAAATTGGCGCCTTCGATGATGCCTTCGATGGTGTTGGCATAGGCCAGTTGGAGATTATTGTGCATGTGCAGGCCCACCTCCTTGTCGGCGGGCTTGCAATGCGAAAGATATTTCTTCACCAGAAAATGGATCTGCTCGCTGTAAAATGCCCCGAAACTGTCCACCAAATAAATTGCCTTGGCCTCGGACTTGGCGAGCATTTCCAGCCCCTCGTCCAGTTCGCGTTCGGGGATGATTGAGGCGGCCATCAAGTTGACCGTCGTTTCGTAGCCCTTGTCGTGCGCGTCCTTGACCATATCCAATGCGGTGGGAATCTGGGTGATGTAGGTCGCCACGCGGATCATGTCCAGGATACTGTCCTTTTTCGGCAGAATATCCTCGTGATAATCACAACGTTCGGCGTCGGCCATGACGGTGAGTTTGAGATTCGTCTGGTTGTCGCCGACGATGCGGCGCATGTCCTCCTCGGTGCAATATTTCCAACAGCCATGTTCGCCCTGCTTGATGCCTTTGCGCGACGCCTTGTAACCGAGCTCCATGTAATCAACGCCGGCGGCGACGCAGGTGTCATACACCATCTTCACGGTTTTATCGTCGAACTGGTGATTGTTCATCAATCCGCCGTCGCGAATGGTGCAATCGAGGACTTTGATTTCGGGCCGGAAGGAGAGCCAGCGGCTCTCGGCCGTTTCTTTGGGTTTGGGAGTCTTGGGGCTCATGGGTGATGTTTGAAAAATGTGTTCGGAGTATATTGTTGCAGCAAACGGCGTGAAACACAAGGCGGGAGTGAACGAAGGTGGGAGCCTTCGGAATGAATTCTCCAATGAATTGCTGGCTGGCTGGCCGCCAATGAATGCGGCTTCTGAAGGGAATTATGACAAAAAAGTCGAGAATGAGGACGACAAAACTTTGTCCCACGTGGGACAAAGTTTGGTCATGTCCTACCAGATTGCGCTATTAAATTGTGGGCTTGTTCAGTTCGTTCAGGATTTGAAGTTTGCAACGAAAAATGACGGTTCTTCTAAAGTCTTGAAATGGGAATTTTTCCCCCGCCAGTCTATCATACCACAATTGCAAGGTTTGGTTGAAAGCATCTTCCGCTTTATCTGCCACAGGATCAAATGGGTTATCAGCGTGGGCAAACCTGTCGTAAAGTTTGACAACCGCGTCAAATTCCAGTCTGGTAATCTTCTCTAAGAATGCATCGCTTCCAGACGTTTGCATTTTCTCTTTAATTGGTCAAGCTGGTCGAAAAAGTAGTCAGCACCGCAGTTTGGGTGTTGCTCGGCGAGTTTTGATATCCGCTTTTCCGCGTCCTCACACACTATCGTCATTGCCCCCCACAACACCGCAACAGCTTTGATGTTTGGTTCGCAACGTGCCAACCGTGACACCATTTGAAAAAGTGTTGTCAACTTGCCCTCAAGCCGGTTCGCTTCCTGATAGAACGGCGCACAAAGGTCTTTTGACAAATCAGAAACGCTGTGGTCGAATTCCGCCAAGGCGGAACGGCCAATTTCCTCAACGTCTTTTTCAACAAGACACGCGCTCATCAACCGACAATTTAGCGCACCACTACGTTTTTAGCAATTCCTCAATTGTCCATGTCTTTTCAACCAGTCCTGCTGCCATTGCTGGCGTCTGTTTGTGTGCGCTGTGAACACGGCAGTAATTGAAGTGCCACACGAACAAGGCAACCGCATGGCGCAAGTTTTCCGGCTTCTTTGAGAAGCCAAGCGTGCAACGGGTGAAACGGCGGTTAAACAGGCGCACAGACAGGTTTGTGCGCTCACAGTGGCACGTTGTAGCCATCTTCATACCACTGAAGGCTTCAGCCTTTGGTTGTGAAGCCGTTGGTGTTGATTCCACTGACGGCTTCTTTGTTTATTTTCTGTCGCGGGGCGAGCAAAA
>PLAY01000017.1 GCA_003134375.1 Limisphaerales bacterium | reverse complement strand
ATTGATTGCAAGTTAGTATCAGGCATCACTTCACATCCAACTCGCGCTGGATGCCGAACTTCTCAATGCGTTTGCGCAGCGTCGCACGCGTGATGCCCAACAGCTTCGCGGCGTGGACCTGGTTGTTGTTCGTTTCCTTGAGTGCCTGGATAACCAGTTCGCGCTCGACAGCGGGAATGACTTTCAATTTCGGATCGCGCCTGGCCCACTGGAACAATTGACGGGCGAGTGCGGCGGCGTCCGTGGCCGCTGCTTCGCCGGCCATCGCCGGAGGTGGCGTGGCACCGCTGCCACCCTGGCCGGAAATTTCCGGCGGCAGATCGCTTTGCAGAATCGCGTCGCCCTTGGCCATGACGTACGCGCGGCGGATGGCGTTCTCCAGTTCGCGCACGTTGCCCGGCCAGTGATATTTTCCCAGCGTCTTGATGACATTGGCGGCAATGGATTTCGGCTTCCGCTGCTGTTCGCGCGCAATTTTTTCCAGAAAATAGTTCACCAGCAGCGGGACGTCCTCGCGCCGCTCGCGCAACGGCGGAATGTGAATGCGCACCACGTTCAGCCGGTAAAACAAGTCCTCGCGGAACTGCCGCGCCGCCACGGCGGCCTCCAGCGGCTTGTTCGTGGCGGCGATGACACGCACGTTCACCTGGATCGGCTGGTTGCCGCCGACCCGTTCGAAGGTGCCGCTTTGCAGCACACGCAGGATTTTCGTCTGCGTCGCCGGCGTCATGTCGCCGATTTCATCGAGAAAAATCGTGCCTTTGTTGCATTGCTCGAATTTGCCGATGCGTTGCATGGTGGCGCCGGTGAACGCGCCGCGTTCATGGCCGAAAAGTTCGCTCTCGAGCAGTTGTTCGGGAATCGCGGCGCAATTGACCGTCAGAAACGGCTGCGTGCTGCGGTTGCTGTGATGATAAATCGCGCGGGCGACAAGTTCCTTGCCGGTGCCGCTCTCACCGGTGATGAGCGCGGTGGCATCCGACGCCGCCACCTGGCCGATGAGCTTGAAGACCTGCTGCATCGGCTCGCTGCGGCCGACGATGCCCAGTTCGTAATCCTCGGATTCGAGCAGCGGCTGATACGACACGACCTGTTGCATGTCGTGCGCGGCTTTGAGCGCGTTGGCGACGATTTCCTTGAGCTTGGGCGCGTCGAACGGCTTGAGCAGATAATCGTAGGCACCGAGCTTCATCGCCTCGATGGCCGTCTGCGTCGTGCCGTAGGCGGTCATCAAAATGACGAGGAGCTTGGGGTTGGCGGCGCGGATGCGGCGGAGTGTTTCGAGCCCGTTCATGCCGCCCATGCGCACGTCCATGAGCACGAGGTCGGGCTTGAATTTGGGAATGACCTTCAGCCCTTCCTCGCCGGACGATGCCGTGGCCAGTTCGATTTCCGGCGAATTAAAGATTCGTTGGAACGAATACCGCACATCCTCTTCGTCATCAATCAACAGCAACTTGCTCATTGGCTGTTAATATAGCGAAAACCGACAAAAGGAATAAGGATTTTTTGAAGCGCATATTTAATTTGAGTTTACACTCGCCAATGCGACCATTTGACCGTTCCCCAAATCGAACCAAAATCAAAATCATTATGAAAAGACACATTTTACCCGGCCTGATGGCTTTGCTGGCCACCCCGCTCCTCGCGGCGGATGCCAGTCCAAAGGCCGAGGTCAAGAACGCCGCTGCCGTGCTCGGCAACCAGACCAATTACTCCTGGCAGGCGACGGTGGAAGTCCCCGCCGATTCACCGTTCAAGCCCGGGCCGACGGACGGGAAAACGGAGAAGGGCGGTTACACGACGCTGTCCTTCAGCTTCGGCGACAACATGACCGAGGCCGTGACCAAAGGCACGAACGGCGCGGTCAAGACGGACGACGGCTGGAAGACGCTGGCCAAGGCGTTGAAAGACAACGGCGACAGCGGATTCAATCCGACGAGGTTCATCGCGCGCATGGTGCAAAATTACCGGGTTCCCGCGGTCGAAGCCGCGAGCCTGGCCGACGACGCGAAGGAATTGAAGAAGGACACCAATTCGGTTTCCGGCGACCTGACCGAGGCCGGTGCGAAGGCATGGTTGTCATTCCGGCGGCGCGGAAACGGCGGCGATGGCCCGACCGTCACCAATCCCAAAGGCTCGGTGAAATTCTGGGTCAAGGACGGCAAGCTGGTGAAATATCAATATCACGTCCAGGGCACGGTCAATTTCAACGGCGACGACCGCGATATTGACCGCACGACCACGGTGGAAATCAAAGACGTCAACACGACCAAAATCGAAGTGCCGGACGACGCGAAGAAAAAATTACAGTGACGCTTTCAAACATGGCCGGATGAATCTGGCGTTCCCAAGACACGCTGGAGTTGAGATTCGCTATTTGACCTTGCCTGGGTCACGGCCTATACTCACACCTCTTTAATATGAAAATTGTCATTTGTGATCCGGTTTCGCCGAAAGGCATCGAACTGTTGCAGCAACGGCCTGAATTTCAAGTCGTCGTGCTGCCCAAACGGCTGGCTGAAGCCGAACTGCTGCCCGTCGTCGCCGACGCGGTGGCGCTGGTCGTCCGCTCCGAGACCAAGGTTACACGCAAGGTCATTGAAGCCGCGCCGAAATTGCGCGTGGTCGGCCGCGCCGGCGTGGGCGTGGACAATGTGGACATCGAAGCTGCCACGAAGCACGGCACGGTGGTGATGAACACTCCGGGCGGGAATACCGTGACCACCGCCGAATTGAGCTTCGCCATGCTGCTCTCGCTCGCGCGCAAGGTGCCGCAGGCGCACGCTTCGATGGTCGCCGGCAAATGGGACCGCAAACTTTTCCAGGGCGTTGAACTCATGGGCAAGACCCTCGGCGTGCTCGGCATGGGCCGCATCGGCACCGAAGTCGCCAAACGCGCCATCGCCTTCGGCATGCGCGTCATCGCCTATGACCCGTACCTCACCGAGGATCGCGCCAAGGCCATCGGCGCGGAATTTGCCGACAGCGTGGACGAAGTTTATCGCGTCGCGGATTTCATCACCGTGCATATGCCGGTGACACCGGAAACCAAGCACATGTTGAACGCCGCAGCGTTCGCCAAGATGAAGCCCGGCGTGAAAATCGTGAATTGCGCCCGCGGCGAAATCATCGTCGAGGCGGATTTGATCGCGGCGCTCGAATCGAACAAGGTCGCCGGCGCGGCGCTGGATGTTTACGCCGTTGAACCTTTGCCCGCCGACCATCCGTATCGCAAGCAGGCGAACCTGATTTTGACGCCGCACCTTGGCGCGAGCACGAACGAGGCGCAGGAAAAATGCGGCATTGAGGTTGCCGAAGTCATCGCGGGTTATCTGCTCACCGGCGAGGTCCGCAACGCGGTGAACCTGCCGTATTTGGACGCGAAGACCTACGAGCAGGTGAAGCCGTACCTGCCGCTGGGCGAGGCGCTGGGCAAACTGCTGGCGCAACTGACGCCGGCGGGAGCCGACCGCATCTACATCACTTACGGCGGCCACGCGCGGCAATTGAAGAACGTGGACCCGGTGACGCGTTCAGTTTTGCGCGGCTATTTGGAAAGCAGCGCGGTCAAGGACGTGAACAACGTCAACGTCCGCTCCGTCGCCGCCAGCATCGGCATCACCGTCGAGGAGAAAAAATCCGACGAACCGGTCACGTTCAACGAATGGGTGCATGTGCAGGTTTTCGGCAATGGAAAGAAACTGATTTCGGCGGGCGGAACATTTTTCGGCTCGCCGAACAACCCCCGCATCGTGCGGCTGTTCAGCACGCCGGTGGAAATTCCCATCAGCGGCACCTTGCTGCTGTTGAACAACAAGGACCGGCCCGGCATCGTTGGCCATCTCGGCACGCTGCTCAGCAAACACAAGGTCAATATTGCCAACATGAGCCTGACGCGCGATACCGCCGGCGGGCTGGCTTTGACGGTATTGAATCTCGACAGCACCCCGCCGCCGGCGGTGCTCGCCGAACTTCAGAAAGACCCTGACATCAGTAATGTGAAAGTGGTAAAATTGTAAAAGCCGTAAATCGAAAGAAGAAAAAATGAAGAAACAAATAAAATTGATTTTCCCGGCCGCGTTCGCCGTGGCCTTGTTCGCACTGCCGTGCGTTAATGCCGCTTCTGCCAACGCCGCCACCAACGCGCCTGCGTCCACCGCGACCAACAGCAACTCCCAAGCCGCGATGACCGCGTTGTTTGGCGACCCGGTCATTGCCAGAGGCAACGGTTTTGAAATCAAACGCAGTGAATTGGATGAGGTGATAATGGGGATTAAATCCACCGCTGCCGCGCGCGGCCAGACCATTCCGCCCGGGCAGTTGACCCAGATCGAAGGCAAGTTGCTTGGCCAGCTCATCCAGATCCAGCTTTTGTTGCAAAAGACCACGGATGCAGACAAATCCAACGGGGTCCAAAAAGCCGATTTGCAGATGAAGGCGCTGCTCGAACGCTTCGGTTCGCAGGAGGCATTCGAACGGCAAATGAAAGCCGCCGGCATGACGGCCGCCGACCTGCGTGCCAAAATCGTCCAAAAACTCACCGCTGAAGCCGTGTTGATGCGGGAGTTGAATGTCACCGTTACGGATGCTGAGGCGAAGCAATTTTACGACGACACCAATAATTCGGCTGACTTTGAGCAGCCGGAAATGGTTACCGTCCGCAATATTATTCTGATGACGATTGACCCGGTCACGGGCGCACCGCTGTCGGCGGACCAGCAACAGGCCAAGCGCAAACAAATCGACGACATTCTCAAGCGCATCCGCGGTGGCGCGGATTTTGCGGCGCTGGCCAAACAATACTCCGAAGACCCCAATTCGAAGGACAACAACAAAATGACCCTTGTGCGCGGCAATCCAGGAATACCACCAGAGGTTGAAGCGGCGGCGTTTTCGTTGACCAACAATCAAATCAGTGATGTCATTACCGCCACTATTGGCTACGGTATCATCAAGTTGCTCGACAAAACTCCGGCCAAAAAACTGGCGTTGACTGACAAAGTGCCGTTGAGTGACATGACGGTCGCCGCCAAAATCAAGGATTACCTGACGCAACAAAAAACCGAAAAACTCGCCCCGGCATATTTGGAAAAGTTGAAGAAAGCTGCGGATGTGCAAATTTTGGATGCGGATTTGAAAGCGGCGGCAGCAGCGGCGGCAGCCGCCGCCACTGCGCCTGACGCAACGCCTGAAAAGTAGCCCAGCGTTGAGGGGCACTCGCCAGGTTTGTTCCGCCAAGCCATCTTGGAAAGCGTTATGAAGACAAAACTTGGAATTGTCATTCTTGTCGTGGCCTGTGGCGGGCTGGCAATTGCCTTGTTTGCGACGAAAAAAGCGGCGGACGGACGGCTTAAAACGGACGCCTACGCGATCCTCGACTTTTCCAATCAATTGGTGAACGCCAACAAAACCCTCGACGACTATCGCCAGGTCAATCTGATGCTGACCAATGACCTTGCCGGCAGCCGCCAGGAAGCGCTGACTTTCAGCAACCAATTCACCGAAGCCTCCGGCACGCTGGCCAGCACCAAAGCCTCGCTCCAAAGCGCCCAGGACCAGATTGCCAGTCTCAACGACCGGATTGCGGGTTTGGAAACGCGTAATCAGGGGCTTGACCAGCGCGCGGCCGCGCTCACCAATGCCATTGCCAGCCTGAACGCGCAAATCGCCGACACGCAACAAAAACTCGCCGGTTCTGAAACCAACAACGCCTTTCTCGAAAAGGAATTGCAGCGGCAAACGGCCGCCAAAACCGAGTTGGAGAGCAAGTTCAACAACCTGTCAACGGTGCGTGCCCAGGTCAAAAAATTGAAGGACGATTTGCTCATCGCCCGCCGCTTGCAATGGATGCGCGAACGCTCCGAACCCAGTTCACAGCAAAAAGGCGCGCAATTGTTGATGCAGCGCACGGTGTCCGCCCCCGCGCGCCCGCCGCACTACGATTTGAACGTCGAGGTCAGCTCCGATGGCTCCATCCACGTCATTCCATTGCCGGCCAACGCGCCCGCAACGACGACAAATTTGCCGCCGCAATGACGCGCGCCATTGGGATTTTCAATTTAATTTGCAGTCGGAGCGGGCCGTTCACGAACCACCATGCCGACTTACGAATATATTTGCGAAAAATGCGGGCACGAATTTGAAGCCGTTCAATCCATCTCCGCCTGGCCGCTGCGGATTTGCCCGAAGGAATTTTGCGGCCGGAAGAAATGGGGCCGCGGTCGTGTGAAACGCAGAATCAGCACGGGGGGCGGCCTGCTTTTCAAGGGCAGCGGCTTTTACACCACCGATTACCGCAGCGAAGGCTACCAACAGGCCGCGAAAAAAGATGCTGCCACATCAAATTTGTCCGGGGGCAAAAGCAAACCGGGAAAAAGCGAGACCAAAGCCGCTCCGGTGAAAACGCCGGACAAGGCGGCCGGAAAATGATCCGGAAGTTACATAATTGTGTCGGCGCGCCGTTGCGGCGGTTTGATGATTTGGCGGTTCAGCGGTTCAACGGTTTGACAGCGCAAAACCTTTTTATTTTTTGCGTGGTGGTTTTTCCGCTGTTCGCCCGCGCGCAGACTTCATTGCCGGACATGAGTTCGGCGCGCAGCGTTTCCGGCCAGTTTATCGTCACCGGGGCGCCGTCCACCGCCGCGAGGGCGGGACTGGCGGCCAGGCCGGAAATCGCCACCAACACCGATTTTGTCCGGCTGGAACCCGCGCTGCTGGCCGTCTCCGCCGAGCGCATCAAGGCATTGCTGGGGCGCGAACTCAACCCTGAACTCCCGGGGCTGGATCTTTCCCCGCCGCCGCCCGGGAAAATTTTTCTCGCGTTGCACCCGGCGCAGTCAACGGATGAAGGCGTCACCATCGTCTCCCGGCGTTCACCGGGTGGTTGGGATTATCAGGTCCGGCTGCCCGACGTTTTATCGCGTACCCGTTACCTGCGTGCGATGACCGGCGTGCTGCTGCTCAAATTAGCCAACCACAGCGCCCGCGCGCGTTCCGCGGAGATTCCCGCCTGGCTCACGGATGGTTTGTCCCAGGAATTGCTCGCGACCGCCTGGCAGGAAATCATCCTGTCATCGCCGAACAAAATGATGAACGGGCCGCCGGTCAGCCGCACCGTCAAAACCACCCGCGGCATGGATTCGCTTGCCGGCGCACGGCGTGTGTTGCGCGATCACGCTGCGCTGACGTTTGAACAATTGAGCTGGCCAACCGACGCGCAATTGGCCGGCGACGACGGCGGCGTCTATCGTGCCAGCGCGCAATTGTTCGTCAACGAATTGCAGGCATTGAAAAACGGCCCGGCGCATCTGCGCGCGATGCTCGAAACCCTGCCGAAATTTTACAACTGGCAGATGGCGTTCCAAGCCGCGTTCCGTGAAAATTTTCCGCGGCCGCTCGACGTGGAAAAATGGTGGGCGATGCAGGTCGTGAGCTTCGTTGCGCGCGATCCAGGCCCGGCTTGGACGCCTGCGGTCAGCCGCGACAAGCTTGACGAAATTCTCAGCGTGCCGGTGGAAATGCGCACCGCCTCGAACGCCCTGCCCGCGCACGCGGATATTTCGCTCCAGGCCGTGATCCGCAACTTCGACCGGGCGCGGCAGATTGCGATTCTCCAAACCAAATTGCGCGACCTTGAACTCTCGCAATTGCGCATGGCTTCACCCTTTGCCGTCCTGGCCGACGGCTATCGCCAGGTTCTGGCAGACTATCTCGACTTGGGCAAACGCGCCCGGCCCGTGCAGCACCTGGGCAAACATCCACCCGTGGTCTCGCTCAAACCGACGGTGGCCGACACGCTGAAGAGATTGGACGCGCTCGATGCGCAACGGCGGGCCATCGAATCGGCCGTCAAGCCGGGCGGCATGTCCCCATGATTTTCAACCGCGCTTGAACACGGCGGACACGAAAGCGGTCAACTTGACAGGGCGCGATTCCAACTTATAGTTCCCATTGAAAAAATGAAGGATGACAATTCACTGGCGAATGGCGGGGAGCCGCCATCAGACCACCGACTCCAATCTTTGAAAGGATTTCACTCCGCTGGCCGCGGCTTTTGGCGCGATGTTCCCGCTGCTGATTGGAACGACTGGCATTGGCAGCTCAAACATCGCATCACCATGCCGGAGCAACTGCAGCGCTTCATGCCCACGCTCACGCCGGAGGAATTCGCCGGCGCGAAACTGGCGAACCACAAACTCGCGCTGGCCATCACGCCGTATTTTTTCAACCTCATTGACCCGCTGGACGAGCATTGCCCCATCCGCCGCCAGGTCATTCCGCGCATCGAGGAAACCCGCACCGCATCGTGGGAAATGAGCGACCCGTGCGGCGAGGATTCCCACTCGCCCGTGCCCGGCCTTGTGCATCGTTATCCCGACCGCGTGCTGTTTCTCGTCACCGATCGTTGTGCCGCGTATTGCCGTTATTGCACGCGCTCGCGGCTCGTCAGCAACGCCAGCGGCTACGATTTTCATCCTGAATTCGACAAGCCCATCGCCTATATCGCGCAACACCCGGAAATCCGCGACGTGCTGTTGAGCGGTGGCGATCCCCTGCTCCTCAGCGACGAAAAGTTGGAACAGCTTCTGGGCCGTCTGCGCGCCATCCCGCACGTGGAATTCCTGCGCATCGGGTCGCGCATCCCAACCTTCCTGCCGCAGCGCATCACGCCAGAACTGTGCGCCATGCTGAAAAAATATCATCCGCTGTTCATGAGCATTCACTCGAACCACCCGCGCGAACTCACGACCGAAGTCCGCGATGCGCTCGGTCGCCTCGCCGACGCCGGCATTCCGCTCGGCAACCAGTCCGTGTTGCTCAAGCACGTCAACGATGACGTGACGGTGATGAAGGCGCATATCCAGAAGCTGCTCATGTGCCGCGTGAAACCGTATTACCTTTACCAGTGCGATTTGATTTCCGGCTCGGCCCATTTGCGCGCCAGCGTCCGCCAGGGCTTGGAAATCATGACGCAGTTGCGCGGCTACACGACCGGTTACGCCGTGCCGCAATACGTCATTGATGCCCCCGGCGGCGGCGGCAAGGTGCCCATCAATCCGGACTATATTTTGAGCCACAATGCCGACCGCGTGGTGCTGCGCAACTACGAAGGCAAAATCTTCGAGTATCCCGAAGCCCCGGACGGCACACCGCTCTCCTCGCCGCCGAAAGAAATTGAAGCGCCGCAGATGATTTGATCTCTTGGAGGGAAGCGCTTCGTCGCTTCCCAAATAATTTGGGCATTGACGAAGCAACGCTCTCCAAGACGCAAAGTTTTCTTCGTGTCTTAGTTCCTTTGTTGTTAAATTTTCGCTTAAATGCCTCGCGAAACAGTTAAAGCCAAAGCCACGCGACTAAAAAAAATCATCGCCGCGCTGGACCGGACTTATCCGAAGGCGCATTGCGAGTTGAATCACGCCGACCCGCTGCAACTGCTCATCGCCACGATTCTTTCCGCACAATGCACCGACAAACGCGTCAATATCGTTACGAAGGAATTGTTCAAAAAATACCGTTCGGCGGCGGATTATGCGGCTGCGCCGCTTGCCGAACTTGAGCAGGCCATCAAGTCCACCGGCTTTTTTCGGAACAAGGCGAGGAACATCCAGACCTGCTGCCGCAAACTGGTCGAGCGTTACGCTGGCAAAGTCCCGCACACGATGGAGGAATTGACACAGCTCGACGGCGTCGGGCGCAAGACCGCCAACGTCGTTCTGGGCAATGCGTTCGGTATCAACGTCGGTGTCGTCGTGGACACCCACGTTTCCCGGCTGTCGCAGCGGCTGGGCCTGACGAAGCAGAAAACGCCGGAGAAAATCGAGCCGGAATTGATGGCACTCGTGCCGCAAAAGCAGTGGACGCTGTTCAGCCACTGGCTCATCTGGCACGGACGCCGCCGTTGTGCCGCGCGCAAGCCGGACTGTTTGAACTGCGAGATTAAGAAGCTGTGTCCGCGCATCGGGGTGAAAATTGCTGGAAAAAACATCGAACATCGAACATTGAACACTGAACCTCGAACCTCGAATTTACCCATAGGGCGCGAAGCCGCATTCGGCGTTCAGCGTTCGATGTTGGATGTTGGATGTTCTGCTCCTTTGCACCCCTGGCTTTTATTGCAATCCGGCCTCTGCCCGCCCGCCTTCAACATGGCGCTGGACGAGGCGTTGCTCGAAAGCATGCCGCGCCTGGGCCGGCCGGTGCTGCGGTTTTACGGCTGGACGGAACCGGCGGCCACGTTCGGCTATTTCCAGAAATATGCGGATGTTGAACGCGCCACGCGTCTGCGTCCGCTGATTCGCCGTCCGACCGGCGGCGGCATCGTGCCGCATGATGCCGATTGGACTTACAGCCTTATCTTCCCGCCGGGTCACGAATGGCATTCGCTCAAGGCCGAAGAAAGCTACCGGCGCGTCCACGAATGGATTCGAGCGGCGTTCGCGAAATTGAAGGTCGCCACCACTCTCGCGCCAAACGCCCACAAAACCGGTCCCGGCCAATGTTTTGCGGGTCATGAAAAATTCGATTTGCTCTGGCACGGAAGAAAAATCGCCGGCGCGGCGCAACGGCGCAACAAGCTGGGCCTGCTGATTCAAGGCTCGGTGCAGTCCCGATGCATCGGGATTTCCCTGGCCCGGATGGACTGGCAAAAGGCCATGTGTGCTGTGGGGTGTATTGAATTTGGGGCTGAGTGGTCGGATTTCACGCCGGATGAAACGTTGCGGGAGCGCGCGGAATTTCTGGCCAGACAGAAATATTCACAACCGGCGTTTATACGGAAGTGTTAAGCATTTACAATTTTGCCCGGCATGAGATTTTAGCCGCGAGCGGGCGGACGGGATGGGTTGTGCCGGCAGCTCCGCAATCATTTTGAAAAAAGTTGCATTTTGCATCGCGGCATTTCTTCTTTCCGCCACTTTGACAGGCGCGGCGCTTTTGCTGAACGATACCTTCAGTTATCCCGACGGCCCCTTGGTGACGGCGACCGGCAGTCCTTGGACAACTTACAGCGGGACCACCGGACAGGTGAAGGTTGTTTCCGGCCGGATATTTTTGAGCAGGGTGAATACCGAGGACGTTCAGGCGGCGCTGGCCGGACAGCCTTACGCTTCCACCTCAGGCGCGATTCTATACGTGAGCTTCAAAATCAATTACACCAACCTGCCGTCCAGTGCGGGCAGTTATTTTGCCGAATTCAAGAACGACGGCACGGGCTTTCACGCCCGGATTTTTGCGCAGACCGCAGGGGCGGCCACCGGCGCCTTCCGCATCGGCATCGCCAACGCCGGCAGTATGCCTTCTGCTGTTTTCAATGCCGATTTACAGACCAACACCGATTATACCATCGTGGCGCGCCTGGCCGTGAGCAACGTCGTGAGCACATTGTGGCTCAATCCTACGGCGGAAACCAACGCGGGCGTGACGGCAACCGATACCGCGTCCGCGGTGACCATCACGTCGTTTGGTTTCCGGGAGGATGGTTCCTCGGGAACGATCGGAAATTTTTTTGTTGATGATTTGCGCGTGGGCACAACGTTTCCCGACGTGGTCACCAATGCGCCACCGCTGGAACGCCCCGCCATTGTTTCCCAGCCGCAAAACCAGACCGTGACCAACGGCGCGAATGTCACTTTCAGCGTAAGCGCCACCGGCACCCCGCCGCTGGCTTATCAATGGCGGCTTGACAACACGAACCTTCCGGGAGCAACCAGCTCCAATCTCACGCTGACGGCCGTGACGTTCGCCCAAGCCGGTTTTTATACCGTTGTGATTACCAACGTGCTCGGCTCTGCCGGCAGCGACCCGTTCACTTTGAGCGTCTGGAGCGCCTCGCCTCCGGCGTTTTCCTATCTCACCTACAACGCGAATGGCAACGGCCAGACCAACTGGAGCACGAATATGTGGCATGTGCGGGCCATCGGCCGCCAGGTGCAACACCTCAACCCGGACATCATCACCTTCAACGAAATCCCGGTCACCAACAATTGCACGGCGCAGATGGCGGATTTTGTCACCGCCTTCTGTCCGGGCTATTACCTCGTCACCAACTCCGCGGACGATGGGTTCATCCGCAGCGCCATCCTCAGCCGTTTTCCCATCATCACCTCGACCAGCCGGCTGCACGACGTTTATCTCGGGCCTTACGGCTACACGAACGCCAGTCCCAGTCCCTATTTTCCCCGGGATTTGTTTGAAGCGCAGATTTCCGTTCCCGGTTTTCCCCAGCCCTTGCACGTGTTCACCGTGCATTTGAAGTCCGGACAGACTGGTCCCGAATCGCTGAAACGCGCCGCGGAGGCGGCCGCCGTTTCCAATTTCTTCGCCACGGTCTATCCGGCGGCCAATGGCCAGCAACCGTACGTGTTGAGCGGCGACCTGAATGAAGACATCCTCCGGCCGCCGGACAGCAACCCGCAATCCATCCAGTGCCTCGTCAGTGCGCCGACCGGTTTGCAACTGGCCACCGCCGTCAATCCTTTCACCGACAGCGAACTTACCATTTCCATCCGGGACGGCCTGACCAGGCGTTACGATTACATCCTGCCGTGTGCGACGCTGTTCTCCAACATTGTCAGCAGCCAGGTTTTCCGCACCGATCTGCTGGATCCCCTGCCGCCGAATTTGTACAGCGACGACGAGAACGCGTCCGATCACCTGCCCGTGTTCATGGTTTTCGGCAATCCGTTCAACACGCCATTCCGCCTGCTTTCCATCGGCGTGACGAACCAAATCGTCTCGTTGACGTGGGAATCCACCAGCAACCGGCAATATCACGTCGAAGTCTCATCGAACCTGGCCGCTTGGACGCCGTTGGTGACCAATCTCACCGCGACAGGTGCCGATTTCACGTTTGCGACAAACGTGCCGGGTGACGTGAAGTTCTTCCGCATCCGCCGCGCGCCGTAAGCGTGGTTTCAAGGAATCCAGACCAGGGCCGGGTTGTTGGTAATCGCTTTATAGGTTTTGAAATTCCAATACTCCGTATTTTTGAACCGGGCGGCGTGCCCATCGATGAAAACAAATTGCGCGCCGCGATTGTGCAAATTGGTGTGGACGTAAGACGCTGTACCAATGGCGGGCTTATCTCTTGAATCAAACAGATGAACAATGCTGGCTGGCCTCGGCAAATCCTCCAATCTCACCCGGTGTTCGTCAGCGCCGGTACCATCAATGAGTTCATTCCGGCAGTAATGAAAAAGGTTCGTTCCGGTGCTGCGCCGGGGGTTGCTGGGGCAAATCCAGATCGAATGTCCCAAATCTATTGTTGAATTGGAACGCCAGGGCATTTCGAAATACGACGGCATCCCGACCGCTTGGGGAAGCTGGACATACCAACTGTTGGTTTCCGATGATTTCTTTGGAAACAGTCCGGGATTGGCCCAACCGTCCTTTGTGAGCAAACCATCGTTGTCCAAGGCGAAAATGTGCGTGGCGTCGCCCCAATGTCGCAGGTTGTTCAGGCAGCACACCGCCTGTACGCGTGACCTGACCTGACTCACCACAGTCAATAGCATGGCGGCGAGAATCCCGATGATCGCGATGACCACCAGTAATTCGACCAATGTAAATGCGCGTGAAGCCCTCATCGAACATGCCCTGCGACTAATGGGCATGGCTTACCACGGTGTATTGATTGTCGCAAAACATTTTTTCAGGATTTTGCCTGCCGGGCGCAATGACAAAGCGTACTGCCCAAATGGCACGGAGCGCGGACCGCTGAGTCCGCATGGTCCATTTTGCCAGGATTTTGAAGATATTTAAGAGGGTTCTCAACGTGCGGACATGGCTGTCCGCGCCCCGAATAGGGGTCCAACTGCGCCCCAACTTAACCCGCAAAATTAAAATCCGAGCAGCTCATGAAGTAATGGCAGCCCGGACAACGCAGCTTGCACGTTTCACCGAATCGTCACGGTTTTGCGGAAGCCGGTCATTCGTCAGCCAATCTGATGTGGGTAACTTTGATTTCGGAGACAGCATGGTCCGCCCAAAACGTCACGGCATAGCCCGCCGTTTCTGAGTTCGT
>PLAY01000112.1 GCA_003134375.1 Limisphaerales bacterium | reverse complement strand
ACGTAGCGCAGGCTTTCCAGTCCCGCATTGCGGGATTCAGGCGACTTTCCAGTCGCCTCTTTCGTGAGGATGAAACACGGGACAAGAATGTCCCGCAAACCCGCAGACAAGAATGTCTGCGCTACATCAAAGTTGGAACCGCCCTAGCTGGAAGGCGAGGCGCATTGCCGGCAAATGAAATCTGAACCGGTAATTTCAGTCAGGCTGGTTTTGGGCATCGCCTGACAGCAAAGAGTAGCGGAAACAAAATTTCCGACCGTACCCGGCCAGCAACCAGACGGAAAACACAATCAAAAGGAAGTTCTCCAGCAGCTTGCGACAGATGAAAACTTCGCCGGTGCCGCAACCGCAATCAAACTTGATCGCGCAGAACGGGATGTGCTGCGCCGACTGAATGGCCAGGGCGCGCCGAAACACCAGCACTGTGAACGGCACCAGCATCACGATCAGCATCACCGCCGTCCCGCGCACCACCACGCCCGCCAGCAGCAGCAGTCCGCAAAATATTTCAAACCAGGGCAACGCGGCGGCAATCGAGTTCAACAGCAGGGAACTTTGCACGATGTCGTATTGCCGCACCATTTTGAGGAACTCGACCGGATGCAACGCCTTGTTCAAGCCCAGGTAAAGAAAGACCGCGCCCAACAACCACCTCGCCAGCACGGCGAAAATGTCCGCGGCGGTGCGTTTCCAGGATGATGGACGGTCATTCATTTGCTGGTGCCGCGCAGGTTCCCGCTGTTTCGGCCGCCGATCTCGACCGGCAGTCCGTTGGTGATCCACTCCGGAATGCCTCCCGTGTAAACAAAAAGTTTCCGGTTCGCAATCCCGACATCCCTCAGCAAAATGGCGGCGGACTCGCTGTCGTCGCAATCGCCGCCGTTGCAATAAACCACGATCTGTTCCGCTGCCTGGCAAACTGGAAGCACGGTGGGAAAGTATTTTTCCGGATAGTAAGGGTCGAATTCGCAAGCCCCGGGGATGTGCCCTTCCCGGTAGTGCTGTTCGTCGCGGGCGTCAATGAACGCGACGCCCCCCTGCTGGAAACGCGGGTCGTGGAAAAGCTGCTCTGCCTGGCGGCCATCAACCGATTGCAGTCCCTGTTCCTTCAATCGCACCGCCAGAAGTTCAGCGGGAGAAGACGCCGGTAGATTTGTGCTGGCCACGTCGCGCGGCGAACCAACGCCGGGTGCCGCCGGAACCGGGCGGCTGACGCCGGCTGGAAAATAGTTGCGCGTGAGCGCCAGACCGCGCGGCGAGACCAGGTTGGCGCCAAACGCGAAGGCCGCGCCGATGACCGCCACAAAAAGGGCTTCCCAAAAGATCCTTTTAACTGCGGTCAGGCGGTCAGATGCCGCGGGTTGAATTGGATTGTTTTTTAACACGGATTCCGCGACCAGCGTGAGTAATCCCGCTGCGCGGGACAAACACTTTTTTTCACAGATTAGAATAAACTTGAATCTTCATCAGTCCAGCATCTAATTTTATATCGTGATAAGTCGTCCGATTGAAAAATCCGGCGTCGCGTGCGGGCGCCGGTTCAATAAACGCGCCTGGCTGCTGCCGGTTTTGACGTCGTTGCTTTTCCTGCCCGTCACCGGTTGTCACCGCGACGAGGTCAAAGTCTATCGCGTCGCCAAGGATCAGGACCAGCCTCAGCCGCAATCCGCGCCGGCCCTGCCCACCGATTCGCCCAACCCATCCCTGCCGCCCGGACATCCCGACATTTCGTCCGCATCCGCCGCACCCGGGTTTGCGGCATCCGCATCCGCCCGGCCGCAACTGACCTGGCAGACGCCGGACGGCTGGACGGAAGTTGCGCCCGGCGAAATGCGCGTGGCGTCGTTTAAAATCCAGGGCCAGAATGGCAAACTCGCCGACGTGAGTGTGGTCCCGTTGCCCGGCATGCCCGGTACCGATGATGCCAATGTCAACCGCTGGCGCGGTCAGGTGGGCCTGCCGCCCGTGTCGCCGGATGAACTGAAAAAATCCGGGGAAAACGTCGAGGCCGCCGGCCAGCCGGCGCAGCTTTACGACATCGCCGGCCAAAACCCGGGCAATGGCAAAGCCGCGCGGATTCTGGGTGTCATTCAACATCGCGCCGATGGGGTGTGGTTTTTCAAAATGACCGGCGATGCCGATCTCGTCGAACCGCAAAAACCGGCGTTCATCGCCTTCCTCAAATCGGTGAAATTCGTTCAAGGCGCAAAGAACTGAACCTGAAATGAAAAGTCGAAACCACAAAGCAAACAGAAGAATGGACGCAACCTGACAACACCACGAACTCCCTCGCCCCGCCCAAGCGGGGAGAGGGCCGGGGCGAGGGGATTGTAATTCTGAAACAATCGGACTCCTCACCCCGCCCCTCTCCTCGTTTGGCGAGGAGAGGGAGAAGAATTTAAGCCAAATGCTCAAGAGCCTTTACCAGTTCTTTTCCTCACTCAAGCTCACCGTCGCGTGCCTGGTGCTGGGTTGCGTGATTGTGTTCTGGGGCACCATCGCCCAGGTGCATCTCGGACTGTACAAGGCCCAGAACGAATTCTTCCGCAGCGTTTTCGTTTACTGGCAGCCGGCCGGGTCCGGATTCCACATTCCCATTTTTCCCGGCGGTTACCTTCTCGGCACCGTGCTGCTCATCAATCTGCTGTGCGCGCATGTGCGTTACTATCAGCCCGGCAAGCGCAAAATCGGCGTCGTGCTGATCCACTTCGGCGTCGTGCTGTTGCTGGTCGGACAAATGCTCACCGACTTTCTCTCCCAGGAAAGCAATCTGCATCTGCGCATCGGTGAAACGAGAAATTATTCCGAAGCCGACCGCGCCTTTGAACTGGCGGTATTGGACACCACCGACAAAGACTCGGACAAGGTCGTTGCCATCCCCTGCTCGCTTCTGGTGCGTCGGGGTGAAGTGAGCGACCCGGCCATGCCGTTCACCGTGAGCGTGAAGACATTTTACGCCAATTCATCGCTCGCGCAGCAACCCCAGCCGGGTTATGACCCGGTCAAAACCACCGCCGGTCCCGGCTCGGGCATCTGGTGGCGCGAAGAACCGCGCGAAACGGAAATGAATCGGATGGACATGCCGTCGGCCATTGTTGAAATCGCCACCCCCAAAAGTTCCATCGGCACCTTCCTCGTGTCCGGGTGGCTGGAACAGCCGCAATCGTTCACCTACAACGACCGTTCTTATGAATTGTTGCTGCGCCAGGAACGGTTTTACCTGCCGTTCAGCCTGCATCTGATTGAATTCCGCCACGACAAATATCCCGGCACCGACATCCCCAAGAATTTTTCCAGCCGCGTCCGGCTGCAAAACCTGGAAAATGGCGAGGACCGCGAAGTACGGATTTTCATGAACAACCCGCTGCGCTACGCCAGCGAAACGTTTTATCAGGCGAGCTTCGACCCCGACGACCACGGTAGCGTATTGCAGGTCGTGCATAATCCCAGCTGGCTCACGCCGTATTTCGCGTGTGTGCTGGTGGCGACCGGACTGGTCATCCAGTTTCTCAGCCATCTGATTCCCTTCTTGAAACGGAGGCTTCAATGAATTTACGATTTGCGATTTGCGATTTGCGATTGAATGGGAGCGCCGGCCTCCGGCACGGCTCGAATCAAAAGACCTGCTTGAAACACGCCGTACCGGAGGCCGGCGCTCCATCCTGTTTATGAAAAAATGGATTCCCCTCATTCTGGTCGTGGTGATGGCGGGCTGGTTCCTGTCCAGCCTCCGCCAGCCGCCGGAGACCGGCTTTAACACCCGCGCTTTTAGCAAGCTGCCAGTCCTCATGAACGGACGGTTCCAGCCCTTCGATTCGGTGGGGCGAAACTCCCTGCTGAGTATCAGCACCAAATCCACGGTCAGCCTCAAGGAATCGCGAAAACTGACCGGCATCAAAAGAATTGTAGCGACGCTCGTCGGAACGCCAAAAGCCTCGAACAGCGAGTGGTGGGTCACCACCAACCGGCTTTCGGCGGACGAATGGCTGCTCGAAGTGATAATGAAACCGGAGGTTGCGGACGACCGGAAGGTTTTCCGCATTGACAACAACGAGGTCATCGAACTGCTCAAACTGCCCGACAACCAGAAATATTATTCCTTCAACGAACTCCGGCCCCAGGTGGACGAAATCGAAAAGCAGGTCAGCCGCATCGAGTCCATTGAATCTTCCAAACGCACCGTCTTTGAGTCGCAGTTGATGAAGCTCGACGAGGCCATGAACCTGTACCAACGGCTCGAAATCAGCCTTAAACCGCCAGGCTCGGACGATTTCGCGGCGGAACTCGACGCCTACCAAAAAAGCATTCCGCCGGGCATCGCCGCCGTGAACGCCCGCGAAGCCGGACAGAAATTTGACCAGGACGCCTTCAACATGCTGCTCGGTTTCATGGGCAACTACAATACCGTCGCCAGCTTCGCCCTGCCCCTGACCATTCCGCCCGCGGACCCGGGCCTGCCCCGTGACGACTGGCAGAACATCGGCACCAACCTCATGCAAACCGCCCGCACTGGCGAACTCAATCCGGCCACCAGGTTTTATGCGGAAATGGTCACCGCTTACCGCGCCGATCAGCCGGCGGATTTCAATCAAGCTGTCGCCGGATACCGCGTCGGGCTGGCCGACCGGTTCACGCCGCAGTTGCGCAAGGCGGACCAGGAATCTTTCTTCAGCACGATGGAGCCATTCTACAAAGCCATGGTCATCTACGTGCTCGCGCTCGTGCTGGCGTTGTTCTCGTGGTTCGGTGGGGGGGGGGCCACCGCCACCAACAAAGCGCCGACATTCAATGTCTCCGACTTGCTGCGGCGCTCGGCGTTTTACCTCGTCATGCTGGCGTGGGTCATTCACACCTTCGGCCTCGGGTTCCGCATGTATCTCGAAGGCCGGCCCCCGGTAACCAACCTTTATTCATCCGCCATCTTCATCGGCTGGGGCGCGGTGATTCTAGGAATGGTGCTTGAGAAAATTTATCGCGACGGCATCGGCTGCGTCGTCGCGGGCTCCGCCGGCTTCGTCACACTCATCATCGCGCACAATCTCGCGTTGAGCGGCGACACCATGGAAATGATGCGCGCCGTGCTCGACACCAATTTCTGGCTCGCCACCCACGTCGTCGCCGTCACCCTCGGCTACGCCTCGACGTTTGTGGCCGGGTTCCTCGCCATCATTTATATCCTGCGCGGCGTGTTCACCACCACGCTGTCAGCGGAAACCGCCAAGTCACTGGCGCGGATGGTTTATGGTATCGTGTGTTTCGCCACGCTGTTCAGCTTTGTGGGCACCGTCCTCGGCGGCATCTGGGCCGATCAATCGTGGGGCCGGTTCTGGGGCTGGGACCCGAAGGAAAACGGCGCGCTGCTCATCGTGCTCTGGAACGCGACCATCCTGCATGCGCGCTGGGGCGGCCTCGTGCGCGAGCGCGGACTGATGAACCTCGCCGTCATCGGCAACATCGTCACCAGCTTCTCGTGGTTCGGCGTGAACATGCTCGGCATCGGCCTGCACAGCTACGGTTTCATGGACGCGGCGTTCAAATGGCTGATGCTCTTCATCGGCAGCCAGCTCGCCATCATCCTCTTCGGCCTGCTGCCGCAAAAACTGTGGAGAAGTTTTCAGGCCCGTCCTGCCGCCTGAGCTGTATTCATTCCATAATTTTTTAAACGCAAAGGCGCAAAGGTTGAAACTGAAATTGGTTCAGAAAAACCAAGAACTGCCGCCGACTTCCTCTCCCCGCCCGAGCGGGGAGAGGGCTGGGGCGAGGGGATTTGAATTTGAATAATCGGCCTCCTCACCCCGCCCCTCTCCTCCTTTGGGGAGGCGAGGGAGAAAAACGGCGGCCGTGTCAAGTTGTGCCCTTCGGTAATTCTTTGCGCCTCTGCATCTTTGCGCCTTCGCGTTAAAATCCACGCCGAATCAGGCCAAAACGGTTCCTTGCCTTTTTTTCGCCGCCCGGCTTATTTTAACCCCATGACAAGGAAAGCAACCGGATTGCTTCACGACTTGGGCCAAACCGCAGCTTGGTCGAATACCTGTTAGATGTCACTACGACGCACATTCCGATTCGTTGCGCTTCTCGCGCCGTTGCTGCTTTTTGTCTTGGCGATCACATCGCCATATTATTCAGCCCGGCTAAGTCTGATACTACACGGACACCCGTTCGCTCGCGTCGTGCCGAAAGAGAAACTCGACATTTTCCATTACGTGGAGACCGATGGCTTCGCAAACCATGCGGTTGTTTTCTCCAGCGGCAAAGCGGTGGGTATGATTGTCCAGCCGCTTGGCTCATACGCTTATTTTGAACCATTCTCCGACAAGCCCAATTTTGAACACGGTACAGCTTTTCAACCTTGGTTTGATTTGCCTTTATTGATTGCGTGGTCTTTGCGCTGGTGGTTATTGCCAGCCCAAGTAATTCTTCTGCTTTTATGGTTACGCATGAGACAGAGAAGAGTTAAGTATTCGAAACCGTGACATTTCCTGAGAAACAAGCGGGGTAAGTCTTACTCCACAATCCGGATTCCCAGCCTGCCCCGCTTTTTTCCTTCGCCCTTTTCCGGATTCCACCAGCACCGGCCCTTGCCCTCAATCGCCTTTGCTGCCCGGCCCTCGATTTCCTTCAACTGCTCCTTTTCCAGCGGACGAAATTCCTCGTATGCCCGGAACGCGGCATCCTGTTCGTTGGGAAAACTCAGTCCCAACAGCGCCACGTCCGGATCGAGTGTCAGCGTGTAATGCAGGCAATCGGCCACGGTCAGGCGCGGAAGTTGCGCCCCGTCCGCGGGTTCCTGGCCGCCGGAACTGAACTTGCCGCGCGGCCGTTCCTGCAACGGCTGGTTGTATCCCGTCGTATCGCCCAGCAATTTGCCCGCCCCGAACGTCTTGAAGCATACCGTGCCCACTCCTTTCCGGCGCGCGAGCGGCAGAATCTCATCCACGTAACGCCGGTCCACAAACGGCCCCACCGGGAACATCACCACGTCGCACAAATCGGTTTTGAGCGCCGCGCGCAGGACGGCGGGATGATGACTGGAAATGCCGCGGAACCGCACCTTGCCGGCGGACCGGCACCGGGCCAGTTCCTCCATGCCCAGGGCGGCAATCCAATCCCATTGCGCCACTTCGGACACCTCGTGGAAAACAAACAAATCCACCGAATCAAGCCCGAGTGCCTTGAGACTCGCGTCCACCTGCGGCGTGACCGGTTTTTCCAGGTGATCAATCTTGTCGATGACGAACATCCCGTCGCGGCGGCCCTTGAGCGCGGCGCCGGCAACCTGTTCGCTGTACCCGTTTTCGTACTTCGGCGCGGTGTCAATCAGGTTCAACCCGTAATCCATGGCCCGATGCAGCGTGGCCACGCATTTTTCCAGCGGCACCGAGCGGTCCGCCAGATCACCCATGCCCAGCACGGACGCTTCAAATCCCGTCTTGCCCAAAAGTCGTCGTTTCATGGCTGTTATTTCCCTCCTTGCTATTTACCTCACATTCCGGGTTCGCACAAGCAACATGGATGCGAATGGGCGCAACTGGGCAATCAGAACCGGCCGCTTTGCGACCGGCGGGTTGGATCAAACCATTCAGTTGGGTTGCTCCGCTTCCAGCCGTTTGACCTCCACGCCCACGATGCAAACGTCGTCCTCGAATTCAGAATTGGTTGAGAACCGTTTAATTTCGTCCAGCAGTCCCGTGAACAACTCGTTCGTCGGCAGTTTGGCGCGCTGGCGGACCGCCGCCAGCAGGCGCTCGGGGCTGAATGATTCGTTGTCCGGCCCTTCGGCTTCGATCAATCCGTCAGTAAACAGCGCAATCAGGTCGCCCACCTCCATCGGACACCGGTAGGTGGGAAACTGTCCTTCGGCAAAAAGTCCCAGGGCCGGGCCTTTTTTTTGTTCCGGGTTGTGCCCCAGCCATTCGGCCGTGCCCCGTTGCCGGTGCAGGAGTATCGGTTCGGGATGCGCCGCGCTCGCATAGCGCAACTCCGCGCGGGCCACGTCGGCGATCAGGTAAAAGGCGGTGGCATACATGGTGGAGCCGGTTTGGCTGAAGACGCCCGCCACCTCGCGGTTGATCTGGGCGAGCAACTCGCCAGGCTCGGTCGTCGTGGCGCTCAGATCCACCACCAAAGCGCGCATCATGGCCGTTACCAGCGCCGCGCGCACGTCATGGCCCATCACGTCGCAAATGAACAGGCCCACGGCCGTGTCCGAAAGCGGGATTACATCGAAGAAATCCCCGCTGACCGCGCCCGCCGGAAAAAAGAAGCTGAAGAACTCCAGATCGCTTTCCGCGCGCGGCTTGTGACGCGGCACACAGGGGAATTCGTGCGGCAGCATGGCCAGTTGCAACTCACGCGCCATCTTCAATTCCTCCGCGGTTTGCTTGTGCTTCTGTTCCAGTTCCTGCGTGCGCTCGGCGAGCGCCAGTTCAACCTCCTTGCGTTCCGTAATGTCATGGCCAATGCCCACCAGACCGGCGATCTTTCCGCTTTGATCACACAGCGGCAGCTTGCTGGTCAACAGCCAGCGTTTCCGGCCGGCTTCGTCGAAGAAATGCTCCTCCCGGTTGATGACCGGTTCGCCGTGAATCACCTTCTGGTCATCGTCGTAAAATTTTTTGGCGACCTCCTCCGGGAAAAGATCAAAATCGCTTTTGCCAATGGCGTCGGCTTCGGTTTTACAGCGGAGGTTTTTCAGGTCGGCCAGATTGGCCATGGTCTTCCGGCCGGCGGCATCCTTGGCATAGATGGCATCCGGCAGGTTGTCAATCAGCGTGCGCAACAGAAGGCGTTCTTTGGAAAGCTCGACGGTACGCTCAGCGAGCGTCTGCTCGATCTGCCGGTGCTCCGTTATGTCACGGGAAATGCCGAACGTGCCGAAGACCCGTCCGGCCCGGTCTCGCAATGGCATTTTGGTTGTGGACACCCAGGTCTCCCGGCCATCCGGCCAGGTCTCCTTTTCTTCGGCGCCCACCAGCGGCTCGCCGGTCTGCATGACGTGCTGTTCGTCGGCCAGCGCCTGCTTCGCATGATCCGATGTGAAAAAATCCGCATCCGACTTGCCGACTGCCAGATGGGGATCGGCCAGGCCCAGCTTCTTCGCCTGGGCCCGATTGATCATCACAAACTGGCTGGCCTTGCCCTTGAAATAAATCGAATCCGGGATGTTGTCCATGAGCAGCTCCAGCAGATGCCGGGCCCGGCTGTGTTCTTCCCGGATCAAGTGGCGTTCGATGGCATTGTGAATCGCCTTGGCCAGCATCGGGCCGGTCAACTCCGGCACGAGCAAATAATCCTGCGCCCCCAGCGGCATCAGGCTGGCCGCCAGTTTCTCCTGCGCCAGGGTCGCCAGCACAATCACCGGCAAATGCGGCGCCGCCTCGTGGAGTTTGACAAACGCCTCCGTGCCCTGACTGTCCGGCAGCGACAACGTCACGAGCACCAGGCCGATGGGAGAGGTTTTCAGTTGGGCCAGCCCGTTCGCCAGCCGGTCGGCACAAACCACCTCAAACTGTTGCTGGCGCAGCAACCGCAGGCACTCGGGCTGATCGCCGACGAGCAAAACTCCAATAGATGCGTTCGACATAGTGTTTAGTGTTATTTGTAATAGTCCAACCAGCATTTTCCAAACCATCCAAGTCAGGCCGTGTCGAAGTCCTGCGATCTTGAGTGCCTAACCGTAATGTAGCCAGACACAGGTTTGGACGCATTGGGTCATGTGCCCGACGCTAGGCGTCGCCGATTTCCTTGTCCACAATTTTTTGCCCCGGCAACCGACGCCTTCCCGACTTGCCGCGTGGCACCGTTTTATGCAGCCAATCATAAGAACCGACCGTTCACGACCGTTCATGTGTCAAAACCGGTGACCCGTTTACGTTCATGCATTTTTGCGAACTTCATCATTTGAACGTCCACGGCGAAGTGTCCACACCGAGTTCCTGAAGGAGAAAGGCGTAGATGTCGGCCTGTTCCGCCACGCGGTCTTTCAGCGAGGAACCCATGCCGTGGCCGGCGGTGGCCGTGGTGCGCAACAAGATCGGCAGGCCGGAACTCGTCGCCGCCTGCAGCCGGGCCGTCATCTTGCGCGAATGCGCCGGGTTCACCCGCCCGTCATTTTCGCCACATGGAAACAATACGGCGGGATAGGCCGTGCCGTCCTTCACATGATGATACGGCGAGTAGGCGTGGAGCGCCTTGAATTGATCCGAATCCTTGACCGAGCCGAACTCGGTCGTGTTGAACGCGCCGTTCGGATCCAACTCCACGCGCAACATGTCGTAGATGCCCACTCGGGAAACGACGGCGCGGGCCAGGTCCGGCCGCTGCGTCAGGAACGCACCCATCAACAGGCCGCCGTTGCTGCTGCCCATCACCGCCAGTTTATCCGGGCTGGTGTATTTGCGTTTGATGAGATGTTCGGCGCAGGCGATGAAATCGTCGAAGACATTCTGTTTGTACGTCAGGTTGCCGGCGAGATGCCATTCCTCGCCGAACTCGCCGCCGCCGCGCAGATTGGCCACCGCATAAACGCCGCCGGCATCGAACCAGATGCGCCGCGTGGAACTGAACGCGGGCGCGAGGTTGATGCCGTAGCCGCCATAACCCGTGAGCAGCGTCGGGTTCCGTCCGTCCAGTTGAATGCCTTTCTTCCGCAGGATGCTGATCGGAATCTTTGTCCCGTCCTTGGAAACAGCGAATTCACGGACCACCTCGATGTCATCAAAATTCGCCGGGGAAGTCATCCGCAACGCCGTCGGGCGCGGCTTGGCCAGTCCCGGCTTCCATTCATACCACCCGGGCGGAACAAGGAAACTGGTGTTCGCAAACAACAGCTCGTCGCCGTGCCAGCAATGAAGCCCGTTCACCGATGAAACAGGCAGAACCGGCGCCTCGACGGCTGAACCGCGGTTTTTTGGGTAAAACCAAAGGCGCGACGGCCCGCCCTCCATCACCGCGACGTAAAGCCCGCTGGCGGACGGCTCATAATTGTCCACCACACCCCGGCCTTCCGGCACGACCACGGTGGCTTTCGCCAAATCCGGATCCGCCAGCGGCAGGCGCAGGATTTTTCCGCGCGGCGCATTCTTTTTGGAGAGCAGATACAACGCCGCATCCTTGCCGAACTTGATCACCTTGATCCCGTCCTCGAACCGGGTGAGTTGATGCCACGACCCGGAGGCGTCGCGCAGGTAATGGGCGAAGTCGCCGCCGTCACCGTTGGCGACCGTGGCCAGGAGCCACCGGCCATCCTCGCTCACGGCAAGTTCAATCTCCGCGATGCGCGGAAATTCGCGGCCCAGCTCATACGTGTCGGCGCTGACCGGCGTGCCCAGTTTGTGAAACCAAATTTGCTGGTAAAAGTGCAGATCACCCTCTGGCCGCTCGCCCTCGTGCGGATAACGTGTGTAAAAAATGCCCGTTCCGTCCGCGTTCCACGCGGCGCTGCCGCCGCCGGTCGGATACTGAACGCCGGGAATGATATCCGGCAGCGCACGGCCCGTGTCCGTCTCAAAAAAATGCAGCATGCCGTTTTCACTGCCGTTCTCGGAGAGGCAGATGGCCACAAGCCGCCCGTCCGTGGACGGTGCCAGCCAGTCCATCGCGGTCGTGCCGTTGGTGTTCCAGACGTTGGGATCGAACACGACCCGGCGCAACGCGGGCGGATAAACCGATTTCAGCCGGACGAGCACCGGCTGCTGCGCCGGCGGTTTGAAACGCGTGGCAAAGATGATTCCACCCCGGCAATCAACCAGGCCATAGCTGGCCGATTCATCCGCGATCAATTCCGAAAGCTCCTGCTCCAATCCATCATGAAACTCCAGCTTGTCGAACCAGGCGCGGGTGCACTCGTTTTGCCGGCGGGTCCAGTCGCGCACGGCGGGGCTGGCCGCGTCTTCGAGCCACTGATAATCGTCCACGACCGCCACTCCATGATAGAGGTTGGTGACCGGCTCGCGTGCGGTGGGAATGGCCGGCAATTGCGCAAAGCCGGCGGATGCAGCCGCCAGACCAAGTCCCAATATTACCGGGAAAACAACGCGGATACGACTGGAAAAGCACATGCGGCCAGACAGTAAACGCCGCCGGTTTGCGGGCAAGGTTTTTTTATCGTGGATTTTCCCGGTGCCGGGAGTTGCGTGGCCTTTCATTGCACGCCCGCGACGCGAACCCGCCAGCTAACTGCCGATCTTGCCGCCGCGAATGAAAATCTCGCGAAGCTCTACGCCCGCCGGGAGGGGCTAGAGGCAATCAAAACTGCGGCGGAACGGCTCGGTTAAAGTCGTCAATCTCCTTTTGTAGGAGCCGAGGTAACGAGGCTCATTTTTTCTTCGGTTTTTGAAGGATAAGTTAGAGACTTCTTACGTCGTCTCCTACGACTTTAACAGGCTTGATTCTTTCCAAAGTAATGCTAGGCTTACCGCATGATTGCGAACATATCAGTCAAAGGACAGATGGTCATTCCCGAAGCCATCCGCGAACAGGCGCGGATCAAAACCGGCGACCAGCTGGATGTCGGTTACACCAACGGGCTGATTGTGCTGCGTAAACGCCGGGCCTTGACCCCGGCCCGGGTGCGGTCGCTGCTGCTAGGCGGACGCGAGCTTCCCGAAATGACTCCGGCGGATGAAGCTGCCGTCACGCGTGCCGTGCAACGGGTGAGAAACCGCGTAAAAGACCTTCGGCCTCACGCGGCAGGCCGCCGCAAACAGTGAGAGTGGTCTTCGACACCAACGTGGTGGCGAGTGCCAGCTTCTGGCTCGGCGCGCCATTTGACTGTCTGGCAGCCTGGGCGCAAGGCCGCTGCGAAGCCGTGGTCAGCCCCGCGTTGCTGGCCGAGTATCACGAAACCATCGAGGAACTGCGGTTGGATTATCCCCGGCGCGAGCCGGTCGAATGGGTTGACGCCCTGACCGAATCGGCGGAATTGATTTTCCCCACGGAACGCGCCACGGGGGCGACGCCTGATCCCGGCGATGAAATGGTTCTGGAATGCGCTTTGGCGGCGGCAGCGGATTATATCGTGAGCGGCGACAAGAAACACCTGCTGGCGCTCCGGGAATTTCGCGGCATCCAGATCGTCTCCCCGTCGGATTTTCTGCGTCGGCTGGCCATCTAAAAAACCGAACGCCACGCAAACCAACCAGTTCACCGCCGATCTCGCCGCCGCAAAGGAAAACCTTGCCAAGCTCTACGCGCGCTGGGAAGAGTTGGAGGCAATCATGACTGAAGCGGAACGGCTCGGTTAACTGTCACAAAGGGATGCAGCCAGCCACATTCTGAGAATCGCTCAAATTTTGGGAAGGTCGGGAGCGTGCACGATGGGGTCGGCGGATTACCTGTTTTATTACCCGATTGAAAGTTTTGTTACCTATTTGCCAGCCGCCGTTGGCGGGTGTGGTTGCAGGGTTGGGCGGAGCATCGCGGGATTTCGGCAGCGGCTTCCAATTTCAGTTGGTTACAATTTGCAACCAACTGAGATCCCTCCTTGTTCAACCGGTAACAGTTTGTTACCAGTTCATTTCCTCTCCGGTAAATTCACGCATCTGTCTTTTCAATGCCCCTCCGCCTGCGTAGAGTGGGTGGACTGTGCCGGCAACGTTATATGATTTGATTCCGCGGGAGGAGAAGCCCGGCAATGATGTCTTGCTGGGGCGCTTTCTGGATTATGTGGAGGGACGGCGGCTGCAGCTCTATCCCGCCCAGGAATCGGCCATTCTGGAGTTGTTCGAGGAGAAGAACGTCGTCCTGAACACGCCCACCGGGTCGGGCAAATCGCTCGTGGCCACCGCCCTGCATTTCCAAGCCATCGCCCAAGGCCGACGCTCCATCTACACCTGTCCCATCAAGGCGCTGGTGAATGAAAAGTTCATGGCCCTCTGCCGCGAGTTCGGTCCCGACAACGTCGGCCTTAGCACCGGCGACGCGTCGGTCAACCGCGACGCGCCCATCCTCTGCTGCACCGCCGAAATCCTCGCGAACATCGCGTTGCGCGAAGGCGCGGCGGCCAATGTGCAGGAGGTCGTCATGGACGAATTTCATTATTACGCCGACCGCGAGCGCGGCGTGGCGTGGCAAGTTCCCTTGTTGACGCTGCCACAGGCGCGGTTTCTCCTGATGTCCGCGACGCTGGGCGACACGACGTTTTTCGAGGAGGAACTCACGCGACTCAATGGGCGGCCGACGGTGGCCGTTACGTCCACAGACCGGCCGGTGCCGCTGGAGCATGCGTATTCCGAATTGCCGCTGGCCAAGACGCTGGAAAGCCTCGTCGCCGCCCGCAAGGCGCCGGTGTATGTG
>PLAY01000201.1 GCA_003134375.1 Limisphaerales bacterium | reverse complement strand
AGTATTATTTAATATGCTCTAAGTCCACTGACAATTGAAGGATGAGGCCAGCGGGGCGCGAAAGGCCGCCGTTGACCCCGCCGTCCGCTAGCCGGAAATCAAAATCAGGTTCGCATATTGAATGGTATCGCCGGTGCGGATCAGGCCGATGGCGCCCGGGACGCGCTTCTTGAATTCCACGTGCGGCTCGAATGTGGTGGAAATCCTCTCCAATCCTTTGGTGAATTTTTCGCGCGCGGCGGTGGTGTTGTTCTTCTGGAACTCCCGTGCCATGTAAGCCTGCGTGAAGTTGTGGTTGGCGCGGACGGCGGCGAGCACCTGCAGGACTGTTGGCACGCCGTCCACCAGCGAAATGTCCACCGTCTCGATCTGCGGCCAGAACGGAAAGCCGCGGTCAGCGATGACCAGCGCGTTGGTGTGGCGCACGCGTGCCAGCAGCGAAAGCATTTGCGGGTTGAGAATTCCGGAATTAATCATGCGTGCATTGTGGAAATTTTCAGCGTCGTGTCAATGAAACCCCGAGTTTTAGCAGCTTCTGCACGCCGGCAGCGGACTTCGTCTCCGCGTAAATCCGCAGGACGGGTTCCGTGCCGGAACCGCGCAGCATGAGCCACGAGGAATCTTCCGCGACGAATTTCACACCGTCGAACGTCTTGATGTCCGCAAGCGGCGAGCCTAAAAGTTTGTCTGGCGGATTGTTTTTCAAAAATTCCATCAGCGAAGCGCGCTTTTGCAGCGGATAATGCGTGTCTATCCGCCCGTAACGATGCGGGCCAAATTGTTTCTCCAGCTTCGCCAGCAGTCTGTTCACGGAAACTCTTTCGGTCGCCAGCAATTCCAGCAGCATCAATCCAGCGGCGATGCCGTCGCGTTCGGGAATATGGCCGGGAAACCCGATGCCACCACTTTCTTCCGCGCCGAGCAGCACGTCGCCCTTGAGCATCTCGGCGCAAATATATTTGAACCCAACACCGGTCTCAACCAGCGGCAGGCCGTAAGCCGCGCACATCTTGTCCACCATCGAGGTCGTCGTCAGCGCCTTGACCACGCGCAACGGTCGCGCCGAAGCCGTTTTGGCGGAGGCGGATCCCCTGCCCTTGCGATTCACGATCAAATGATGCAGCAGCAGGCAGATAATCTGGTGGGTTGTCAAATAACCGCCGTGGCCGTCCATGCCGCCCACACGATCGGCGTCGCCGTCGGTCACCAGGCAAATATCGTGGGGGTGTTTTTTGAGAAAGGCCTGACTGCGCGCATAATTCTGCACGATTGGCTCGGGATTGATGCCGCCAAACAACGGGTCATGATTGCCATTGAGCGTGGTGACTTTGCATGTTGTCCCGGCCAGCAACTGTTCGAAACAGCCCGCGCCCACGCCGAACAAGGCGTCGTGGGCAAAACGCAGTTTCGATTTCGCGATGAGCTTGAAATCCACCAGCTTTTTCAGCGCGGCATAATGCGCGGGACGGACATCGGCAATTTTGATCCGGCCGGCTTTGACGGCCCCGGCCAGCGGCAGAGTTTTGACCGGATTGCGGTCGAGAAACCCTTCGACGGATCGGCACGTTTCCGAATCACTGGAACCGCCGTAGTACGACTTGAGTTTGAAGCCATTGAAGATGGCTGGATTGTGGCTGGCGGTAATCACCACGCCGCCGACGGCGCGCAGATGTTTGACGGCGAATGAAACTGACGGCGTCGGCGTCGGCTCGGGCGTGAGGATGACTTGGAAATGATTACCGGCGAAAACTTCGGCGGTGATTTGCGCAAACCGGCCGGATAGAAAACGCCGGTCATAGCCGACAACGACTTTGAGTTCGCACCCAAAGACTTTGGACTTGGGACTTTGGACTTCAGACTTCCAAAAGTCCGCCGTCGCCTGCGCGACGCGAGCGACGTTCGCAAAGGTGAAATCCTCCGCGATTACCGCGCGCCAGCCGTCCGTGCCGAATCTGATTTGTGACATGGCAGAATTTAAACTTTTAAATCCGCCAACGCTGGGTCATTCGCATTGACGATTTTCCGCATTTTCTTGACGGCGGCTTTGAGATTGTGCGCGCCAAACAGGGTCGTGCCGCTGACAAAGGTGTCCGCACCGGCGCGGGCGCATTCGGCGACGGTCTGATAATTCAAACCGCCGTCCACCTCGATACGATAGGAAAGTTTCCGCTCGCGTCGCCAGGCCTCGGCCTGCTGGATTTTGGGCAGCGTTTCGTGAATGAATTCCTGTCCGCCGAAGCCCGGATTGACGGTCATCACCAGCAGCAGGTCAATCTGGTCAAGATACGGCTGAACCAGCGAAATGGCCGTGGGCGGGTTGATGGCCAGGCCGACCTTTTTGCCGAGCGACTTAATTTTCCAAATGAGCGACGTGACCTGCTGGTGAAGTTCGACATGAACGGTGATTTCATTTGCGCCGGCTTTGGCGAAGGGTTCGATCAAAATTTGCGGCCGCGAACACATGAGGTGAACGTCGAAAAACATCTTGGTCAGGGGACGAATGGCGCGCACGAGTTCCGGCCCAAAGGAAATGTTTGGGACGAAATGCCCGTCCATGATGTCGAGGTGCAGCCAGTCCGCGCCGGAACGGTCGGCGCGTTCGACTTCCCTGCCAAAGCGGGTGTAATCAGAGGCGAGTAGCGAAGGCGCGATAATCATGCGCAGAGTTTAAGCAAAGAACACAGGCAAAGAAAAGTTGGAATGTGCGGCAGGGAAAACCGTGTTATCCAGCGTTTTTATCATCAAGGCAACGGCGCACGGCCACCGCGAGCGCCTGTGGCTGGTAAGGTTTCTGTAAATAATTCAACCCCGGCTCCAGCTTGAAATCCTTGCCAACAATGTCGGAGCTGTAGCCGCTGGTAAAAATAACCTTCAACCCGGGCCGTTCGGCCCAGAGTTTTTCCGCCAGTTCCCGACCGTTCATATTATCGGGCATTACCAGGTCGGTGAACAACAGGGAAATTTCGTTCTTGTGCTGGTTCCAGATCTCAAGGGCTTCGACGCCATTGCCGACCGGCAAAATTTTGTAGCCGTATTTTTGGAGGACGCGCGAAACAAGTTCCCGCACCGCCCTCTCGTCTTCAACAAGCAAAATGGTTTCCGTGCCACCGCGAATGCTGGTTTGGGTTGTCGGCTTTTCCGTTTCGGCTTGTGCCGAGCCCACATAGGGAATGTAAATACGGAATGTCGTGCTTTTGCCGACAGTGCTTTCGACCTCAATCCAGCCCTGGTGCTGTTTGACAATGCCATAAACCGTCGCCAAGCCCAGGCCCGTGCCTTTGCCGACTTCTTTTGTGGTAAAAAACGGCTCAAAGATGCGCTGGAGATTTTCCGGCGGAATGCCGCAGCCGGTGTCCGTATTGCTGACACAAACAAAGCGCCCGACACGCGCTTCGGGATGGCGTTGAACGTGAGCTTCATCCAAGTCCACGATGGAAATGCGCACAGTGAGTCTTCCACCTTTGGGCATGGCATCACGCGCATTGACGGCCAGATTGAGCAATACCTGCTCCATCATGCCCATATCAGCCTCCACCATCGCCGGCGACGGGCAGTAATTTAATTGCAATGACACGTCCTCGCCCAAAAGCCGTCCCAGCAAATCGGTCATGTTGCCGACGATTTTGTTCATGTCCAATTTCCTGGGCTGAATGAGCTGACGGCGGCTGAACGTGAGCAATTGCCGTGTCAATGCGGCGGCGCGCTCAGCGGCCTGGCTGATTTGCTGCGCCGATCGCGACGCTGATTCCTCAAGCTCGGAAGACAACAACAGCGAGGCATGTCCATGAATGACGGTGAGGATGTTGTTGAAATCATGCGCCACCCCGCCGGCAAGCTGGCCGATGGCTTCCATTTTTTGAGACTGGCGCAACTGTTCTTCCAATCGCCGTTGCGTCGTGACATCACGAAACAAGCTGAACAACAGCAGCGGCTGTCCGTGCAATTCAATAAATGAATCGGTGATTTCCAATGCTATTGTCTGGCCATTGTGAAGGGTGTATTGCCGTTGAATTTTACGGTTCGCGGCACGGGCGCGAAAATGTTCCCGATGTTTTTCGAGTATGACCTGTGGATTTTCGGATTCGGCATAGACGATGGTAAACAGCTTGCCTTCCAACTCTTCCGCCTTCATGCCGACCAGATCACAGCAGGCCTTGTTGACGGCGATAATGACGCCGTTTTCATCCGTCAGGCGCATTCCATCCACGGAATTTTCCCACACGGAACGGAAAAGCATTTCGGAACTTTGCACCGCTACCACCGCAGCACGCCGTTCGGAGATGTCGCGCACATGCAACAGCAGGGCCGGTTTGCCGTCATATTCCATGCGACCGGCGCGCACTTCGACGGGGGTGCTCTTGCCGGCAGCGGTCAGGCTTTCCCCCTCAACCCAGGACAATTTACCGCTCGTCAGCTTTTGGAAATCGCGGCGGGCGTTCTCCCGGCGCGACGGCGGGATGAGATCGTTCAGGGCATTTTTGCCAATTAATTGTTCGCGGGTCAAACCGTGCAGCACGCACGCGGCAAAATTTACGTCCAGCACCATGCCCTCCAAGTCTTCGACAAAAATGGCATCGGGTGAATTCTCAAACAGATCGCGAAAACGCTGCTGGCTCTCGCGCAAATCCTGCTCGGCGCGGACACGTTCCAACGCGCCACTGCACTGGTCGGCCAAAGTCTGGAGTACTTCCAAATCGCGATTGGTGTAGGCGCCGGGCGTGTGGTTCTGGACAAAAAGCAAGCCGATGACCTGCTCGCCTTTGCGGATGGGCGCGAGCATGGTGACGGCGGAAAAGCGCTTGTTTTCAAAGGACGACAGCAGTTCCGCCCCTTTCTTAATAACGCGCTGAACGAGGGCATTGGCGGTTTTGGGCTGGGGCGATGCGGGAATTTCCACCCGCTGGCCTTCGACCGTGGTGATGGTGAGCAGCGAAAAAACTTCATCGCGCTCGGCGAAATACAAATCGAGCGCGAAATCATCCCACTTGAATAGCGCGTCGGCAGCGTCACAAATGATCATGGCCGCCTCGGAATTGGTGCTGGCTGAACTAAGCCGATGGCCGAGCTTGAAGAAAATCGAGTTGCGGTGCTCAATGCGCAGACGCTCGGTCACGTCGGAAGCCATGGTCAATGCGGCAAAGCGCTCGCCAAAAACAATCGGACTCCAAACAACCTCCACGTCAATGAGGCTGCCGTCCTTGCGCCGCTGACGCCAAATGACGTTGCGACCGGCCGTGTCGAGTGAGAGGTTTTTGGGTTGGCCGTCTTTTTCCGTAAGACGAATGTCCGCGAGGGTCTTGGTCAGAAATTCTTCACGCGAATAGCCATAATGTTGAATGGCCGCTTCGTTGACTTCCAAAAACGCCTGGGTTTCGAGGTCGAACACCCACATCGGATTCGGATTGCCGTGAAAGAGGAGGCGATATTGTTTTTCGCTGTTGCGCAATTCCTCCTCCACGCACCAGCGGTCCGTCACGTCGCGGCAATCGGCCACCAGGCCGCCGATTTCCGGGTCTTGCAGACGATTCTGGCCGACCAGTTCCAGATGCCGCCATTCACCGTTTTTGTTTTGGTGGCGAAATTGTATTTTTACCGTGCGTTCCGGGTGATCGAGCGCGAATTGAAACGCCTCCTGCACTGGTAACAAATCATCGGGATGCACGCGGGCCAGGTAATTTTGTCCGCGTAACTCCTCCGGTTTGTAGCCCAGCGCATGCTCGATCGAAGGGCTGGTGTAGAGAAGGTTTCCGTCGCGGTTCAAAATGCAGAGCACGTCAAGCGAATTTTCCGTGAGGGTGCGGAAATATTTTTCGCGCCGAACCAATTCCGTTTCCGCCGCCCGGAGCCTGGCTCGTTCTTCGGCTTCCTGCACGGCCCGGCGGACGGCGGATGGCAGCCGATCCGGATTCTGCTTGAGCAGATAATCGGTCACGCCGGCCTTCAAGCTCTCTATCGCCGCCTGTTCGCCGATGGTGCCGGAAACGAGAATGAACGGAACATGCGGATTTTTTTTCCGCACCATGGCCAGCGCTTCCAAGCCGGAGAACGACGGCAGGTGATAGTCCGAAACAATGGCGTCAAACGCCCCGGCATCCAATGCCGCCTCAAACGCCACACGGTCGCCGGCGCATTTCAACTCGACGTCCAAACCGTCCTGGGCAAAAAGCGAACGAACCAACTCGGCGAAATCCGGGTCGTCTTCCAGATGTAAAATTTGCAGCTTTTTATTCATCCGTTGCGGGACCACCACCCAATGTTCCGAACAGCAAACATGCAAACGTCCCGAAAGTAAAGCGTGATGAGTCAGCTTTCACCGTTGACATTCACTTGCGTTCGACTAGATTTGCCACCCTTTTAAGCGAAATTATAATTTATGCCGAATACGAAATCAGCCGAACGCCGGGCGCGCAGCAACGAGCGCAAACACCAGCATAATCGCAGCGTCAAATCGCGCTTGCACCGTCTGGAAAAAGATTATCGCACGCTGCTCACCGCCGGCAAAAAGGACGAAGCGGTCAAATTTCTGCCCGGGGTCCATTCTGCATTCGACAAGGCCGTAAAATCCGGCGTGCTCCCCCGCGCCACCGTCAACCGGAAGAAATCGCGCCTCGCCGCGGCATTGAACTGAACAGTTCCGACCGGAGCCATCCCATTTTCGCCAGACGGAATTTCAATCCGATGGCCAGGCAACCCAGCCCATATTTGACGCTGCGGCGGAAATTGATCGAAGACGCCTCCTTGAAATACTTCGTCGGACAGCTCACCTCGCCGATCGTAAAGCCATGCCAGAAGATTTGCGCGAGCATCTGGTTGTCAAAAACGAAATCATCGGAATTTTTCGACAGGTCAAGCTTTTCCAGAAGTTCCCTCGAGAAGGCGCGGTAGCCCGTGTGGTATTCCGAGAGTTTTGCCCCCAGCAAAACATTCTCTGTCAAAGTCAGAAAACGGTTGGCGATGTATTTCCAAACCGGCATTCCGCCTTTGAGAGAATATCCGCCCAAAATGCGGCTGGCCAGCACGCACGGATACAGGCCGTTGGCGATGATGGACGCCATCGCCGGAATCAGCTTCGGCGTGTATTGATAATCCGCGTGGACCATGATGACAACATCCGCGCCGGCCTCCAGCGCCAGCCGGTAGCAGGTTTTTTGATTGGCGCCGTAACCCATGTTGCGTTCATGAACATGGACCCGCACGCCCAGCAGCGACGACGCGACCGCCACGGTGTCGTCACGGCTGCGATCATCCACGAGGATGATTTCATCCACGATCCCCTGCTGGTGGACTTCGTCCACGGTTTGGGTGACCGTTTTGGCCGCGTTGTAGGCCGGCATCACCACCACTATTTTTTTCCCGAAATACATGGTCTTCCGAAATTTCGGCTCATCCTGCCCGAATCAGACAAAACCTAGAAGCCAAAAGTTGGGCAACCGAACATCACCGCCGCCCGCCGGATTCATCCGGCGGGCGGGCAAGTTCTCCCATTGGATGTTTGCCATTAGCCGGGAGCAATGATCCCATCGCCCGCCCGGTTCAAAGCTTGGAAGCCAAAAATTGCCAAACCCGTGGCAAGAACCTGCTTGCCCCGAAGTCGCCCTTGACCTACGTTGTGGCGTCGTGAAAAAATCGGCGACAGATTTTAAAGTGGTTGAAGGCCGTTGTGCCGGGCCGTCGGTCTGCCCGTTGAACCACGTCGCCGCCGGCACCACCGTTTGCATCAAGGAACTGGTGGCATCGCCCGAATTGCGCGATCGGCTGCGCGAACTTGGCCTGGGCGAGGAGCAACGCATCAAACTTTTGAGCAGTGAAGCCAATGTCATCTGCCAGGTCTGCAACGCCCGCCTCGCCCTGAGTGAAAAGCTGGCCAAAGCCATTTTGGTGGAGCCTGTCGCCGCCAAAGCCTGATAAATTTATGTCCGACGCTCCCCAGCCGCTGAGTTCGGTTGCCGTGGGCATAACGGCGACGGTGGCCGAAATCAAATTGCCGCCCGAAAGCCGTCCGCGCCTCATGGAAATGGGGTTGCTGGTCGGCAGCGCCGTTCAACTCGTTCGTTTTGCACCGCTCGGCGACCCGGTGGAAATCAAAGTCCGCGGCTACAACCTCACGTTGCGCAAGCATGAGGCCGAGCAAATCCTTGTAAGGGTGACGGGTGGTACGTGACAAGTGGCATGAAGCCGCACTGATTTGTCTGTCCAACATGGATTCATCCGAGCCAATCCCGCACAGTGGTGATGCCGCGTCCCCAACGCCGGAAACCAACCGAAAGCCGGCCGATTCACGTCACCCGTCACCCGTCACTCGTCACCCCTACGTCATTCTGACGGGTAATCCGAATTGCGGCAAAACAACCTTGTTCAACGCGCTCACCGGTTTGCGCGCCAAGGTCGGCAATTACGCCGGTGTCACCGTCGAACGCAAGGAAGGCAAACTGCTGGGCACTCCCGCAAAAACGGACATCCGCGTTCTCGATTTGCCTGGCACGTACAGCCTCAGCCCCAATTCGCTCGACGAGCAGATTTCGCGCGATGTGCTGCTCAACCGCCTCCCCGAATTGCCGCCGCCGGATTTGATTGTGGTCGTCGTGGACGCCTCGAACCTTCAGCGGAACCTTTATTACGCCACCCAGGTCGTCGAGTTGGGCCATCCCACGCTCATCGCCCTGAACATGGTGGACGTGGCCGAAGCCAACGGCCAACGTATTGATGAAAAGAAACTCGCCGAAGCACTGGGGGTGCCGGTGTTGCCGGTGGTCGCCAGCAATGGCACCGGTGTGCCGGAACTGCGGGCGAAAATCGTCGCCGCCGTTCAGAGTCCCCCCGTAATGAAGCCGGAGTTGTTTTGCCAGTTACCCGGATTGTTTCGGATTGAAGCCACCGGCCTGGCCGACCTGCTGGCAGCAACTTTTCAGGAACGGCGATTGCAGGCCACCGCGGAGGCGCTGCTGCTGCTCACCAACGAAAAAGCGCTGGCATCGTCCAAGGAACATTATCCACAAAAAATTCAGGATGCCGTGGCCGCCGCCCGCAAACGGCTGGAAACGCACGGCATAGATTGGCGCGGCGCGCCCATTGAGTGGCGATATGCGCGCATCGCAGAAATGCAGCAGGCGGTCACCTCCGAACTCGCGCCGCCGGGCGAGACGTTCAGCGACAAACTGGATCGCGTCCTCACGCACAAAATCTGGGGCACGCTGATTTTCATCGGCATCATGACGCTGCTGTTCCAGAGCATTTTCACCTTTGCGCAGCTTCCCATGGACGCATTGCAGGCAATGGTGCATTGGCTGGGCGGCATGATCGGCAAACTGATTCCGCCCGGCGATTTGAATTCATTGCTGGTGAACGGTGTGATTGCGGGCGTTGGCGCGGTGATTGTTTTTCTGCCGCAAATCCTGCTGCTGTTTTTGTTCATCGGTTTTCTGGAAGACACCGGTTACATGGCACGCGCGGCATTTTTGATGGACCGGCTGATGAGCAAGGTCGGGTTGCACGGCAAAAGCTTCATCCCCATGCTGAGTTCGTACGCCTGCGCGATTCCCGGCATCATGGCCACACGCACGATTGAAACACCCAAGGACCGGCTGGTAACCATCCTCGTGGCACCCCTGATGAGTTGCTCGGCGCGGTTGCCGGTTTATACGCTGCTGATTGCGGCGTGTATTCCCGACATCAAAATCCTCGGCATCCTGAAGCTTCAAGGCTTGACGATGCTGGCGATGTATCTGCTGGGCACGGTGGTGGCGCTGCTGATGGCCTGGCTGTTCAAAAAAACGCTGCTCAAAGGCGAAACCCCGATGCTCATCATGGAATTGCCGCCTTACAAGCGCCCGCTGCTGCGCGTGGTGGCGCGGCACATGTGGGATCGCTCGCGGTTGTTCCTGCGCCGCGCGGGCACGGTCATTTTGGGCATCAACATTCTGCTCTGGTTTCTGGCCACGTATCCGAGAACCGAAAACGGGGTGATGGAAAAACAAATTGCGCGCAACGCCAACACACCGTCTTCGGCTGAACTCGCGGGCGAAAAACTCCGCAACAGTTTCGCCGGCCGGATGGGGCATTTCATCGAACCGGCCATCGCCCCACTGGGTTTTGATTGGAAGATGGGCATCGGCATCATTTCATCGTTTGCCGCGCGCGAAGTGTTCGTCAGCACCATGTCCACGGTGTATAACGTCGGCAGCGCCGACGAATCCGAGTCCGGCAAGCAGGCGCTGGCCCAGACCTTGCGGACGCAAACGCGGCCGGACGGATCGCCGCTTTACACACCGCTGCTGGCTGTCACGTTGATGGTGTTTTACGTCTTTGCGCTGCAATGCGCGAGCACGGTGGTGGTGGTGCGGCGGGAGACCAATTCCTGGAAATGGCCGGTGTTCCAGTGGCTTTACATGGGCGCTCTGGCCTGGATTCTGGCGTTCATCACCTGGCACGGCGGGCATTGGCTGGGCTGGAACTGAGGCAAGTCATAAACATCGAACATTCAACGCTCAACATCGAACATCGCATGTCATTGCGCACCCGATTATTGGGTGTTCGGCGTTTGATGTTGGATGTTCAATGTTTCCCTGTTTGAATTTTTTTATACAAATTTCCGGTCACCGGTGTCTATGTAATGAAATCGTGAGCGATTGGCGCGAAAATCTGTACACGAAGAAAGCGGCGGAGTTGATTCTCTATGGCCGCGCGCTGGGTCTTAGCCACGGCGAAGCGGAGGACGTCTTGCAGGAAACCTTCCTCGCGCTTCTGCAAAGGCCGGAACCTCCCGTCACGCTGGAGCATTACTGCGTGCGCAGCTTCAGAAATCGCGCGCGGAATTATCGGCGCTCCTTGTGGCGGCGGTTGACACGCGAACTGGAGGCGCACCGGTGGTTTGAGAAAGGCCCGGCGGAAAGTCCGGCGGAGCGCGCCGCGATGCAGTGCCTCGCCAAACTGCCAATGGAACAGCGCGAAGTGATTGTGTTGAAAATCTGGCATCGCTGCACGTTCGACGAAATTGGCGGGGTGCTGGACATTTCGCCCAACACCGCCGCCGGCCGATACCGCTACGGTTTGCAAAAGATCAAACTCTGTTTGGAAAGGACAACGTATGAAAGAGATGAACTGGCTGGAGACTCAATTAAATTCCTGGGCACCGCGCCGCCCCTCGGCGAGAATTAAACGGCGGCTTTTCCCAACACCGTTCACCAGGCTCAAAGTGGTCATGGCCTTTAACTGGCTTGCCCCCACAACCGTTTGCATGCTGCTGGTCCTGGCGGTTTTCAAACAGGAAAACAACATTTCTGCCGCCTCACCCCGGCATGATCCTGCGGTCGCCATGATGTTAAGCAATCAAAACTTCGTCGCTTACCTGACCCGAGGCTCGTCGCAGATCGAGCACAATATTTTACCCGCCACTTTTGAATCGACAAACCGCAGTGGTTCCACTTCTACTATTGGTTTTACACCGTTCTTGAAACCAAACGACTGACACCCAAAATGGAAAAGCAAAAACTGAAGAACGCCAGGGGCCAGGCTGTGAAGCCGCCGCCTGCCGCCAAGACGCCTCCCCCAGCACCCATACGAGTGCCTCCGCTCTTCCGTAAAATAGACTGGCTGGCACTGGTCATCACCTTTGCGGTGATTTGGATCGTTTATTTTCTAACGCTGGCGCCGGAGCAAACTCTGGAGGACTCCGGCGAATTATGCACCGGCTCATTCTACGCGGGCATTCCCCATCCGCCGGGTTATCCCTTTTGGGCGATCTATTCCTGGCTTTGGACGAAACTGCTGGTGGTTGGAAACGTCGCGTGGCGCGTGGAAGTGGGCGAAGCCACCGCCGCCGCCCTGGCCTGCGGTTTGGTGGCCTTCATGGTTTCACGAGGCAGCAGCATGCTCATGGAAGGAATCGAAGAGTTGCGGAACATGACAGGAAAATGGGAAAACGTCATCTGTATGGTTTCAGGAATTGTCGCGGGCCTGCTGCTTGGCCTCGGGGGCGTCATGTGGAGCGAGTCGGTCGTCATCAATCGAATTTCTCCCTTCGGTGCGCCGTGGATGATGATCGTTCTGCTTTGTCTCCTGAGGTGGATTTACGCTCCGCACCAGCGACGCTACCTCTACTGCGCCATGTTCTTTTTTGGAATCTGCCTGACCATTCACCAGACCCTGCTTTGCGCGGCAATGGGTATTGAGTTTGTCATTGTCTTCGTCCAACCGCGTCTCGGCCGCAACCTTTTAATCTGGAACAGCATTGTTTATCTGGCGGGACTGGCCGCACAAAACGCCCATCTCATCAACATGCTCGATACTGCCCAGATGGTGCTGGTCATTTATCACACCGTCGGCATTTTATCAATCGCAGCCTTTGTCTGGCTATCCTTTCAATCCAAGGAAGACGTGATTAAACCTTTCCGTGACATAGTCATGGCATTGTTGGCAGCAGCAGTATTTGGATTGTTGCTGGCCAGCATGAAGGTCCCGATTCTCTTTTTCCCATTCCTGGCTGCTTTAGGAGCGCTTGTGTGGCTGGCATTGAAAACGAAAAAATGGGGGTGGGAATGGCTGGTTGTCATTGTACTCGGCGTGCTTTGGTTGGCGGGCGCATCATTTTTCTTCTACGAGCCGATTGCGGGCATGACCGATCCGCCGATGCAATGGGGTTATCCCCGCACCGTCGAGGGATTTTTCCACGCGTTAAGCCGCGGTCAGTACGAGAAAGCCAGTCCGTCGGACGTTATCCATGATCCCGGTCATTTCATCGTGCAGCTCGGCATTCTGGTCAGCGATATTGCCACCGAGTTCAACTGGGTTTTGGTGTTCGTTGCGCTGGTGCCGCTGTTGTTTTTCTTCAAAATGCAAAAACGCGAACGCTCCTGGATCGCCGGTCTGGTCGCGATCTATCTTTGCGTCGGCGTGCTGCTGATGGTGCTCATGAACACGTCGTCCGACCGCCAGTCGGCGGAGTTGAACAAGGTGTTCTTTATTACCTCCCACGGGCTGATCGCAATCATGATCGGTTATGGCCTGGCGCTTACCGCCGCTTACATGGCAACTCATTTCGTGCGGATACGCGTCGTCGGAATCCTGCTGGGAGTGGTGACCATCGTGCCTGCGCTGATTACACTTTACGATGGCGTGTGCCACACATTTTACGGCGACGCCGGCTTGTTGTCATACCTATTCATCCTGCTCCTCTTTTTTTGCCTGGCCGCCGCTTTTGTTCTTGCCGCCCTGGCGGGACAGTGCCTGGTCAAAATACGTGACACCTCCGTTCTCCCTCAGGAAAGCGACCGGTCGTATTTTCTGGCATTAATCATCGCAGCGGCGGTTTTCCTTGGCACGGCCATCATTATGGTTTTCTTCCGAAACGACAGCTTGAGTTTCGCGCAATTTTGTGCGGCCTTGGGCCGGGTCTTTGCTCCGAATCAATACAGCCTCCCGGTTGTGGCGGGATTGCTGATCGTGGGCATCGCCGTGACCTTCCTGGGCAGCCTGCTGATTTACCGTCAGCGCGCCCCGTTGGCCATCACCTTGGGGCTTTTTGCCATCATGCCGCTGGCCTCCGGTTTGTCCCACTGGGCGCACAGCGAACAACGGAACCACTGGTTCGGTTACTGGTTTGGACATGACATGTTCACCCCGCCGTTCGTTGCGCCGGATGGCCAGTTCAGCTACGACGCCAAATTGCGCGAACAGGCAATGAAAGGTCCCTACGGTGATCTGGTTTATCCTGAGATGACCAAGGATACGGTCCTTTTTGGCGGCACCGACCCCGGCCGTTTTTGTCCCACTTACGCGATCTTTTGTGACAGTTTCATTCCGCACGATTGCCAGCCTGTCCAGGACCAGAACTTTGACCGCCGGGACGTTTATCTTATCACGCAAAATGCCCTGGCCGACGGCACTTATCTCGATTACCTCCGCGCGCAGTATTTTCGCAGCCAGCAGATAGACCCGCCCTTTTTCAGCGAACTCGCGCGCACCTTGCTCAAGGATCAACCATACGAAACCAATCTGCTGGCCCGCATCGTTTCACCGCTGGATTGGATTTTTGAAGCTCGCGGTGCCCACATAGAAAACCGCTGGCGCGTCTCCACCTCGCGGTTCACCGGCAAGGATTTCACGAGCCTGCCAGCCTTGGCGGCTAAATTGCGCCCCAGTGACAAACAAGACCCGCTCTCCCAGTGGCTCTTTCAGAACCTCGGCCAGCCAACTCAAGACTTGATCACCGGCAAGGGCAACGAAAGCCGGTTGCGCACGGCGCTGGCCACTGACTTGAACCAGCTGCTTGAAACTGACACGATTTACGACACCAGCCGGTTTGCCCAGGTGAAGCTTTCGGATTACCTTCAACAATTCCTCGCGCAAAATCCCCAGGGCGACACTCGCATTCGCTTGAATCGGCTGCTGCTCGAAGCTGCTTATCCGGACGAAATTGCCAAAAGCCCCGGAGGGGTTTATCCGGACCGCGAGATTTACATTCCGAGTCCTGAGGATTCGCAACGATGCTTCCAGGATTATATGGAAGACGTGCAACACCGGATGCCGCTTGGCCAGATGATGCCCGGCGAGGATGTGCATGTTGATCCCAGCGGAAGAATGCAGGTCAGCGGCCAGGTTGCCGTGATGATGATCAACGGTTTGTTGTGCAAAGTCATTTTCGATCATAATCCTAAAAACGAATTTTTCATCGAGGAAAGTTTCCCGTTGCCATGGATGTATCCGTATGAAACGCCCTTCAGCATCATCATGAAAATCAACCGCAAACCTCTGCCGGAACTCCCCGATGAGGTCTTTAAGCGGGATCACGCTTTTTGGAGCAAGTATTCCGACCGGCTCATCGGCAACTGGATCACTTATGACACCTCGGTTTCCAACATCGTGGATTTCATTGAAAGGGTCTATTTGCGCCACAATTATGCCGGCTTCAAGGGCGACCTCAAATTTGTGCGCGACGACCAGGCGCAAAAGGCGTTTTCCAAGCTGCGCAGTTCCCAAGCCGGTGTTTATTCCTGGCGTTTGGGTCCGCAATGCCCGGATGAGTATCGCCAAAAAACCACCGCCGGAACACAGGCGCTGATCCGCGAGACCGATTTCGCATGCAAACAAGCGTTTGCCTTTTGCCCTTACAGTCCGGAAGCCGTCATTCGTTACGTCAATTTTCTGCTTCAGTATGGCCGTATAGACGACGCGCTGCTCGTCGCCCAAACCTGTCACAAACTTGACCCGTACAATGATCAGGGGAAGACGCTCGTGAAACAGTTGGAGGATATCAAAAACCAATCCGCAAACCGCGCCCAGATCGAAACCCAGGTGCAGCACATGGAAAATGAAGCGCGGACGAACCCGGGCAATCTTCCAAACCTCCTGTCCCTCGCCGGCATTTATATTCAAATGCAACAAACCAATCGGGCCATTGAACTTTTTGATCGTGCGTTGGCCAACCCGCATATTACTTCCAACGAAGCCGGTTTCATTGCCCAAAAATTTGTTGAATTGGGCAACCTGACCAAACTCGAAGGCGTCCTTCAAAAAATTGTCACCCTTGTTCCCGATCAGCCCGAACCCTGGTACGACCTCGCCGCCCTCGAAGCCGTGCTGGGAAAGCCCGACCCGGCTCTGCAAAGCCTCCACAAGTCGCTTGACTTGAGCGCCCAGCGGCTCAAGAGCAATCCCACTGCTCACGATCTGCTGAACGAAGCGCGCAAGGACCAGCACTTCGATTCGCTGCGAAACCTGCCTGAGTTCCAAAAATTGGTTCCACCCAATTAGCCGGCGCGCCTCATCTCACGCGCTTCATCTCAGTTGCCGGTTTCCGAACAATCGTCTAACCTGACGGATTGAAGTTATTTTTACCTGAAACAATCACATGAAGAAAACGGTAATCCCAACGCCGAAAACCGAACCGGCTGAAGCCGCGTTGCCCATCGCAGCGGCAAATGTTCCCGTCGCTTCCACTCCGGAACTCACGCCCGGGCAACTGGCAGAACTCAAGACTCGCGCCGCCAAGGCGGACGAGCATTGGGACCGCCTCCTGCGCACCGCCGCCGATCTCGATAATTTCAAAAAACGCGCCGCACGCGAGCGCATCGAGGCTGCTCAATCCGCCAATGTCGCGCTTTTGCTGAAACTGCTGCCCGTGCTCGACCATTTTGAAATGGCGCAGGCCACCACACAAACCGCGGAAGCCCCGCAAAGCGGAATTGCATCCTTGCAGGCCGGCATCGCCATGATTCAGCAGCAACTCAAAGGCGTTCTCGCCGGGGCCGGTCTTGAAGAAATTGATGCCAATGGCAAACCGTTCGATCCGATGCTGCACGAGGCCGTTTCGCAATTGGAAACCGATGACGCGCCCGAAGGGCAGGTCGTCCAACAAATTCGCAAGGGTTACAAATTGCGCGACCGCCTGCTGCGCCCGGCGGCGGTCGTTGTCGCCAAAAAACCTTCTGCGTCCCCCGCAGCCTGAGCCATGCCCAAGCGCGATTTTTACGAAGTGCTCGGCGTCAGTCGCAACGCCGGCGATGAAGACATCAAAAAAGCTTATCGCCGGCTGGCCGTTAAATTTCATCCGGACAAAAATTCGGACGACAAAACCGCCGAGGAAAAATTCAAGGAAATCGGCGAGGCCTATGAGGTCTTGAGTGATCCGCAACGGCGTGCCGCCTACGATCAATACGGCCACGCGGCATTCGATCCGCGCGCGCGGGCCGGCCGCGGGTTTGGCGGCGCCGGCGGCTTTCATGATCCGTTCGAAATCTTCCGCGAAGTTTTCGGCGGTGGAAGCATCTTCGAAAGTTTCTTCGGCGGCGGCCAGGACCCGTCGCAACCGCAGCGTGGCGGCGACTTGCGCTACGATTTGGAAATCACGCTGGAAGAGGCTGCGCTCGGCTGCGAGAAGGAGATTTCCGTGTCGAAACTCGACCGTTGTGATGCGTGCAACGGCTCCGGCATGGAGCACGGCTCAAAAATCCGGACGTGCTCAACCTGCGGCGGGCGCGGGCAGGTGCTCACGTCACGCGGCATCTTTAGCATCGCGCAAACGTGCCCGCATTGCAAAGGCGCGGGACGCATTTTGGAAAAACCATGCAAATCCTGCCACGGTGAGGGAAAGCGCGAACACGGTTCCAAAATCAAACTGCGCATTCCGCCGGGGGTGGACGCGGGTTCGCGCCTGCGTTCCTCCGGCAACGGCGAAGCCGGCTTTCGGGGCGGGCCGCCGGGCGATCTTTACGTCGTGTTGCATGTCCGGGCGCATGAAATTTTCCAGCGCGACGGCGACGACCTGCTCTGCGAAGTGCCGGTCAGTTTTGTCCAGGCGACTCTCGGCGCGGAAATTGAAGTGCCCACGCTCGATGGCCGGGCAACGATAAAAGTCCCCGCCGGCACGCAACCGGGCACGACCTTTCGTGTCAAAAGCAAGGGTGTGAAAAATCTGCAGGGCTATGGCCACGGCGATTTGCACGTTCGCGTTCAGGTCGAAGTTCCGACGCGCTTGAACCACGAACAAGAAGTCAAATTGCAGGAATTCGCTGAATTGTGCGGCGAAGACGCCAACCCCATCAGCAAAAGTTTTTTTGAAAAAGCAAAAAAATTGTTCCAATGAAAACGGGTAGGGACGGCTCGCCGAGCCGTCCGTTCGGACGCGCGGGCCGCGCGTCCCTACCGACATTTTGTCATGCACCGGTTCTATTTATCTCCAGCATCAACGCGAGGCGATTCGCTCCGCCTCGACGGACGCGAGGCACATCACGCGCTGCATGTTTTGCGTTTGAAACGCGGCGAGCTCGTCACCGTTTTGGACGGTGTCGGAAATGAATTCCTTTGTGCGGTCGAAACCAGTTCGCGCCATGCCGTTACGCTTTCCATGTCGCTGAAAAATTTCACGCCCCCCCTGCCCTGCTCCGTCACACTGCTGCAAGCCGTGCCCAAGGGAAAAATTATCGAAAGCATCATCCAGAAAGCCGTTGAACTCGGTGCGCGGCGCATCGTGCCGTTGCTGACCGAACGCGTGGTGACGCAACTCGACGAAGAAGACGCCGCCGTCAAACGGGAGAAATGGCAGCAAGTGGCGATTGAAGCCATCAAACAATGCGGCGCGGCGTGGCTGCCGCAAATTGAAGCGCCAACGACTATCGAAAATTTTCTGGCACCCTATCATAGCGGCGGTCGGCAGACCGCCGGATTTGTCGGGGAAAACGAAAAGTGCGGCTCTCTTCCGAAAGCCGCTACGCCGACGCATTTTGAACTGGTATTGGTAGGTTCCCTCCAAAAGGAACGCCGTCATCCACGTGAATGCTTCCGGGAATTTCAGGCGAAGCACGGACGGTTGCCGCAAAGTGTCGGCGTTTGGATCGGGCCGGAAGGCGATTTTACGCCTGAGGAACTGGAGGCCATCCAAGCGTCGGGCGCGCTGCCGATTTCGTTGGGACGGCTCGTGCTGCGCGTCGAGACCGCGGCGATTTATTGCCTCTCCATTTTGAATTACGAATTGAATTCCGTGCTGGAGTCCAAGCTTTAGCTGGCCATCACAAATAAACTAAAGACTCATATCATTTCATCTTCGCGTTTGGCGCGGGTGGTTTTCGGCTGCTTCACTTTGGCAGCTTTGACTTCTTCGGCGGCGCGGGCAAGATTCAGGGTGAGCAACTTTTCCAAAATTTGTTCGTCTGTCAGATCGGCGGGGAAGCCGTAGGCGGCGCGACGGCGGCATCCAATTTTTTGTGGGCGAGATCGAGCCACGCGGGACGCTCGTTGTAAAGTTTCGTGAGCGTGCGCTCTTTGAGTTTCACGGCGGAATCGGCGTTTTTTGGCACGAGTCGGGGATAAACCACGTTGCCGATGCCGGTTTCCTTATCAACAGATTGCCGGTGTAGCGCGACCACTTCTTCTTGAATTCAGCGAAGGTCATGCCCTGGAAATTGATGGGGGAATGGTGTGGTTTTCGGCAGGAATGGAAAAGGAAAATCGGCATGCATTCGCACAAACAGCATTTCTCCAACGGCAAAAGCAGGCACGCAACGGAATGTGCCCCTACCTCGATTGTACCAGCACCCGGAAGGCGCGGCCCAGATGTTCCGGATGCGTGAGGGTTTGAAACTGGCGCGACTGGGCAGAAGTCCATCCGTCTTCGCTTCGCTTCGACGCGACAAGTTTGCCAAGGGAATTGTCCTTCGATGCCTTTGCCAAAATCCGCGTCAGGAATTGTGATTGCGTCTGAAAGCTTTCGGTCTTTAGCCCTACCGATTCGCCGGCGGCCTGGATGGCGGAAAAATTGACATGCGCAGTAAGGTCCTGTTCCCCGACGTTGGCCAGAAGGTCGTCGCTGGCGTGATGGCGGAAATAGGCGCGGAGCGTGCCACGCGGGCGGCTGGGTGAAAACAGTTCGTCGGCAGTAAAACCGTAATCAATGGTCAGCAATTTCCCATGTCCCAAAACATTCGCGGCTTCGCGCCACCAGCTTTCGGCGGCGGGACAGGTCTCGATGGTATAGCCGTCAGGAAGGACTGACTCCAAGGCTGAAGGCTGAAGGCTGAAGGCTGAAGGCTGAATCTTGGCCCAGGCGAATTGTTCGTCGTCAACCGTTACACCCCATTCGAACCAGGTCTTTTTCGCGGCGTCCCACCCAAACCGGTGGACGGGCATGGCGTCGAGGAGTTCGTTGCTGAAAATGACGCCGCGCAACGGCGGGTGACAAGTGGCAGGTGACGAGTGACACGTTCGCTCCTGAAGCAGCGAGTGAAAACCGGCAAACCAGCGGACACGCGGTGCGAACTCACGCAAAGTTTCACCCTGCCATTCCTGCCGGCGTGACGAGGGTTCGACAATCCAGTATTCGATCTGGTCGAGCAGTTCCGGTCGGTTGGATCGCAGCCAGGCCAGAATGTCCCTGGCCAGTTGGCCGTCATGCGCGCCGGCCTCAACAATGTGGACTGTGGACTGTGGACTGTGGACTTGCTCCTCCAGCCATTCGGCGAATTGAAACGCGAGAAGCTGGCCGAACAATTCACCGACGCTGACGCTGGTGTAAAAATCACCGTGCCAGCCGGGATTGTCTTTTTTCGTTTCATAATATCCATGAACAGGACAGTAGAGGGCGAGTTCCATGAAACGCGCAAATGACAAAACTCCGCGTTGGGCGGCTTCGCAGCGGATGATTTCAGAGAGGTGGTTCATGGCTTGCGTTTGGCGCGGCGATAGCTAACATTTTACCAAGAAAAGGATTTATGGCCAAAATAGATGCGTTTTTCAACCTGATGTTTGAACAAAAGGCGTCCGACTTGCACATGACCTCCGGCAATCCGCCCATGTTGCGCATCAACGGCGAGCTTCAGCGCGTGGATTATCCGCCGCTGGAAAATGACACGCTCAAGACCATGCTCTACGAAACCGCGCCGGATTACAAAATCAAACAATTTGAAGAAACGGGGGACGTGGATTTTGGCTACGAAATTCCGAACATCTCGCGTTTCCGCGTCAATTTTTACAATCACCGAAACGGAATTGCCGCGGCGTTCCGGCAGATTCCCAGCCGCGTGCTTACGTTTGAAGATTTTGAAAAGCTGGAAGCGCCGCTGCCGCCGGTGCTCAAAAAATTTACCATGCTTCACCAGGGCCTCGTCCTGGTCACCGGGCCGACCGGTTCTGGCAAATCCACGACCCTGGCGTCGATGATCGACTACGCGAACAGAAATCGCAAAGACCACATCATCACCCTGGAAGACCCGATTGAATTCGTCCATGAAAGCAAAAGCTGTCTGGTGAACCATCGGGAAGTCGGAGTCCACACCAAATCATTCTCCGCGGGACTTCGCGGCGCTTTGCGCGAAGACCCGGACATCATCCTCGTCGGTGAAATGCGTGACCTTGAGACCATCGAGTTGGCCATCACCGCTGCCGCCACCGGCCACCTGGTCTTCGGCACCTTGCACACGCAAAGCGCCTCCAAAACGGTTGACCGCATCATTGACGTCTTTCCGGCGGACCAGCAAAACAAAATCCGCCAGACGCTTTCCGAAGCGTTGAAAGGCATTGTGGCGCAAACCCTGTTCAAGCGCACGGACAAGAAAGGGCGCATCGCGGCGTTTGAAATTTTGGTCTTCAACACCGCCGTCGCCAATCTCGTGCGGGAAGGCAAAACCCACCAGCTTCCCGGCATGATTCAAGTCGGCAAGAAAATCGGCAATCAACCGATGGATGATCATATCATGGAACACGTGCGCATGAAACGCATTTCACCGGAAGACGCTTACGAAAAGGCGCTGGACCGGAAAAAATTCCGCTCCTTGCTCACCCATCCGCCGGAAGACGACGACGCCTCTTGATTTATGCGACGACCTGAATTGGATCAAGTTCTGACGACGATGCTGGCTTCACAGCCGGAGATATCCGATCTTTTGTTCACGGTGGATCGCCCGCTGCAAGTCGAGGCTTACGGCGAACTCAAACCGGTGGCTCTCGACCCGCCCATCGAAAAGCTTACTCCGTTTCAAACCGAAACCATCGCGCTGAACATCATTGGCGACAATCTTTGGCAGATTGAGGACCTGTTGCGCCACGGGTCGTGCGACGCTTCCTACGCGCTTTCAGACAAGGCCCGCTTCCGTGTCAACGTATTCGCGCAACGCGGAAATTATTCCATCGTCTGCCGCCAGCTTAATGCGACCATCCCCACCCTGGATCAATTGAAGTTTCCGGAGATTTTCAAGGAAATCCCCAAGGAAAAAACCGGCCTGGTGCTGGTCACCGGCGCCACTGGTTCCGGCAAATCCACCACGCTCGCCGCCATTCTAAACGAAATCAACGGATCCAAACCCGTCCACATCGTCACTTTGGAAGACCCGGTTGAATATGTTCATACGCACAACCAGGCGACTTTCAACCAGCGGGAATTGGGCATTGATTTTGATTCTTACGTCAACGGCTTGCGCGCCGCGCTGCGTCAGGCGCCCAAGGTCATTCTCGTCGGCGAAATGCGCGATCAGGATACGGTGAAGATCGCCTTGAGCGCGGCGGAAACCGGCCACCTGGTCCTCAGCACCCTGCATACGATCAATGCGGGCGAAACGATCAACCGCATTCTGGGCATGTTTGAACCGGATGAGCAGGAACAAATCCGCGTGCGCCTGGCCGACTCGTTGCGCTGGGTGGTCAGCCAGCGGTTGGTGCCCAAAGTCGGCGGCGCGGGGCGCTTTGCCCTGCTCGAACTCATGGGCTCGAATCTCCGCACCCAGGAAGCCATCCGGCTGGGTGAAAGCGAAGGCAAAACCTTCTATGAAATCATCGAGGCCAGTTATCCCTTCGGCTGGCGGACGTTCGACCACGCCTGCATGGAAGCTTTCGAACAAGGCACCATCTCGGAGGAAACCACCCTGCTCTACTGCACCAAACGCAGCGTCATTTCCCGCGCCATTGACAACATCAAAAAATCGCGCGGCGAAATGACCACCACCAGCGGCTCCTTGCGCATGAAAACGTCGGCCGCGGACGGCGGGAACGCGCCGCCCGTCCTCAAAATCAAGTAATTATGAACGGCTCATTCGATTTCGTCAGCACCGAGGACAAACCGGCCTTGATCGCCTTTTCCACGCCCGAATGGCTGGAGACCGCGAAGACCGCGTTGCAGGAGCTGGGCTACAAAGTCCACACCGCCGCCACCCACAGCGATTTTCTCGTCCGCTTCGGCCAGGCGCATTATCAGGTCGTCATCGTCGAGGAACTGTTCGGCGCGAACACCATTGACGAAAATCTCACGCTCAAGGCGCTGCAAACCATGCCCGTCAACCAGCGCCGCCATGCCACGATCATTCTGCTCGGCGATTCGTTCCAAACCTTCACGCCCATGGAAGCCTTCCGGCACAGCGTCCATGCCGTCATCAGCAGTTCCGAAATGTTCTTGCTCAAGCAACTGGTGGAAAAGGCCGTGGCCGACAACGAACTGTTCCTGCACAGCTTCCGCGAAGTCCAGACCCGCGTCTTTACCAGCGGCAACCGCTTGTAATCTCCGGCCTCCATTCCACGTTGAATGCGGCTTTCGGTGGGGCGAGCTCTGCGAGACCCATTTTAACCACGGATGAACACAGATGTGTCCATTGGATGCTGAGCGTTGAATGTTGGTTGTTGGATGTTGAACGTTCGACGTTGAGCATTTCCCTTCTTTTTCGTCCTCGTCCTCGTTCTCGTCCTCACATTCAATGTTGGATGTTGGATGTTGGATGTTGGATGTTGGATGTTGGATGTTGGATGTTGGATGTTGGATGTTGGATGTTTACCCGCCGAGTGAGGTGACCTGTCCACCAGCTTACCTCGCCAACAAACGGAAAAAAGGGCCTGCCGCCCCGCTTCATACTAACTTGCAATCAAT
>PLAY01000011.1 GCA_003134375.1 Limisphaerales bacterium | reverse complement strand
TTGACCTCCGCGCGATGCATGCGAATCACGTCCAGGAACGGTTCGCGGTTGACGTAAAAACCAGGGCACGCGCCGCCGCCGATCTCGGTCTGCTGCGTAATCGAAGTTGCCGCGCCCAGCGGGGCGCAGTTCTCCGCGATGCGTGCGGACTGCCAGTAAGCGTCGCCGCACAGGATGGAGGTGAGGGTCGCTGCGAAGTCGCGGCCGGCGTCGGAGTCGTAGGGCAGGCCGAAGGCCATCAGCAGCGCGCCCAGGTTGGCGTACCCCAGGCCCAGCGGGCGATAGTCGTGCGAGTTGCGCGCGATCATCTCCGTGGGATAGCCCGCTGCGTCGACGATAATCTCCATCGCGGTGGTGACGATGGCGATGGCGTAGCGGTACGCTGCGATGTCGAACTGGCCGCCGGGCGTGAGGAACTTCAGCAGGTTGAAGCTGGCCAGGTTGCAGGCGGAGTCGTCCAGGAACATGTACTCACTGCACGGATTGGAGGCGTTGATGCGCGCCGTGTTCTTGCTGGTGTGCCAGCGGTTGATGGTGGTGTCGTACTGCATGCCGGGGTCGCCGCACTGCCAGGTGGCTTCGGCGATCTTGGTCATCAGGTCGCGGGCGCGGTATTCCTTCACCGGCTCGCGGCCCTTCACGGTTCGGGTCGAGAACGTGCCGTCGGACTCGACCGCCTGCATGAATTCGTCGGTAACGCGCACGGAGTTGTTGGCGTTCTGGAAGAAGATGGAGCTGTAGGCCTCGGAGTCGGGGCCGGAGCCGTCGTATCCGGCCTGCACCAGGTGCCACGCCTTTTTCTCTTCCTTTACCTTGCACTCGATAAAGTCCTCAATGTCGGGGTGGTCGATGTTGAGGATCACCATCTTTGCCGCCCGCCGGGTCTTGCCGCCGGACTTGATGACGCCGGCGAAGGCGTCGAAGCCGCGCATGAAGCTGAGCGGGCCGCTCGCTGTGCCGCCACCGCTCAAGGTCTCCATAGATCCGCGAATCGAGCTGAGGTTGGAGCCCGCGCCCGAGCCCCACTTGAAGAGCATGCCCTCGGTCTTGGCCAGGGTCAGGATGGAGTCCAGCGAGTCGTCCACCGAGTTGATGAAGCAAGCGGAGCACTGCGGCTTCGAGTAGCCGGCGGTGCTGTACTCGACCTCCCGGGTGGCCGGGTTCCAGTGCCAGTTCTGAGCGTCGGAGTTCGGCTCCAGGCGGTCGCAGCCGACGTTGAACCAGACCGGCGAGTTGAACGCGCCGTATTGGTTCAGGCACAGCCAGGTCAGTTCCTCGTAAAAAATCTCGCCGTCCGCCTTGCTGAAATAGCCGTCTGCAACGCCCCAATCCGCCATCGTCCGGGAAATGCGATGAATGAGCTGGCGCACCGAGGTCTCGCGCTCCGGGGTGTTGAGTTCGCCGTAAAAATATTTCGAGACGACCACCTTGGTCGCGAGCAACGACCACGGCTTTGGCACCTCGACATTTTCCTGCTTGAAAATGACCTTGCCCGCGTCATCGGTAATTTCGGCGGTGCGCCGGTCCCATTCAATCTGGTTGAACGGCTTGACCTTGGGATCGCTGAAAACGCGCTCCACGTGCGCCGTTTTTTTCGCCGCGCCGCCGTTGGTCTTGATATGGCGACCGGCCGGCACCGTTGCGGAACGACGACTGCCTTTATGCGACGCCGGAACCGAAACCTCTTCGCGTGCGTCAATCATGAACTTTTCCTTTCGCGGCGGTCGAAATTTTATTTTGTAACAAATCACCCGACCGGCTTGACACAGAAGACCGGTCGGGAAAATCAACTTCTCAGCCCGCTATTTCGGGTTTTCGCAAACCGCCCAATTCCAAGCGAAACCCCATTTAGTGGGCAACAGTGGGAGCCTATACCCTACATATTGTGGTGACAAGGAAAAAAATGAAAAAAGTTACAGGAAAGTTACGGGAACGATATCCCCAAACAAAACCCGGTAAATCTCCGCGCTGGCATTGCGCAAACGACAACTTATTCGCCACTGTGAACAAAAAATCAGCGCGATTTTTTTCCGCGTGACGGCGGAAATTTCCCGGAGTGTTTCCGTTGCGGCAATTTGAACTTTCGTATCGGCTCCACGGTTTTCGGGCGCGATTGAGGAACAGCAGAAACGTCGCCAGCTCCCGTCCTGGAATCCGTTGACCAGGTTGTCGGGATAGTATCACCTAAGCGCTGATGTCCGGGGCTGTATCCAAGCCAAATCTTGGGAAGCGCCAGACATGAAAGCTGAAACTGGTTTTCCAACTTCGACGGTGGGACTTAGCAAGTTGGGTGTGGCTGTAAGCATTGTAAAAACATCCACCCATTTGTGGATTTCCGCGTGACCATCGGCGAAAGCCAGACTGGCTCCGCCGCCATGATAGTTGGCAGGGAAGTCAACAATTATCTGTGCCACACAATTATCTGTGCCATGCTTACAGCCAACGACCCGTCATTGATGGTATTCGGGTTCTCATCCGCGATTACCCAGGTGCTGGAGGGGCCCGGCTTGGTCATTTGCGTGATTAT
>PLAY01000004.1 GCA_003134375.1 Limisphaerales bacterium | reverse complement strand
TGTTAATAGCTGGACACTAGTGTGCTGTTGCGCGGCCATCATGCCCGGCGGCGCAGCCCGTCCTCCGTAACAGAGCCACTGCGGAGGGTGGGCCGCGCCGCCCCGCCCCGCCCAGGGCACCGATTGTCTCTGGGAATTGGTATCAGTCCTCGTCATCCGACATCTCGTTGAGCACCTTCCAGCCGTCCTTGGTTTTTGCCACAAGCAGTTTGCGCTGGTTGAACGTGCCGGCCCGCAACCGGTGTAGCTCCGTCACCATCACGATGCCGTCGGTGTAAGGCTGACGGTCAATGAAAAAACTTTCCACGCCCTCAAGGTCAGGCCAGGACTCCGGGGTTGTCTTCCGGTAGGTCCGCTCCAAAAGCAGGGCGTTCTTCTTCCGTAACTCCGGGTCCCGGGCCAGGTTTGGGTCAAGGTCCAGCAACTTCAGCGTCCCCTCGATCATGAAATTCTTGCAGATGCAGGCGGATTCGATGTTCTTCCGGCGACAGGCGTCCTCCAGACAGAGAATCACGCCTTCCGGCGTGTCGAAATCCTTTTCGACGTGGGGAAGCAGTGTGCGCAACTGCTCCAAGGTCAGTTCTGGTTCTACGTTCTCTCGCATGGCGCTGTCATTGCCCGGCATGGGCTCCGGCCCAAATTATTATCTGGCCGCCGTTCTGACAATCCGTTCCGCAAGCGTTCACGGAGCCTGCGCCGGCACGCGCGATTATTTTGAAGACGACGTTTTGGCTGCGGGAGAGTTGGTATCCGTCTTGGGCAGGATGTCCGAGACTTTCACGTGCAGGGTTTTTTTGTCGCGCGTTATGATCGTTCGCTCCTCGCCAATCGCCACCGCCACCCGGCCCAGCAGCACCCGCCCGTCCTTGAGCCGTATCAGATCGGGCTGACTGTTGAACCACGGATTATTTGTGGGCGTCCAGGCGAGCGGAACGAACTTTGTTCCGTTGCAAACCGGACAGATTTGCCTTCCCGTTCCATTGCAAACACTGCAAGTCACCTTGCCGGTGCCACCGCAGACCTTGCACTTGCCGATATTCACCGCCACGCCATTGGTGTACACGATGACCTCGCCGACATGGTCCTGGTTCCAGGCTTGATATCCCGCCTGGCCTTTCTTATTTGGGAATTTCTGCCACAACTCGTTTGAACCATGTCCGGCCACGGTCATGTGTATCCATGTACCCTTTGACAGTTTGAGGCAAGGTCCCGGGCAATCCACCTCGCCATCGGTGCAGCCGGGCACGAGACACGGCACGGTGCCTTTCCCTCTACACTCGAAGCAAACCTTCTCATTTGGGCCTGGGCCGGCCACCACCTTCGGCGGCGGCGGCGGCGCGGAATTGGTGGTCGCGGTGGGCTGACTTGCGGGCGCGGAAGATTGCCTCCCGCAACTGACGAACAGCAGCGCGCCAAGAAAACAGGCAAGCACCGGGTAAAATGCAAGACGCCTCAAAAGTTGAGCCTCGATGGCCATGCGCTGAGATTATGACCGCAAGGCTGGCATGTAAAGATGAACGTGGCGGTTAATGAGTGCCGGCTGAAGGAATCCGGAAAATTCGAGAACGAGGACGAGGACGAGCAAAAAAACACCGCCCCCGGTTTATCCCTGCCACGTGGTGCAGAGCTTTACGTGGCCTCCAGAACGAACCGCCATTGGCAGAAGGCTTCCTTGGGATGCGGGTCCGGCGGGGCGAAGACACAGGACACGCGAATCCGGTCGTCAATGGCCCGGGCAAAACTTTCGAATTCCGCGCGGTGCATTTCCTGGCACGCATATTCCCCCAGTCCGCGCTTCAACCGCGCCTCCTGGCTGGGACAGGATGGAACCGTCAGCACTACTTCGCGCTCCGATTCCTGGATTTGGTACCCGATCAAAATCGTCCAGGGATACAGCTTGAGCGCGCGGACGAATCCTTTCAGGCCCTTCTCCTGAATCTGGAATCGCGCCACCAGTTCTTTGGCCGCCATGCCGCCCACGCGACCCCAGACCTGCTCATTCAACTGCTCGGCGACGCCCTGGCCGAAGCGTTCGGTGGCATAGATGAACCAGAAGGCATCCGCCACCTTGTAATGCCATAGCAGGAACTCCAGGTAACGACGGAGCTCGCCGGCTTCCATGGTCTCGAACGTGTTTTGAAAACTGGTGTTCATGATTATAGATTTCGTTGGCGCGGACATTGGCTGCGCCCTGCCCGCGTTTTCGGATACATCATCGCGGGCGCGCAACTACGCGATGGTGACAGCGCACACTATTCGGTCGTCTCAGTATACGAAAATTCCTTCTTGGTGAAGGCCGATCTACTCCATTTTTGGAGACTGGCTCGCAAAATCTTTGGAAGGTTCTTTTCCGAAAAGTGCGAAATTCGAAACCGATCAAAGATTATCCCCGCTTGATATCCAAGTTCTACCCATTCGTCGCTTGAAACCGAATGGGGAACAAAAAACATCTTCAACGGGATCACATGCGGCATTTTGGTCATCCAAGTTCGACACCAATCCCCAGGTTGCAGTTCGTGTCGTTTACCCCACCAATGTTTTCCGGTGGCACATTGCCCGAAAGCGATGAACTTGGACGAACGTTTGTCAGGAAACGATCTCCACGTGACGACATCCAGGCCGGCGTCTTTCATCGTGTGTATTGTCGGGAACTTTGTGTCGGGTTTGCCTTCTTCAATTTTTCGCAGGCAGAGATCTTCGAGTGCGCCACAAAAATCCTTGGGGCCAATTCGTCGAGGAAAACCAAAAATATGGTAATCGGCCGGGCTTTCAGCAGAACCGAAATAAACCCGGGCAGCACATGCACAAACTTCTTCGAATAATTTTGCCCCATCTATTTTATCAACGGCCGCTTCACCAAACAAAGAGAGACCTAGCAGGAAGCTGTAGACCGAAGATAAATCTTTGTCTCTTCTGAAAAGAGTCTTTCGTTCCAATGCAAAAGGATAATGATCAGGAGTACATGCTCGGATTCTGTACTCAGCTTCAGTAAATGCCGCATCAATGGCGGCTTCGACATAGTCAGAAATAGGTGTTATAGGCTGTTCCTCTTCGCCCAACGCATCCTGAGAACCTGTTATCCCCAAATCGCTTTTTAACTGAGAAACTGAACCGTTGCCGTCTCGATCGGTTAGTGCACAAAGTTCCAAATAATCCAATAATTCGTTGGGCTTATCCGTTATTAACGGTGACCGCCTTTTCATTTGGAACTTTTGGGCTTTTGGGGGCTTGTCTGGAGTTCTGCTTGCAGGCTTGTTGCGAGCGAGTGAATATTGCCAACCGTTTCCCGAATCTCCTGTTGCCCGTTAAATCCCGTTGAGAAATATCCTTTAGCTTCACGTAAATTTTGTTCGGCCGCAATTAAAGCATCGAGAAGCAATCGAGTATCCCCACGAGATGCATTGACCGCCTGCTGAAGTGAAAGCCCCTGACGGAGTGCTGAAACCCCGCGCTTGGACCTCAAGGCTTCGTCAAGTTGGCGAAGGTGAGGATTTTGACTTTTAACGAGAGGCTCAATTTGTTCCTTATTACTGCCATAAAGCCAACGACAAAGTTCACCCAGGGCCGGTATTTTCGGCTTTGGTACGGGGTTGCGTTCCGAACGGCTACCCTCCGAAATTCCTAAGAATTTGCGAACGCCTTCATAACCAAGACCAGTCCAGAGGTGAGAATATGCAAAATCCTTACGCTGATGAAATCGATCGGCAGAATCAAAAACATGAGCACTCTGAGCCTGTTGGAGCACTTTAAGGCCATGATAAAGTCGAACAACCGTTGCATTCCGATCACCAATCGCCTGCGCGATTTCTGGAAGTGGCACATCGTAGTCTTCATGAACACGAGCAACGTATTCGGCTTTTGCAATCGAATCCCATTCCTGTGGACCGTTTACATGCTTGAAGCCAATAAAATCCCATACAGCATTTCGCGGCTTTTTAATCACCGGCAACATTGCCAGGCTTTTGGCCAACTTGGCGCTGATTTGAGGAACGCCAGTTGCTCCAATTTTTTTCTGTAGCTGTGTAGAAAGTAAAAGTTGTACAGCCGCTAGCCGACGATTGCCTTCAATTACTATGAGCTTTCCGTCTTCAAGTGCGGCAATTAGCGATTCGTGACTCCAAAATTGTTCACTTGCATAAATCGAATCAGTGATTTCACTTACATTAAATTCATTCCACAACCGCTTCAGAATTTTTTCTTGATCAGCAACAGAATAGATCTCACCAGTCAACCGCGGGTTTTTTGGATCCAAGTTAAGTTCACCTACTGGAATAGGCTCGGACACAGGCAGCGAGTTAACACCGGCCTTTATCGGCGGTTTTTCTTTCGCAGAAGCTATTTGTTTTTCAGCCATTTAAAATTTTTTGAAATCAACAGTTCTTTTTTGGTTACATGGTGCTTGCTCCGCATTGTGACCCGACGATATTTGAAACCGAATTCATGCGCAAGTTTGCGAATTTCTGCCGTATCATCATATGTCATCAGCACTCGGCCGTGAAGACAAGATGCGATTTCAAAGAGTTTTTTATGATTAATAGAGCCGAACGTGTAAAGCCTTTTACCGGCTAAACTGTATGGAGGATCAATAAAATATGCGATGCGCGTTTTGCTCTTCCTTTTTTGTTGGCTACGCAGCCAAGTCATAGCATTCACGTTCCGAAAAGAAATTCGCTCTTTGAGTAGATGAATTCCCTTTATCCGTTCACTCAATGTATTAGGGTACCAGCGGGATTTTACTCCGTTACCTGCTTCACCTTTCTTCAAAAGGCCAGCACCAGGCGCTATCACCCCACCGTGATTCACTCGATTTCGTAATAATGTAGTCCAAATTATCTCGCGGGTGCTGTTTGCTGGTTTATTAAGAGCTTTACAGACATTTTTCCGTGTAGGTTTAAATTTCTTTATACGCCTGCAAAGCCAATCGGCCTCTCCATTTAAAATACCTGCCCAAACAGACGCAACTTTTCGATCCCGTTCAATCATTATAGCTTTTTGGGCCAACCCCTCATTCAACGCAGTGATAGAAGTCACGCCGCCGCCGGCGAATGCTTCGGCTAAAATAGTTACTTTATTGCGAAGCCACTGGCGAACAACTGGACGCAACCATGTCTTTCCGCCCGGATAGCGAAAAGGCGAGAGCAGGGCCATTTTTCGGCCTGATTTTGCTGAGACCCCGGCTGGCATGGGGGCGATACTGCGCCAATCCGGCGCGCGAGTCAAGGCGCGCTGCGCTGGGTGTCGCGTAGTTTTCAAAAC
>PLAY01000109.1 GCA_003134375.1 Limisphaerales bacterium | reverse complement strand
GAACTGTCAAGATGCACACCCCACAAACTCCATCTGGCCGTCGGCGTCGCGACGGTAAAACCGCAGCTTGCCCTTGGGCAGCGCGAGGCCGAGATGATTTGTCTCCGCGTTCACAAACTCGCGCATCACCCGGACCTTTTTGTTGCACTGCGTGCCGTAACCACGGTCGTTGTTCAGCCCGCCGTAAAAGCGGTAGCCCGATTCCGCGCCGTCATAAACGTAAATCGCCGAAGCCTTGACGCCGTCGGCGCGGACGAATTCCACCTGCTTGGTCTCGCGGTCGAGCAACGTCGTGGGCCGCGCCAGCGAATAAAGGTGAAATTCATCGAAGGCTTTTTCCGTCACGGGGGGAGCAGACGCTCCGGCTGCCAGTTCTTCCATAACCATCGTTTGTGACCTCGGAAAATTCTGCGGCTGGATTTTATTCACTTCGCCGGCCATCAATTTGATTTTGGCGTCACGGAACGTTTTGCCGCTTTCGTTCCTTATGAAAAGCTTTTCATAAGGAACGTTATGCCAAGGTGGAAGTTATGAGCAGTTCGCTGGTGAACAGATCAAAATTAAGTGGGTGATCTGGCGCGAACCGCCTGCCCATTGTATGGCTCGTCTGCGCCTGTCAAGGTTGTCCGTGGCCGCGACGGGCGCTGCGCGCCAGCTTTTTTGTGTTGGCGGCTCCACCATTGACAGTGCTCGCCGAGCCGGGAGTTTTGCTGGTTAGGATTTCGCGCCGGGACTTGTGGCCAGAGGCTAAATGACCAAAAGCGAAGTATGCTGGTGCCATGCAAAGTCACCAGCCATCGCCCAGCGGCGCATTTACAAAATACTCCGGGACCAATCCCGTCCGCCAAAACGCCACAAGCCATCTTCGCATAACTTCCAAATCCCGATTGGCTCCAGCCTACCAACTCCAACAACTCGTTCAACGGGCATCCGTCAAAATGTCAGCGCTCAAGCAACGACATATCTCCCCTCACACTTTCCGTCATTCGATGGCGATGGGGTTATTGGAAGCGGGGATCGCCACGGAGGTCATCGCCCTGTTTCTTGGTCACGAAACTCCTAAAACCACTCATCTTTACATGGAAGCCAGTTTGACGATGAAAAAACAGGCTTTGGAGAAAATATCTCCACCGAAGACCAAGAGAAGTTCATTCCAACCCGATGAAGCGCTGCTCCGCTTTCTTGAGAACCTGTAATTATGTCAAGTTCACCGGATGTCTCCTGATCTGGCCACAAGTCCCGGCGCGAAATCCTAACCAGCAAAACTCCCGGCTCGGCGAGCACTGTCAACGGTGGAGCCGCCAACAAAAAACCGGCGCGCAGCGCCAGTCGGTTGTGCGGACAACCTTGACAGGCGCAGACGAGCCATACAATGGGCAGGCGGTTCGCGCCAGATCACCCACTTGATTTTGATCTGTTCACCAACGAACTGCGCATAACTTCCACCTTGGCATAACGTTCTTCATCGTCACCCAGCCGATCAAATCCACCGTGTCGCCCTTTTCCGGTGAGACCAGATTGTAATCCGCCTCCCAGGTGAAGCCGCCGGTGATGTAGCTGATCTCGGCGGCAAACTTGCCCGGCTGGTCGGATTGCAGCAGCCAGTTCAGCGTCGGCTTGAGCACGGTGTCGTCGCCCAAATCCGGAAACAGCGCCGTTCCCGGCAGGCGGAACTGCAACTTGCCGTTCACTTCGATGATGGGCTGCTCCGGATTGCCTCCCGGCACGAAGCCACTACGGATGACCTTGCCGGAAATAAGCTCGCGCTCCTCCGTATTATCCTTCATGCGGATGATTTCAAATGGAATCGTCTTTCCCTCGAATAACGAGAGCAGCAGCTCCGGCGTGACCGGGTCGTTGCGGTAATTCTGCTCCCAGATCTGGAGCGAGTGTTTGCCGGCCGGGTCGCGCAAAATCACCGAGTCCGGCTCCACGCGCGCGGTGGCGTCGGCGTAGCGCACGTTATTAACGCCGGATTTGAGGTCGAGCGGCACCGTGTCACGCACGACAGCGAAGTCCTGGTTGTAGATGGTCAAGGCCGGGTCGGCGCCGAAGACTGCCTGCGCCATCAAACCGGCCAAACTGGCGATGGAGATGATTTGTTTCATGGTTTTGTGTTTTTGTTTAATTAACACCGGGAAAGACGAGGGGTTGTCATAGTGATGTAAAAGTCTCGTAAAAAATTCTTCCGTTCTGCCGGGCCAAAGAATGAAAGCGGGCGTTTTCATAACCGGCCTGGCTGATGGAATGGCATAACTGATTCATGGGACAGCGTCCCGCAAAAAATACTCAGAAATACAGGCCGGAGGCCTGTGCCACTTTAATTCAGCAGCCGGTACCAGTTGTCGCGCTGGTGTGGTTCGTAGCCGAGGTCCTGGATGAGCCGGTGCATGTCAGCCACGGTCATGCGGAAGGTGGTGCCCGCCTGGCTGACGACGTTTTCCTCGATCATGATGCTGCCGAGATCGTTCGCGCCGAACTTGAGGGCGACTTGGCCGATTTCCTGGCCTTGCGTGACCCACGAGCTTTGCACATTGGTGAAATTATCGAGGAATATCCGGCCCAGTGCCTGTGTCCTCAAGTATTCGTGTCCGCCGACAGTCGGCGCCTTGAGCTTCGTGCGCTCGGCCTGGAACGTCCAGCAGATGAAAGCGGTGAAGTAGCCGGGTAGGACAGAAGTGGCACAGACCTCTGGTCTGTGTATTGGGAACACGGGCTGGAAGCCTGTGCCACGTTGCAACGATTTGTCCTGCTGCGCGCGCAACCGTTCCAGATGTTCGATGCGGTCCTCAATCGTTTCGACATGGCCGAACATCATCGTGGCGCTCGAATACAAACCGAGCCGGTGTGCCACATCCATCACTTCCAGCCAGTCGTCGCTCATCGCTTTAAGCGGCGAAACTTTCTTGCGCACGCGGTCCACGAGAATTTCCCCGCCGCCGCCAGGAATTGAACCGAGGCCGGCCTTCACGAAATCGCCGATGCTTTTCTCCAGCGGCTCGTTGAACACTTCGCGAAAATGGATGAACTCGCTGGGACTGAATCCGTGAATGTTGACCTGTGGGAATTTGCCCTTGATGTGCGACAGCAAATCGAGATACCACTGCTTGGTCAGTTTGGGATGATGCCCGCCCTGCATCAAAACCTGTGTGCCGCCCAGCGCGATGGTCTCCTCGATTTTGCGATCCATCTCGTCAAGCGTGATGACATAGGCGTCGGCGTCCTTTTCCGTCCGGTAAAACGCGCAAAACTTGCAATAGACGTTGCAGACGTTGGTGTAATTGACATTGCGATCAACCTGGTAGGTGACAATTTCGTTGCCGCGCCCGTTGAAGTCCTTCGCCTTGGCGAGCTGGCGCCGGCGGTCGGCAAGCGCGCCGAGTTCCTCCAGCGGCAGATGATAGAGCCGCAGCGCCTCGGCCGGGTTGATGCGCCGGCCGTCCCAAACCTTTTGCAGCAACTCGTCCAATGATGCGTCGTAAATCACGGATTGAAGGTAACTTACCCGCGTTTTCAAGACAACCGCCGAGGCGGTGTTCCATGGGTTGTAGAGTCGAGCCTGTGGCTCGAACACTTCGGCGCACAGCGCCGATACTACAACCCAAATCAAGCCACTGCCGCCAGGACGTGACGGGAAAGCGGCCAGACTAGTTTCGGTTTTTCTTTTTGCCGGTTTGTGCCTATCATCAGGATTTTATGAGTGCGGTTGTAAATCCAACGGCGCGCCCGGCGCGCCCGGAGAAATCATTTGAGCTGGCCATCTTTGCCGCGATGATCGCGGGCGCCTGCACGTTTCTGAACGTGTATTGCACGCAGCCGTTGCTGCCGTTTTTCCAGCGCCTTTTCCACGCCTCCGAAATCGAGGTCAGCCTGACCGTGGGCGCCGCCACTTTGGCGGTGGCGCTCATGGCTCCGGTCACCGGCATGATTGCGGAAACCATCGGACGCAAGAAAGTCATCGTTCCCGCGCTCTTCGCCCTGGCGGTTCCGACCCTGCTGGCGGCCACTTCACAAAGCCTGCACGCCCTCATCTTCTGGCGTTTTGCCCAGGGACTCTTTGTGCCCGGCGTCATTGCCGTGATGATGGCCTACATCAACGAGGAATTCTCCGGGCGCGTCGGCGCGGTCATGTCCGCCTATGTGGCCGGCACGGTCTTCGGCGGTTTTCTAGGACGATTCCTTGTCGGCATCATTACCGCACACTGGAACTGGCGCGCCGGCTTCGTGACCTTGGGAATCCTTGACCTGCTCGGAGCGCTGGCCGTGCGCCAATGGCTGCCACTGGCGGTCAATTTTGTTCCCGCCAAACATGTGTTCAAGTCCGCGCGTGATACGTGGGGTCACCTGCGGAATCCCCGGTTGCTGGCCATTTGCGGCCTGGGATTCACCGTCCTGTTTTCGCTGGTGGGCGTATTTACCTACGTGAATTTTTATCTCGCCCAACCGCCTTTCAACCTCACTCCCGCCGAATTGGGCAGCATCTTTTTTGTCTATCTGCTGGGCTGCGTCGTGACGCCGCTGGCCGGACGCTTTCTTGACCATTACGGATTTCGCCGGACAATGTTGCTGTCGCTCGGCATGTGCCTCGGCGGTCTTTTGCTGACGCTGGCCCCTTCGCTGGCGCTGGTCATTGCCGGGCTGGCAATTTTTTCCTCCGGCATTTTCGTCTCGCAATCGGCGGCTACGGTGCTGATGGGACAGGTTGCTGGGCGCGCCCGTTCCGCCGCCGCCGGACTTTACGTGACTTTTTACTATGCCGGCGGGAGTGCGGGCGCGGCGTTGACGGCGTGGTTTTGGTTGAAGGGCGGCTGGCCCGCCTGCGTCGGTTTGTTTGCCGCCACCAGCCTGATTACCTTGATCCTGGCGCTGGCCGGTGGAAAATCCGTGGCGGGTAGTAAAAGTCCCCCGGAACCCGTTGTTGACACGGCCATTTGAAACCCGTGCCGTGTCAGCGGGCGCGGCGGAAATTTTCCGGTTTGATGGACGCGAGCTTGTGGCAGACTTCCCGGACGATTTCCGTTTTTCCAAGCGCCTTTGCGGCGGCGCCCTTGTGCAGGTAGGCCTCGACGAATTCCGCATCCAGCGCCAGCGCGCGGTTGGCGCATTCCAATGCCTTGTCGTGCCGGCCCAACCGGGCGACCATGCCGGCAAGTTTCGACCAGCCATGCTTGTTGTGCGGATCCATTTTCATGCTCTGCTCCAGGCAACGGACCGCCTCGGTCGGGCGCTGCAATTTTTCATAGAGCAGCCCGGCCAGGTTGTTCCACACCCTGACATCGGTTGGTTCCATCGTCAGCGCACACCGATAAGCCGTTTCCGCCTCCGGGAACTGTCTCATTCCGCTCAAGCCGAGGCCGATGTAATAAAGCGTCCGGTAATCGGCGGGATTTTTTTCACGCCATCTTTGGGCGAACGCCAGCACTTCCGGCCATGACTCTTTCTCGCACAGCTCGCGGGCATTCCTGACTTTTCCTTCTGAGTCCGTTTCCATATCTGAAAACCCACTTAATAACAGTCATCTCCCTTGACGGCAAAACAATTCATGGCTTGGCAACGCCCTTTCCGGCGGGGGAATTATGCGCCGGTTGGACCGGCCTTAAGCGCCAAACGCCCGCGAGCAGACTACCAATGACGGAATGAAACGTCGCCGAAATGGCGCACGGCAGGGCGGCCGGCGGCATTTGCGCGAAATGCTCCTTCGCCAGGGCCGCGCCCAGCCCGGAATTTTGCATGCCCACCTCCACGGAAATCGTACGGCTGGTCAGCTCGTCGCAACGCAACAGGCGGCTGAAAAAGTAACCGAGTAAAAAACCGCCCGAGTGCAACAGAAACACCGCCAGCAGCAAAATCGAACCGGATCTTTTGAAATCCTCCGCGCTGCCGCCGATGATGCTGGCGCAAATGAGCGTGATGGTCAGCACCGAAACCAGCGGCGACACCGGCAGGACAAATTTTACGAACCTCGGCAGGTAACGGTTCAGCGCCTCGCCGATGATCACCGGCGCGAGCACAATTTTGACCGTGCTCAGAAACAAACCGTGCGCGTCCACCGGCACGTATTTGCCGGCCAGCCATTTGGTCAGCAACGGCGTCATGACAATCGCGCCGAGCGTCGAGCACATGGTCATCAGTCCCGACAGCGCGACGTTCGACCGGGCGAGGTAGTTGACCACATTCGACGCCGTGCCGCTCGGACAGCACGACACGAGAATCAGACCGACGGCGAACGGCGTTTCGAGCCGGAGCAGATGCGCGATGCTCCAGCCGAGGAACGGCATGATGGCGTAATGCGCGATGAAGCCGATGCCGACCGCGCGCGGCATTTTCAGCACCCGCCTGAAATCGTCCATGCTCAACGTGATGCCCATGCCGAGCATGATACCCGCAAGTCCCCACGCGATGAAATCCCCGCTAAACCACGTGAACCAGGGCGGATGAATCAACGCCAGCGCGCCTCCCGCCAAAACCCAAATCGGGAAAAGATTGGTGGCCAGGGAAAGCGCGCGGTTCATCGGCGCGGTTTATAAACAGAAAGGTGTGATGGGGCAATAGCGCCCGTTTCTGAACCTCGTAGCGGCTTTCGTCAGAAAGCCGGAAATATCAGCGGCGGTTTGCCACCCGCCGCTACGCTCCCCGCCGTTTGGCTGTAAACGGCAGATGAGTATGCCTCTGAACCGTATCACAGTCAAAGGCCGGGCTGCGCGTGCGATCGGGCGCGTAGGATAGGCGTCGCGCCTGTCTCCATCTTCATCTATCTCACTCATTGATTGGTGGGAATTCGTGGCCATGCCCCTTCATCGAAAAACCGGGGTTTCATTAATTTTAGAGACAGGCGCGCCGCCTGTCCTACAGCATGGATACGGCTGAAAACCTCGTTTCAAAGCTCCAGCTTTGGCCCGCGTGCCCAGAGAAGATTTTTCAGCCCGAACAATTCCAGCGCGAACGGGATGTAACCGCCATACCCCAGCAGCGGCATTTCAAAAACGTGCAGGAACTGAGCGCCGGGCGTGTGATAAATCCATTGCGGCCAGGACCAGAAATTCCACATCTCCCAGAAGAACCCGCAGATCAGCGCGCCGAGCGACAGCGAAATCACCGGCCGCCAGTCGCCGTGTTGCAGCCATGCCAGAAAATGCGTCCGGCCCAGCCGGCGGTTCACCGGCTCAAAAATGAACGCCAGTGAAATCCAGACCAGCGGATAGAAATATTTCGGCCAGGCCAGCGTCAACGCCAGCATGACGAGTCCGGTGAATAAAAGCCCCAGACCAATCCGGCATGTATCGGGGATGCGTGCGCCGGCCCGAAGCGATTTCACCCAGCGGAAGGTCCGCATCAGTTCCGCGGTTTCGAACACGGCCGGCATGACGGTGGAAAACGACAGCGTGCAAAGCGCATAGTATTCGAGCGGGGTGAACGTATCGGCGCCGAGATATTCCCAGTTTCCCGTCCGCCGGTTGATGATTTCAAACAGCCACCACGCCGGCACGGACAGGATGAAGAGCAGGACGAATCCACGGCGCGAGCGCGTCCACAGCGACGCGCCGGTTCGCCGCCAGACCAGCGCGTCCACCACCAGGATGTAGCCCAGCCACAGCGGGAAGAACAGGTAGGCCGTGCGCGCGCCCGGCAGCGTCCAGTTCAGCGGCCAGCACACCGCCAGCAGGAACAATCCCCCCCAGCCTTGCGGTGCAATCCGCGGCAGTTGTCGTGCGGCATCCATGATTTATACTAACTTGCAAT
>PLAY01000131.1 GCA_003134375.1 Limisphaerales bacterium | reverse complement strand
TGGAGGGAGACGCGGAAAACGCTAAAAGTCCGTGTGAACAAAGGACGGATTCAAATCAGTACCCCTCCAGTAGTGTGGAGGGGGGTGTGGAGGGGTTAAATCTCAGGATTTTCGTCAAGGACAGTTCAATTCCCATTGCCTCCAGGCGTTGAAGTGCTAGCCTGTCCTTGAAAGAAAGTTCGAGCGGAGTTAAACAGAGACACCAGTCTTCGCTTGGAGCGTAGCGTAAAGTGAAGACTGCCGCGCCGAAGCACAAGGTGCGTAGGCGGGCCAATCAACCGACAGGAGAAATGCGCTCCAAGCTACGACCCGGCAAGCCAGCTAAATTTCCCTTGCAACGCGGCGAAAAGCGAGGGCTGCCGCGTCGTAGCGCGCCAGCCGAAGACGGGCTGATCTGACAACGTGAAGTCGGGCGGCGGCGAAGCAGGCCAGAATTGATTTTAGATTTGGCAAAATTCCGGAGTTGTGCGAAAAGGCCCGAAACTCGGGAAGCATCCGATGAAAGCGGAATCTTCGGCGGTTTCCGAATCCGCGAACTCCCACGTGCGCAGCGTTTTTATGTCCGTCAACCTGCGGGAAATCACTCGATTTGCACTGCTCAATACCTTGGCCGCCACCTGTGCCACGTCCGCTGACGAGTCAAACGGGAACGTTTTTCGGTGTTTATTGGCATTTTCGGCGCGCGCCATTAAAAAGTTATTCACCGCTTGACGTTTTCCAGCCAAGCGGATTAACTGTGCGGCGTTAGGCAAATTCATGTTTGCGCAATTCAAAAGCCTGTTTTCCAATGATATTGGAATAGACCTGGGCACAGCCAACTCCCTCGTCTATGTGCGGGACCGTGGAATCGTCCTGCGCGAACCTTCGGTTGTGGCGATTCAGGCGGGCACGACCAACGTGCTGGCCGTCGGTGCGGAAGCCAAACGAATGCTGGGCCGCACGCCCGGCAACATCGTGGCCATCCGGCCCATGAAGGACGGCGTGATCGCCGACTTCGAAATCACCGAGGCCATGCTCCGCCACTTCATCCAAAAGGTCCACCATCGCAAATTGATTGCGCCACGAGTCGTGGTCGCAGTGCCTTCGGGCATCACGGAAGTGGAAAAACGGGCCGTCAAAGATTCCGCCACCCACGCCGGCGCGCGGGAGGTGTATTTGATTGAGCAACCGATGGCCTCCGCCATCGGCGTCGGTTTGCCGGTGCATGAGCCGGCGGGCAACATGATCGTGGACATCGGCGGCGGGACTTGTGAAATCGCAATCATCTCCCTCGCCGGCATCGTCTTCTGCCGCAGCCTGCGGGTGGGCGGAGACGAATTTGACGAAACGATCACTGCGCACATGAAACGCGCCTACAATATGTTGATAGGTGAACGCACCGCGGAAGAAATCAAGATACGCATCGGCTCCGCGTTTCCGTTGGAACAGGAATTGACCATGGATGTCAAAGGCCGTGACCTGGGTTCCGGCCTGCCCAAAACCTTAACCATTCGTTCCGAGGAAATTCGCGAAGCGTTGCAAGAACCGCTGTCGAGCATTTTGGAGTCCGTCCGCCTCACGCTGGAACGCTGTCCGCCCGAACTCGCCGCCGACCTTGTGGATCGCGGCCTGGTCATGGCTGGCGGCGGCTCGCTGTTGCGCGGCATAGACCGGCTGGTGGCCGAGGAAACCGGCCTGCCGGTCCACCTGGCGGACGACCCCATGAGCGCCGTTGCCGAAGGCACCGGCCGCGTCTTGCAGGAAATTGAATTCCTCAAGCGCGTCGCGACCAACGCCAAATATTGATTTCCCGCCTTTGCGCGGCCAAGGCCCGCGCGTTCGCCTGCGCGCCCCGACACGTTTGCCGGGAGTAGCAGGATGTTTAGGAAAAAAAATTATCTCGCGCTTGGCGCGGTGACGCTGCTGGCACTGCTGATTCTCAGCCTGCCGCCGCGCGTGACCGCCCATCTCAAGCTCACCATCGGCAGTTTGTTTTTGCCGCTGTTCGGGCTGGCCAACACCACCCAGCAACTCCCTGCCGATTTGGCCGACAGCGTCCTGCCCCGGCGTGAATTGCTTCAACAAATTGACCGGCTCCGCCGTGAGAATGATCAGTACAAGGCCCTGGCAGTGCAGACGGCCGCCATCGCGCGCGAAAACGACCAGCTCCGTTCGCTGTTCGGCTGGCAGCAGCAGGCGCCGTGGAAACTCAAACTTGCCAACGTCGTCATGCGTGACCCGGCCAATTGGTGGCGCACCGTGCAGATTGATCTCGGCAGTCGCGACGGGCTTCGGGAAAATTTGCCCGTGCTCACCGCCGAAGGTCTGGTCGGCCGCGTCTCATCCGTCGGTCTTACGCGCTCGCAAGTTGTTTTGATCGGCGACCCGAATTGCCACGTCTCCGCGCTCGTTGAAAATCCGGCGCACGACACGGGCATCGTCAACGCGAGCGGCCCGCTGGATACTTCGCTCGTGGATTTGACCTATCTTTCCGGCAGCGCCAGTTTGAAACCCGGCCAGAACGTCTTTACCAGCGGCCTCGGCGGCGTTTTTCCCAAAGGCATTCCCGTCGGCCAGGTGGTGGATTCGCGCCCGGTTGAATTCGGCCTTTACACCGAGGCGCGCGTGAAACTTTCGGCGAATCTCGGCGCGCTCGAACAAGTCTGGGTGCTGTTTCCATGAAAAAACCAGAACATCGAACATTGAACACCGAACCTCGAACCTTGAGCGGGATGCCGCCAGAAACCGGTCAGGTTCAAGGTTCAAGGTTATTTGCTCCATGAATCCATTCCGCACCATCCTGATTCTGGTCGCCGCGTTTCTCGCGGTGTTTGGCGAAGCAACGCTTCCCGTCCTGCACCACTGGCTCGGCGCGCAGGTGGATTTGCTGCCGGTGCTGATGGTGTATGCGGCGTTGACCGCGGACATCGCAACGGTCTCGTTGCTCGCCGTGCTGGGCGGTTTATGGTTCGACGCGCTGTCCGCCAATCCGCTCGGGATCAGCATCCTGCCGCTCTTTGCCGTTGGGTTCCTGATTTCCTTCCGGCGCGACCTGATTTTGCGCGAGCTGGCGTTCGCGCAATTTGTCCTTGGCACCACGGCCAGCGCCATCGTGCCGGTGCTGTCCATTTTGCTTTTGTTGACCGCCGGGAAACAACCCCTGCTGGGCTGGGGTTCGATCTGGCAATGGCTGGTGATGACCGCGGGTGGCGCGGCGGCGACGCCATTTGTTTTCGCGCTGTTCAATTGGTGCGACCGCTCACTCGGCTATCAGCCGAGAATTGAACCCGGTTTCCGTCCCGACCGGGAAATCCGTCGGGGAAGAATATGAGTCCACAGTTTCCAGTCCACAGTCCACAGTCCTACGGTTGCCAGCGCCGCGGCGTTTTGGCGGTGGACTACGGACTGTGGACTACGGACCACGTGCCATGCTGATTTTTGACGAACTGAAAAAGAACGATCCGCAGCTCCGCCTCCTGGCGGTGGCGCTGGCGGGCGGCCTGTTTATTTTGCTGGCCGGTCTGTGGTGGGTGCAGGTCGTTTCCGCGCGCAAATATGAAAGCCATTTGGAAACGCAGTCCTATCGCACCGTCCGCATCCCCGCCGTGCGCGGAAAAATTCTCGACCGCAACGGCCGGGTGCTGGCTGAAAATCGTCCGCGCTACAGCCTCAGCCTTTACCTTGATGATTTACGCCGGCAATTCGACGCCGCTTACGGTGCGGCCCTCGCGCAGGCGCGTGCCGGCCAGAAACAGCGCATCGCCGCGCAGGAGAAAATACTTGGCCGTTCGCTGACCAAGGCCGAACGAAAGCAATTCTCACTCGCGACCGATCAATTGAAACAGCTTCGCGACCAAACGCGTTTTCAAGTGGCGGACAGCGTGGTGGAACAGGTCGGCCAGCGGCTCGGCCAGCCACTGGTGCTCGATCCGGCGACGTTCAAACGCCACTACGATACGCGGCTCGCGTTGCCGTATCCTTTGCTGCCCAATCTCAATGAGACGCAAATCGCGCGTTTTGAGGAGCAATATCCCGGCGGCCTGGGTGTGGTTTTGGATTTGCAGCCCACCCGCAGTTATCCGTACGGGACGACGGCAGCACATTTGCTCGGTTATGTGTTGCGGGACGATAGTTCCAAAGAAGGTGAAGAGGCCTATCCGTTCAATTACTATATGCCGGATTATCGCGGCCAGGTTGGTGTCGAGTACGGCTTCGACGCGCAATTGCGCGGGCACCCGGGCGTGGTGGCCGTGCTCGTCAACAATCTCGGTTATCGGCAGACCGAAAACGTGGGGAGTCAGGCGGAGCCGGGCGACAATGTTGTGCTGACGATTGACCTTGATGTTCAGCAGGCGGCGGAACTCTCGCTCGCGGCGCATCAGGGCGCGGATGCGCGTGCGGCGATCGTCGTGATGGACGTGCGAACGGGCGACGTGCTGGCGATGGTTTCCTCGCCGCCAATCAATCCGGATTATGCCGCCAACGACAAGGCGCGCCTGAACGACACCAAACTGCGCCCGGAAATCAACCGCGTGACGTATGAAAACTACGCGCCCGGCTCGATTTTCAAGCCCGTCACCGGCATTGCCGCGCTGGAAAACGGGCTGGATCCCAACGCGACGATTTACGTCGCGCCATCGCCGAAAGATCCGAGCCACGGCTATGTCATGGTCGGCGCACAATCATTTCAAGACACCGTGCCGCCGGGCGACTACAATTTTCGCCGCGCCATCGTACGTTCGAGCAACGCGTATTTCATCACGGTCGGCATGCGGACCGGAATCCAAAAAATCGTTCAACTCGCCGAAAAATTTCATCTGGGCCAGCGCATGAATTTGCCGACGCGGCAGGAATCGTCAGGATCTTTTCCGACGGAAAAACGGATTCGCTCCAAAGATTGGTTTGACGGCGATTCCGCGAATATTTGTTTCGGCCAGGGTGAAATGGCGATCACGCCGATGCAGATGGCCATCGTTTATTCAGCCATTGCCAATGGCGGAAAAGTTTTGTGGCCGCGCTTTGTCGAGCGCATCGAGCCGCAAGACCCGGCAAGCGGCGAAGCGCCAACCATTTTTCCTTCCGGTGTCGTGCGTGACACCCTGGGGGTGCGTCCGCGCAGCTTGAAAATAGTGCATGACGCAATGCTGGCCGAAACCGAGGACGTGGAAGGCACGGGCCGTGCCGCCGCGTTGCCCGGGCTGCGCGTTTGCGGCAAGACCGGCACGGCGCAGGTCAAGAATGAGCACGGCCAATTGACCCACTGGGATTATTGGTTCGCGTCGTTCGCACCTTATGAAAATCCGCGTTACGCGGTCATCGTCATGGTTCAGTCGGAAAACCGCGGTTCCGGCGGAAGCGTTTGTGCGCCGATTGCGCATGATATTTACGAGGCGATTTTGAAAAGCGAAAAGTCAAACGAGCCCGCTTTGGCCGCGCTGCGGCGCGGGGAGCAGGCAAATTAAAATGATCAACGCTTCCTTCAACGAACCGCACGCAAAGATCGACCGGTTGCAACTGGCCGTGCTGGCCGGGTTGATGTTGATTGGCACGGCGTTCGTTTACAGCGCCACGATGGCGAATGCAACGGCGGCGACACTGCCGTGGTATGACCAAAGCTGGGTGCGGCAGATCGTCTGGTATGCGCTCGGCATCGGCGCGGGCACGGCGTTATGTCTGGTGGACTATCACTCGCTGTCGCGCTGGTCGTTTGTGGCGTATTGGGTGACAATCTTTTGCCTGGTCGCCGTGATGATTCCGCACATCGGCTCGATGCGTTTTGGCGCGCGGCGGTGGATTGATCTGGGATTTTTCCAATTTCAACCAAGTGAATTTGCCAAACTCGCGTTCATTCTGGCGATGGCGCATTTCTTGGGCCGGCCGGAGGATGAATTGCAGCATCCGGCAATTTTCTGGAGAGGCATCGGGCTTTTGTTGCTGCCGTTCGCGCTGATTTTGAAGGAACCGGATTTGGGTTCGGCGCTCGTATTATTGCCAACGGGTTTGGTGATGATGTTCGTTGCCGGCACGCCCAAGGAATATCTGCTGCAACTGGTCGGCGCGGTTGGCTTGCTGGCCGTCCTGTTTTTGCTGGACGTGCTGTTCATGCCGCCGGGCCGGTGGCAGATTTCGATGCAGCCGTATCAGCGCGACCGGCTGCTGGTTTATTTTGGACGGGATTACACCCATTTTGCCCCGCCGAATTCCACACCGGCGGAGTTGCAACGCCTGCGGCAACAACAACTGGACGATGAATATAATGTCCGGCAGGCGTTGATTTCCGTCGGCTCCGGAGGGCTGGCGGGCAAGGGCTGGCGGCAGGGCACCCAGAATGCCCTCGGATATTTGCCGCGAGCAGTGGCTCATAACGACTTCATTTTCTCCGTGATTGCCGAGGAGGAAGGATTCGTCGGCAGCGTGATGGTGATCGCGCTGTATGCAGTGATTCTCTTCACGGGATTGAGAATCGCCGGCCAGGCGCGCGACCGCCTGGGCAAACTCGTGGTGGTGGGCGTCGTGACGCTCATCTTCAGCCACGTCTTCATCAATATCGGCATGAACATTCGCATCATGCCCGTGACGGGCGTCCCACTGCCGCTGCTTTCCTACGGCGGGTCTTCAGTGTTGTGCTCGTTGATCGCACTGGGCTTGATGCAAAACATATACATCCATCGAAAAGGATACTGACTATGAGCAATAACAATTTTTCACGGCGGCGCCGCGGAATGCGTTTCCGCCCCAAAGGCGGCTTCGGCCCAACCCAGCAAAAACCCGACCGCGAAGCCGTCCAGGCCCGCGCCGACGTGGTGACGGAGCAGGGCGGCGCCGAGCATGTGTTTGAAAAACGGCACACGAACGAAATCGAGCGCGCCGAAAACATCGCCGCCGGCCTGCCGCCCCAGGGAGCGCCGGAAACCCCAACGCCGGATTCCGGCGCGGACAAAAAAGATTTCCGCGAGCCCAAGCCCGCAACTCCGGCCCGGGTGGAGGAGGAAAAACCCTTCACGCCGGTGCCCGTGGCGGAACAGCCCAAAGGCATTTTGGACACCATCAAATTCGCCGCGACCACCCTCGTGAAGAAGGTTCAGCGGCTCATCCGGCCGGAGAAGAAAACTCACAAGGAAGTCATCATCAACGCCGAGACGCTCGAAACGCGCGTCGCCGTGCTCGAAGACGGACGGTTGGAGGAATTCAACATCGAACGCACCACGGAGGAACGTCTCGTCGGCAGCATTTTCAAGGGCAAGGTGCGCAACCTCGAAGACGGCCTCAAGGCCGCGTTCGTGGACATCGGCTTCGAGAAAAATGCGTTCCTGCATTACTGGGACATCGTGCCAAACCAGTTCGATAGTGGCGTGGAAATCGTCGAACGTCCCGCCGGGCGTGACCGCCGGCCGGCCCGGCCCAAGATCACGCAAAAGGACATCCCGCGGCTTTATCCGCCGGGCAGTGAAATCATCGTGCAAGTCACGAAAGGTCCGATCAGCACGAAAGGCCCGCGCATCACGACCAACCTGGTTTTGCCGGGACGTTATCTGGTGCTGCTGCCGAATGCGGATCAAAGCGGCATTTCGCGCAAAATTGAAAACCAGGAGGAACGCAAGCGGCTGAAAAAAATCCTGCGTGAACTGGCGATTCCCGATGGCATGGGCGTCATCATGCGCACCGCCGGCGAAGACCAGCAGAAACGTTATTTCGTCCGGGACCTCGCGTTGCTGCTCGAAGAGTGGCACGGCGTGCAGGAGCGCATGAAGAACCAGCCGCCGGCGACCTGCGTTTTCCAGGAACCGGATTTGATTGAGCGCACCGTGCGCGACTTTTTGACCGAAGACGTCGAACGCATTGTCGTGGACAATCAAAAAGCCCACGACCGGATGCGGGAGATGGTTTCCCGGATTTCACGGCGCTCGGCCGACAAAGTAAAGCTGTACACCGACGCCCAGCCGATTTTTGACCGGTTCAACATCAGCAAGCAACTGGAGAACGCCTTCTCGCGCCAGGTGCATTTGAAGAGCGGCGGCTACATCGTCATTGACGAAACGGAGGCGCTGGTGGCGATTGACGTGAACACCGGCCGGCACAAGGGCAGCCGCGACCAGGACACCACAATCCTGAAGGTGAACCTCGAAGCCGCCGAGGAAATTTGCCGCCAGCTCCGGCTGCGCAACATGGGCGGACTCATCGTGCTCGATTTCATTGACATGAAGTCGCGCCGCGACCAGCAGTCCGTGTATCAGCGCGTCAAGGAAGGTCTGCGCCGCGACAAGGCCAAGACCCACATCCTGCCCATTTCGCAGCTTGGCTTGATGGAAATGACGCGCCAGCGCCACACCGAAAGCGTGCGTTCGGCGGTGTATGACGATTGCCCGTATTGCAAAGGCCGCGGCAAGGTGAAAAGCACGCTGACGATGAGCGTGGAAATCCAGCGCAAGCTGCAGGAGATTTTAAAAAAGCGCGAGCGCGACGAGTCGGATTTCCAACTGCGCATCGTGGTGAACCCGACCGTGCTCGAACGGCTCCGCACCGAGGATGAAAAACTTCTCATCGAGATGGAAAAACGCTACTTCGGCAAGTTGTCCTTCCGGGCCGACGCCGGCATGCATGCCGAACAGTTCAAGATTGTGAACGTGGAAAATAACGAGGAACTGGCCAGCGTCGGTTCTTGAAGAAATTCTAAAAACACAAAACGCCTCACGGGAAACTGTGGGGCGTTATTATTTCGTTCAAACGATGACGTAGCCGTGGACGTCAGTCCGCGCTAATTTTACAGATGAATGCGCCGACTGACGTCGGTGGCTACTTGGTCAGTGGTCATTCCGGGCCGACACCGGCATGCATGCCGAACAGTTCAAGATTGTGAACGTGGAGAACAACGAGGAACTGGCCAGCGTCGGTTCGTGAATGTGTAGCGTCGGTGCTGTGCGCCGATGTTGTCGAGCCGCAGGTTCGACTACAACTAAAAATCAAAAAACGCCTCGCGGGAAACTGCGAGACGTTTTTATTTCGCGCGAAGGCTTGGAACTTTGCAGCCTATCCTCATATTAGGCGGCATCGTGCTCACTTGACAGGCCACTCCTCAATGATCCGACCTGCTGAATCGGTCTGCCAAGCTCGTGCCAACTGCCATGAGGAATCCTTCGTAAGCCGAACAACCGTGTAATTATTCGTGGATGTGCCTCCTGTCTTGACGACTCGAAATGTCCGTGAAAGCGGATACGTCACCTCTTGCAAGTCTGACGGTGACAAATAGCAGGTAATCTTCCCGTGGTCATCTTTGGAATCGCCGGGAAGGCGACCCATCTGGTGCAACTGTAATAAATAGTCGCCTCCCGATATAGCTTCGGTCTTGGCGATGTGAGAAGCACAGCCGACGAATAGTGCGACTGCTCCCAAAGCGATAAAGTAACGTGGTGTGGTCATAATGTCTGTGCCGCCTAACAGATAATGGACGCAGCGTTGTGCAGCCTATCCGTTTTCATAAAACGACCGTAATTAGGGCTGAAATTGCTGTCCAGCATTTTATGCCGTTTATGATCCCGCCATTCGTTCCAGCAAAGGCTGCAAATCAAAGTTTTCCCTTGGTGCTCGGCAATTGCCGGCAATGCGCGGGTCGCGCTGGCACGCCGTGTCCATGGCGCGGGCAAAGCCGATGGGTTTCATGTTTGTTTGGGTTTGATCTCTCCGCTTAATAGTTTTTCCAGTCCGTCAACCAGTTTGAGTTCCTGCGCCCATTGCTTCAGGTAATTTTTATCCAGCGCTTCGGCTTGCACGGCCACCACGCCGGCGGCGTCGCCGAGTTGCCGCCCGGAAGGCGTGATGCGATTCCAAATCAGCTTGTGCAAAATGACATCTTCAGCCGTGGCAATCCACGACGGTTCACCGAAGAGGGTAACGCGCACGCGACGGCGAAGCATCTCCCGGTCGAACGGTTCGGGCTTGGGCAGCCAGAAATCCACCTTCAACGCGGAACGGGTGTCAATGGCGTTGAACTGGTGCGGCGGCTGATACGCGGCGCGCACGGCGGATTCTTCAATGTAAAAATCGCCGCTGAATGCCTGCACGATGGCGGTGATGGCGGATGCCGGCAGTTGCACGACAAAATCCAGATCATGCGTGGTGCGCGGGATGCCCCAGTAGTTGCTGGCCATCGAACCGGTGAGATAGTAGGTCACCCCGCTCCGGTTCAACCGGCGCAAACAATCCGTGAGCAATTCCTGTTCATTCATGCGGCACGGACAAGTTCAATCCGATGACGAAGGAGACGTTCAACTTCAGCAGCGTCAGCGTTAGGATTTTGCCGGCGAATTCCTTCGCGGGCGATATTGCATGACATTTCGTGCAATTCCAAAGCAATCCCCAATCGCTGCTCGCCGGTCATCTGGCGGTAGCGTTCAATCTGTTTGTTTGATGCAGCCTCGGCAGTCATACCTTTGAATTTAACCCAGCGGAATCAATTTACAATTTTCCCTTCGTGCTCGGCAATTTGCCGGCGATGCGCGGGTCGCGCCGGCACGCCGCGTCCGTCGCGCGCGCAAAGGCCTTGAACAGCGCCTCGACGATGTGATGCGGCTCGTCACCGTAGAGCAATTCCAGGTGCAGGTTACAGCGGGCTTCGTTGGCGAAGCCCTGGAAAAATTCGCGGGCGAGGCCAAAGCGAAACGCGCTCGACGGGTCCTGGAATTTTTCGGACTTCGCGACGCGTTTCTGGGCAAATTCGTTCAGTCCGCGCCAGACCAGATGCGGGCGGCCGCCAAAATCAATGACGCAACGGGCGAGACATTCATCCATGGGCACATAGGCTTCGCCGGCCAGCGGGGCCGTAGCCTCGTCCACCGCCGTCTCTGCCGACGTTCCGCCTTGGCGAAGGCCCGTGAACGGGTTTTGGGGATGAAACCCCGCACCGTAACGTCGGATGCCCCGTTTGTCGCCCAGCGCCTGCACAAACGCCTGGCCGAGCGCGATGCCGCAATCCTCGACCGTGTGATGGGCGTCCACCTCCAAATCGCCGCGGCAGCGCAACTGCAAATTCACCGTTGCGTGCTTCGCGAAGAGCGTGAGCATGTGGTCGAAGAACGGGATGCCGGTTTTGACCGAGGATTTTCCCTGGCCGTCAATATTCAAAGTGACGGTGATGCGGGTTTCTTTGGTGTTGCGCGAGATTTTTGCCTGCCGGGCTTTCATGGCGCCGATTAAACCAGAGCGGCGCGCGAAAAACAAAGCGCAATCTCAGAGTCAGCGGGTCATTGATCTGATTGACGGATGTGCCGCTGCTCCGGCGTTTGGCCGCACTACAGGCCGTCACCACCCAACCAAGACACCCCATTGCACGGTTAGTGAGGGACAGCCGCCGGAGCATTTGTTTGTGCCGCCATTGTCTTTTTGATTTCGTCAATCCGCTGTTGCAGCGCGTTCGGGTCCGGCGCAACTTTTTGGGCGGCTTGAAACCAATGGATGGCCTGCGGCCAGTTGCCGGCTCCCCGTTCGAGTTGGGCGAGGTGAACGGTGATTTCCTCAAAGGCGAGCTTGTCGTCTTTTACGGCTTCAGGATTTTTGGCCCATTTATGCAAAGCCAGCTGCCAGACGTCCCGCGCGCGACCGGTGTCGTGATCATTTTCGTCGTAAAGCCGGCCCAACTCGGACAAAATCTCGTAGCTGCCGGGATTGTTTCGCAATCCTTCGCGCAGAAACGCTTCGGCTTCCCGCGGCCGGTTGAGGTGTGTGCGCATAAAGAATGAACCGACGGTGTAGGTTTCAATCTTTTGCGGGTCCATGTCCGCCGCCAGCCGCAGCCAGGGCAAGATTTCACGTTCGTTGCCGCTTTCCAGATGGGTGTGCTTGGTGATGCGGAAATGGCGGCCAAACCGGTCAATCCAATCCTTTGGTTTGCCGAGAAAATCCTCCTTTATTTCGTCCTCCGGGCTGTCGGTATGGCCGTGGCTTTCGGCAACGATTTCCTTTTGGCCTTCCTCGCGCAGGTCGAAAACGGACGGGTAATAGCCGCTGTGAAAATAAACGTCCGCCATGGTGAAGAATTGGTTCGCGAACAGCCGCCGCCCGTCGCCGAACAGCATGCTGAAAACATTGTTTGATTTGGCACGGTCGCTCCACGTGCTGGCGCGCGGTTCAATGCCGGTCGCCAGTGTGAAGCAAACCGTCAGCACCAGGGCCAGAACCAGATATGGGGACGCCTTCATCACGTGTTCAAACTTTTGCGTCGGAAACCAAGCCAGGTGAGCAGCAAAAACAGTCCGGTGTAAGCCGCTGCGTAAAGCGTCGCCCGCACGCAATCCAGCCAGTTCAACAGACCCCAGTCATAAACCACCCGGTCGCGGATATCGAACCATTCCAGGTGCGGAATCAGAAAATAAATCGTGTAAAAGATGGTTTGCAAGGGCTGTGCTTGGTGGAGCGCCACCGTGTTCAAATGGCCTCCGACCAGCAAAATGCCGGCAACGGCGATGAAACAAATTGTGGTGGTGGACGACGGCGCGGCGGAAATAATCGAGCCGCACAACGACAGGGCGATGACCACGGCGAGCATGGCCCATTGCAGCCAGATGGCTTGCAGATAAGTCAGCCACGGCCAATATTGTTCGCGCGAACCCGTGATGATGGCGAAGAAAACGTAGAAGACGAGCAGCGCCATGCCGGTGGCCAGCCAGCAGCCGAGAAATTTTCCGAGAATGAATTGCCAGCGCGTGACCGGCTTGGCCAGCAGCGGGAAGATGGTGCGGCTTTCGCGCTCGGCGGGAATCTGCCGTGCCGTGGTCACGATGGCGATAAGCAACGCCGAAACCCAGATCAGCAACATGCAAATGTCTTTGACGTAGCGCACGATTTTCGGGTCGTTAAAGAAATTGACCATGCCGGCGGCGATGGTGATGAGCGCCGTGAGGACAAACAGGACGTAAAAGTCCTTGCGGCGATATAGCTCTTTGATGACGACGCCAGCCAATGCCCAAATCGTGTTCATGACGCGGATTGTGTTTGATAGCCGATAATGTCCAGAAAGGCTTTTTCCAAATTGCCATGGTGTTGGGCGACGAGATCGCTGACGCGCCCCGACGCCTTGAGTTCGCCCTGGTTGATGATGGCCACGCGGTCACAAACGGTTTCCACTTCGCCCAACTCATGCGATGAAAAGAACACCGTCTTGCCCTCATTTTTCAGACGTTGAATGATTTCGCGGACTTGCATGCGGCCCAGCGGGTCGAGGCCGCTGGTCGGTTCGTCGAGAATCAACAAATCAGGATTGTTGATGAGCGCCTGCGCGAGGCCGACGCGCTGCTGCATTCCTTTGGAATAGGATTTGATGGGACGTTTGCGCGCCGGTTCCAGTTCAACGAGCTTGAGCAGTTGGTCAATGCGCTTGTCCGCTTCCGTTCGCGGCAGGCCAAAGATGCGCGCGTAAAACCGGAGCAACTCCTCGGCAGTGAGAAACTTGTAGTAATACGTCATCTCCGGCAAATAGCCGATGCGCTGGCGCGCAATGGGCTGGCGCACGTCAATGCCAAAAAGATACGCCGCGCCACGGGTCGGCGGCACGAAGCCGAGCAGGACGTTGATGGCCGTGGTTTTACCCGCGCCGTTCGGCCCGAGAAAGCCGAAAACTTCGCCGGTGTTCACCTCCAAATCGAGACTGTCCAGCGCGATCTTGGTTGTCTGCCGGAACTCATGGCTGGTGAATTCGACGCGTAATTTTTCCGTTTTTAGAATGATGCTCATGCCCGACTTGAATGACCGGCAAATTCCGGTCTTTCTCCTAACCTAAACGATTCTCGAAGTCAACCGCCACCGGATTAAAAACGAAAGGCACAGGGTATTCCCTGTGCCTTTTTGAAGCCGGGCAGTTTTGTTACTGCAAGATATGAGGGGGGTTAACCGTTGTGCTGAGTGAACAAATAGCCTGCGGAATCGTGCCCACAGTCTGCAGACTGTAAACGCCACCCGCAGGGCAGGGGGGAATTGACCCTTCGTTATTCAATTTGATGAAGGGTGTGATATCGTCGGGATAATTGACCGTGTCCCCGACATGCAATCCATTTTCGATCGCGACCTGTTGGACTGCGGTTTCAATTTGTCGCAGATTGTTGATGCAGGCGTTAGCTTGCGAAACGGTGCGGGCGTGCAAGAAGCTGGGAAGGGCAATTGCCGCGAGGACGCCTATGATGGCCACGACAATCATGATTTCCACCAGCGTGAAGCCCGCCAAGAGCGGAGCTTTGGAGGTTTTCATACTATATTTTCTTTCGTTTATGCGGCGTGAACCACACAACGGGCGAGTTATAATATAATGATTACGTTTGCGTTCACTAATTGCCCATTGCGACCGCAATTTAATATTATGAAATAGCAGTACCGATGCCAAAATCCAAGCGAAAAACAGGCGGTTATCTTGAGAATCAGCTTGCTTGGGTTTAAAAAAGGCCCGAAGCCTTAC
>PLAY01000010.1 GCA_003134375.1 Limisphaerales bacterium | reverse complement strand
ACTCAGAAACGGCGGGCTTTTGGCGTCCAGAAACAAAATTTGGAAGAGACGAAATTATTCAAAAAACTTTTTGAACAATTCAACGAGCGGTATGACAAGATGAATAACGACATGAATCGCATTTATCAGAAGCCTTTTGATTCACCACTGACGGAAGACGAGATCAAGATATTGTTCAAATACTTCAACCTTTGCGGTGAAGAGTGCCTCTATGCCAAAAAGGGATTCATTTGCGAGGAAGTTTGGAGAGCGTGGAATAACGGCATGAAATTTTTCCGGCGAAATCCTCGCATCATAGTTCTGTGGGATAAAGAATTGGAAAGTGACTCGTATTACGGTTTGAAATTTTGAAAAAACATGAAAACGAAATTGTTGGGATGGACACTTCTCTTTCTGGTAATAGGCACAGCCTTTCCGTTGTCGGCGCAACAATCGGAGGCCGACCAGGTTAACGCAATCAAAGCCAAAGCGGAAAAAGGAGATGCTGAAGCTCAATACAATTTGGGTGTCTACTACGACAATGGCCAAGGCGTCGCGAAGGATGAAATTGAGGCTGTAAATTGGTATCGCAAAGCCGCAGAGCAAAATAACGTAAGTGCTCAATATAATCTGGGCGTTTCCTACGCCTTTGGCCAAGGCGTGGCGAAAAATGAGTTGGAGGCAGTAAAATGGTTTCGCAAAGCCGCAGATCAGAATCACGCGGCGGCTCAATATAATCTGGGCTTCTGCTATCTCAATGGCCGAGGTTTGGCAAAGGACGGCGTGGAGGCGGTGAAGTGGTATCGCAGAGCCGCAGAGCAGAATTACGCCACGGCTCAAAATGCAGTAGGCGACTGCTATGCAAATGGTGAAGGTGTGGTGAAGGACGAGGTGATGGCGGTGGGGTGGTATCGCAAAGCCGCAGAGCAGAGTTATTCCGAGGCCGAGTTCAACCTGGGCGTCTGCTACCGCAATGGTCAAGGTGTGGCGAAAGATGAGACGCAGGCGGTAGAATGGTTTCGCAAAGCTGCCGAGCAAAACTTCGTTCAGGCTCAATCCAATCTGGGCATCTGCTACTATAGTGGCCAAGGCGTAGCGAAGGATCAAATAGAGGCTGTAAAATGGTATCGCAAAGCCGCCTTGCAGAATTACGCCACGGCGCAATACAACCTAGGCATCTGCTACGCCAGCGGCCAAGGGGTGGCGAAAGATGAGGTGGAGGCTTACAAGTGGTTCTTGCTGGCGGCGGGGCAAGGCAATGAAAGTGCCAAAAAAAATGTGGCCGTAGCAGAGAGTCGGTTGACGCGCAAACAAATAGCCGAAGGTCGAAAGCTCGCGCGCGATTTCAAGCCTTTGAAGTTGCCTTCTGCTCGGAGTGATATGCCGAGAGAGAATATTGCGCAGGTGCTTCCGAATTCTCCCGGCATTCAAACTTCTGCCCAGCAAAGCGAGATTGAACGCAAGCAACTGGCGAGTATTCGCGCCAAGGCGGAGAAAGGCGATGCCGAATCCCAGCTTGAATTGGCTTCAGTATTCTACCTTGGGAAGTTTGGCGTGTCGGAGGATAACGTGGAGGCTGTGAAGTGGTGTCGTAAAGCCGCCGACCAAGGTTTCGCCGACGCACAATACCGGCTGGGGAACTTTTACTTTAAAGGCGAAGGCGTGGCGAAGGATGGAGTGGTGGCTAACGAGTGGTTTCGTAAATCCGCTGAACAGAATTATGCAGCGGGTCAATATATGCTGGGCCTTGCCTTCGCCCAAGGCGACGACGCGCGGAAGGATTATGTAGAAGCTTACAAATGGGTTTTGTTGGCTGCGGCGAACGGTGATGATAGCGCTAAACAATACATGAAACACGGCATACTGGAGGCTGAAATGTCACCTGAACAGATTACCGAAGGGCAAAAACTGGCACGCGAATTCAAACCCCGCAAAGCGCCAAGGCCCGGCACAGCAGTTTCAGATAGCGATCTTTTTGATTCACGACCCTTGGCTACCGGGACGGGGTTTTTTATTTCGGAAGACGGCTTCTTGATCTCCAACGCACACGTTATTGAGGGTGCCACGCAAATTCGTTTGCTCACGAGCGCGGGCTTGATTGACGCCAAAGTGGTTCAGGTGGATGCGGCCAATGATCTGGCTTTGTTGAAGGCGGTCGGGCGGTTTGCACCGCTGCCAATTATTGCCAGTCGCACGGTGAATCTTGGCGGCACGGTGGCGGCGGTCGGTTTTCCAAATATCGGATTGCAGGGCTTTTCGCCCAAACTACCAAAGGAGAAATCGCGTCGTTGTCCGGCGCGGCGGATGACCCGCGCTATTTTCAAATAAGTGTGCCATGCCAGCCGGGCAATTCGGGCGGGGCGCTGGTGGATGAGCGGGGCAACGTCATCGGGATCGTGTCGGCCAAGCTGGATGCAGTCACGGCGCTGGCGGCGAGCGGGGCGTTGCCGGAGAATGTCAATTACGCGGTGAAGAGCAGTTTTCTGTTGAGCTTCCTCGAATCGGTGCCGGCAGTTTCGGCCAAGCTCAAAACGCCGATCACGGCTGACCGGAAGTTTGAGGATGTCGTCAAGTCGGCGCAGCAGGCAGCCGTTCTCGTCCTCGTTTATTGATGTAGCAGCGGACGTGAGTCCGCTCATTATTTCAGGTGGAGAAGTTAGAGCCGACTCACGTCGGCTGCTACGATGGAATGCGGCGGTGCTGGTGCTGGTTTATTAAGCAGCAGCCAAATTAATCATTTCCAATCAGCCGCAAGTCTGGTGAATTGCAATTTGTGAACATCTTTGTCTGGTTAACCTTGGGACTGATTCTCGCCCGGCTCGCGGCGGAACTCTGGCTGGCTTCGCTTAACCGCCGCCACGTGCTTGCGCACGCGGGCGAAATGCCGCCGGCTTTTCGCGGGATCATTGACGAGCCGGTTTACAAAAAATCCGTTGCGTACACGCTGGCCAAAGGCCAGTTTGGAAACTTTGAAGACACCTGCGACACCGCGGTCTTGCTGGTCGTTTTGTTCAGCGGCGTTTTGCCGTGGGCGTTTCATCTTTTCAACCACGGGCTGGGCCAGTCGGCGTGGGCGATGGCGGCGTTTCTGTTTGCAGCCGGGTTTGCGGTATCGCTGCCGGGCTGGCCGTTCGATTGGTATGCGCAATTCCGGCTCGAACAAAAATTCGGGTTCAACACCACGACGCCGAAAATCTGGTGGTCCGACCGGTTGAAAGGCTTGTTGCTCGCGATGGCCCTCGGATACCCGCTGCTGGTGCTCATCTTGAAAATTGTCCAGTGGACGGGGGCAGGATGGTGGCTGTGGGCCTGGGGCGCGGTGCTGGCATTTCAACTCCTGATGAGCGTGCTCGCGCCGGTTTTGATTCTGCCGCTGTTCAACAAATTCACGCCGCTGCCGGAAGGCGACCTGCGCGAACGGCTGCTCGAACTGGCGAAGCGAACCCAATTCCGCGCCCAAAGCATCCAGTTGATGGACGGCAGCAAACGTTCGCGGCATTCGAACGCGTTCTTCACCGGCTTCGGGCGGTTCCGGAAAATCGTGTTGTTCGACACGCTGGTCCAGCAACTGACCGGGCCGGAGCTGGAAGCGGTGCTCGCGCACGAAATCGGCCACTTCAAGAAAAAGCACATCCCGAAAATGCTGCTCTTTTCGGCGGCCGGCTCGCTCGCCGGCTTTTATCTCCTTGCCGTCCTGGCCCGGCAGGAATGGTTTTACCGCGCGTTCGGCTTTGAACCGGGAAACGTTGCCCCGGCGCTGCTGTTGTTTGGACTGCTGGCGGGGACGGTTACGTTCTGGTTTTCCCCGCTGATCCATTGGTGGTCGCGGCGTTACGAATATCAGGCCGACGCCTTCGCTGCGCGGGTGATGAGCGGGGCGCAATCCCTGGTTGGCGCGTTGCGCAAGCTGAACGAGAAGAATTTAAGCAACCTCACGCCGCATCCCATCTACAGCGGATTTTACCATTCGCATCCCACGTTGCTGGAACGGGAGCAGGCCTTGGCGGGGAAGACGTGAGTTCATAAGGAGGACCGTTTGAATCTCACCAGAAGCCGGCGTAAGGCTGGTCATTTACGATTTACGATTTACGCGGCGTGGAGGAGATGTAGTCGGACTCGTAAATCGTAAATCGCATATCGTAAATTCAGCCAGAGCCTTGTCACCGGCCTTCGCGCTGGGTGCTATGGCCCGGCGCCTCGGCTCCTACAGGTCAAAAGGCCTTGCTTTATCCGCCAGCCGGGGTATTATCAGGCCGAGGCCAGTCGTCATGGATACCAACAATGGCACACCTCGGAACCGGCACGTCCTGATCGTGGACGACGATATTCAACTCGCTTGGGCCCTCAAAGAATCCCTCGAAAGTGACGGCTATACGGCAACGATTGTGCCCGATGGCGCGCTGGCGTTGAAGTTCGTTCTCGAGCACCAACTCGATGCCGTGGTCTGCGATCTTCAGATGTCCGGAGTTGAAGGCGACCTGTTTTATGCCACGGTGGGACGCACGAATCCGTCGCTGGCCCGGCGGTTTATTTTTATCATCGGGCTGGAGGCCCGGTCCCAGTTCCAGAAATTCATTGATTCCGTTGAGTTGCCGGTGCTGTACAAGCCGGTGGCATTGGATGCCCTGCGGGGCGTAGTGGTGCGCGTGGCGGAGCGGGAATGAATTCGCCCGAAATCAATCTTCCAGATTTGTCTGTGTGAATGGAGCCTGGGCAGGTTTCAACCTTTGGAATCGCGCAGGGAAATTTTCCATTCTGAAAACCAATCGCCCGTGGCAGCCTGTCTGATACTATTTTGCATTCAAT
>PLAY01000038.1 GCA_003134375.1 Limisphaerales bacterium | reverse complement strand
ATTGATTGCAAGTTAGTATTAATTGTCTGAAAAATATGAGCAGTTGTCATGCCTTGACCCTCCGTTTTCATGGGCAATATCTTGATTTGAGATTCGTTAATTGAAGAGCCTCGGAAACCCCAAAAAAACGAAGGTAATCTCCTGAAAGCCAGCAGGAAAAGAACCCATAAAATTCGCCGGCTTTGCTTCATTTGAGACACTGATGCGCCATTTCGTTGACAGTGTCAGAAAAACCCGTTTGCCGATAAAGCGCCCTTTCGCCGCGTCACTTCCAGTATGTCCAATCCACTTCGGGGAAAAGGTTGTCGCGAGATTCGATTTCACGCAGCCATTTTTCGTCCACCTTTGTGACGGTGAGTTGATCGTGCAGCGCGATAAAGCGAAGCAGATGGTCCTTCACGCGGCGGCGCGCGTAATCGGGACTCGTGCCCGCGCGCAGGATGAACGGCCAGTCGCTGGCCTGCGCCAGCAGCAGTTCGCGCGCGGCCTGGCGCAACGCCCGCGCCTTCAAGCCGGGTGCCTTCGGATATTTTTGCGCGAGGTTGGTCATCCATTCCTGAGCGACCTGCAGGTGCGGGTAAATCCACTCGTTGTTTTCGTTCAGCCACGCGCGCCAATAACCTTCCTCGCCCCAGCTTGATGCGGCGGGTGTGGCGATTTGATTGGTCGGATGCCGGCGCAGATATTCGCCCGGCGTGATGAGCGCAACGGTTTTCTGGTCGTAAAAAAGTTTGCGCGCGAAGTAATCAAGAAATTCCGGACCCTCATACCACCAGTGGCCGAACAATTCCGCGTCATACGGCGCGACGGCGAGCGGCGGACGATCCAAAAGCCCGGCGAGCTGCCGGACCTGGTTCACGCGTTCGTTGAGAAAATGTCCGGCGTGTCCGGCGGCGGCCGACAATGCGGCGTCGCGTTGATAAATTTCCTTGTCCCCCGCGCCGCCGGTGATGCGGTAATACTTGATGCCCGTGAACCCGCGATTGTCCGGCGAGGGCAGATGCGGCTTCACGTAATCGAAATCAAGATCGAACCCGACGTCGCGGTAAAAATCGCGGTAACGCGCGTCCCCGGGATAACCCTCTTGCTGGCTCCACACCTGCCGCGAGGAATCGAAGTCCCGCCCAAAGGCGGCGATGCCGTTGGGCGTGAAAATCGGCGCAAAGGTGCCGTAGCGCGGACGCGGACGCGCGTGGAGGATTCCATGCGTGTCGAGAATGAACCAGCGGATGTCCGCCTCCTGCAAAAATCGTTCGATGCCGTCCACGTAAGCGCATTCCGGCAGCCAGATGCCGTGCGGCTCGCGCCCGAAACAACTGCGGTAATGATCGCGCGCGGTGAAAATTTGCGCGCGGATGGAGGGCGGATGATTGGCCAGCAACGGCAGCAATGCGTGCGTGGCGGCGGTGGTGATGATTTCAATCCGGCCTTCGTCCTGGAATTGTCGAAACGCGCCCACGAGATTGCCGCCGCACTCGCGCCACGTGTCGCGCGCCAGACTGAAGCGGTGGTGATACATCCACGCCAGTTCGTGAAACGCGCGGTCCCAGTGGGTGCGGTGAATTTCCTTTTCCGCCAGGGCGATGAGGCTGTCCAGATGCCGCTCGTAACGTCCGCGCAGGAGCGGGTCGAGCAGCATCGCGCATAGCGTCGGCGATAACGAAAGTGTGAGGGGCGCGTCCATGCCGTCGCGCCGCCAGCCATCGAGTATTTGCAGGAGCGGAATGTAGGTTTCGGTGACGGCTTCAAAGAGCCAGCTTTCCTCCAGAAATTTTTCATGCTCCGGATGGCGCACGAACGGCAGATGCGCGTGCAGGACCAGCGACAGATATCCTTGAGGCCAATGAAGCTCGCCGCTCATTCGTCAAGTTTGTTGGCAATCCATCTCGCAACGGCCCGGGCCCGGACCAAAGCGGCCACTCCCAGCACGAAAAAAATCAGCAGCAGGCCGGAGTGAACCAGCCCCACCGGTGCATGATTTTTGTGGCATTCAGCCAAATACAAACCAAATTCCAGCAAACTCAAACTGATGAGGGTGGCAGCAGTAAAACAAACGAGCATCAAGGCTCCGCGGGGAGGCGCGTCCATGCGATTAAACATTTTCTGCCAGCGGCGGTTTGAGTGCGGGGTCCTGCGGATGCGCACCGACATCGCCGAGATATTCGGTTTCGCGGCTGAATTTCAGATTGGCCGCGCGCGCGTCGTCGCCGTCGGCGGAGATCGCAACGGCGGGCAAATCATATTTTCCGTCCGGCAACGCGAAGCGGTAGCTGAACGAGCCGTCGGAACGCAGTTTGATTTCGTGTCCGCCGAGTGTGACCTTGGCCCCCGGTTCGGTCGCGCCGTAAATGATCAACTCGGCGTTGACATTGAACCAAAAGCCCTTGGGCCGCCCGGCGCCGCCGAACGGACTCGAAAGGCTTGAAAGACTTGAAATGCCGAAAAGACTCGAAACACCCAGCGACGAAATTTCATGCGCGAGCCGGCGGCGGATGAGTTCGGTGATTTCGAGCGATCCCATCCAGACGCGGCTCACTTCGTCAATGTTCACGACTTTGGCCAGCGCCTGTTCCTGCTGCGGCGTCCAGGTCACGACCGGCTTTCCTTTGGCGCGTGGCAATTCCGGATGGCCGTGGCGGCGCAGTTCTTCAATCGCCTGCGCGAGCGGGAGATGTTCGCCCACGGCGGATTTGATGATTTCGAGCAGCCGGGCGAACGGAAATTCAAACGGAATCGTGGCGAATTCAACGTCGCTCTCCGTGGAAACGGCGTCCGGCGGCGTAACGGTTGCGCTGGAAACGGCAATGCGCGTCCACCGGCCAGCCGGTGAATAATAGCCCAGCTCGGCGGCGTAGGAATTTCCGGCGCGCTCAACGTGCGCGAACCAGTGGCGCGATTCCGGATGAACGTGAATATCACAAATCGGACGGCCTTGAACCTTCCCGGCGTAAATACGCAGGATGAGATGGCTGGCGGCGGATCGCGCGTTGAGCTGCAACTGCTGCTCGCGCGTCAAATCCCAATGCGCGTAAAGCCAGTGCGGGTCGCGCGCGGTCAAAGAAAGTTTTTTCGTGCCGTAAGCTTCGGGCAGTTCGGTCTCCGCCGTTTCAAAATGCTGCGACGGTGGCACGGGGCCGAGCGCGTATTTCCGGCCGGGGCCGCTGGCGGGCGGCGGCGCGGGCTGGTCGCCTTCAAGCAGGAGCGGCGGGACTTCAATTTTTTTGCGGCGGACGTAAGCGCGGCGGACCGTTGTGGTTTTTGGTTTGGCGGGGCGGCGTGGGCGCACAACCCGGGTGGGCGTTTTCTTTCGGGCTGCCGCGCGTGTTGGTTTTGTTTTCATAACCGCAATTCCCTGTTTTTGGCACTTAATGCACTGCCAGGGGAAAAGTTACGGCGGGAATTTGCCGGGCGCAATGTGAATTTTCCGGCGGGATGTGGATAACTTTTATGAAACACACTTGCCAGCAGGCGGGCGGAGGTGTTCCTTATTCACAGTTATGGCAAGCATGAACGGCAATCCATCCAACAACGCGCCCGTCACGATATTCGTCGTGGACGACGAGCCGATGTTGCTGGAGATGGCGGTGATGATTCTTGAACCGCTGCATTACCAGGTGCGGACGTTTCGCGATCCGCAAACGGCGATAGCGGAGTTTTCCGCGGCGAATCCACGACCGGCGCTGATCGTGACGGATTACGCGATGCACTCGATGAACGGCATGGATTTGATTCGCGAATGCAGGCGCATCCATCCGAAGCAAAAAATCATTCTCCTGAGCGGCACGGTGGACGAAAGCATTTACACCAAAGCGGAGGTAAAGCCGGACCGCTTTCTGGCCAAACCGTATCAGGTCAGTGATTTTGTCACCCTGGTTCAATCACTCGCGACAGATTGAGGCCGCGCTGCAATTTGCCGGCCAAAGCGGTGGCGGAGAGATTTAAGCAGGATTATATTTATGATGAAAAAATTATTCCTGAGCGTCGTCATCGTATTGGTGGTTTTAATCGTTGTCGCGGTGATTGTCGCGGGTTTCTTTCTCGGAACCATCGTCAAAACGGGCATGGAAACGGTCGGCCCGAAAATTACACAAGTCTCCATCAAAGTGGACGCGGTGAAATTGACGTTGCTGACCGGCTCGGCCCAGGTCAAGGGCCTCGTCGTCGGCAATCCGGATGGTTACAAGACGCCGCAGGCCATCAGCGTCGGCTCCGCGAACGTGGACTTGAATCCCTTTTCGGTTTTGTCGGACAAAATCGTCGTGCGCTCGGTGCGCGTGGAAGCGCCGGAAATCACTTTTGAAGGCAATCCGTTCAGCGGGAACAACCTCAGCGCCATCATGAAAAACGTCAACGCTGCCACCAAGCCAGCCGGCCAAGCCGGCAAGAAAATTGAAGTGGACGACTTTTTGATCACCGGCGCCAAGGTGCATGCCAGCCTCCCCGGCATGGGCGGCAAGGAAATGATCCTGCCGCTGCCGGACATTCATCTCACCAATCTGGGCAAAGACAACGCCGGCATCACCGCGGCGGATTTGACCCGGCGCGTGCTCGACGCCATCACCACCGCCACCATTAAGGCCGTCGCCAACGCCACCACCGACATCGGCACGGGCGCTGGAACAGCAGCCGGCGAAGGCATGAACAAAATCACCCCAGGCATCGGCGGTTTGTTCAAGAAATCAACCAACTAGCCGGCCGGTTTTTATTTGCCATCGCATCTGCGATTTTTAGATTGCAAGTGCGGCGATTTGTTTTTAGACTCCGATTGAAGCCCGTGAGTTAAGGTTATGTTTTTTGGCGTTGATTATTATCCTGAGCAGTGGGTATTCCCTTTCGCCGGCACCGCCGACAACCCCGAGGGCGCTTGGGAACACGATGCTGAATTGATGACCACAGCCGGCATCAACGTTGTCCGCATCGGCGAGTTTTCCTGGGGACTCTGCGAACCCAAGGAGGGCCAATATGATTTCCTCTGGCTGCGGCGCGTGATGGATATCATGGAGCAGCACGACATCAAAGTCGTTCTCGGCACACCCACCGCCGCGCCGCCCATCTGGCTGGCCAAAAAACATCCGGAAATTCTGCCGATCGACGAGTGCGGTTTGGTCAAACACGAAGGCACGCGCCGCGCCGTTTGCTTTAACAACGATGTTTTTTGGAACACTTCCAAGCGCCTGGTCGAAAACATGGCCCAAGCCCTGGGGGATCATCCCCAACTGGTAGCCTGGCAGATTGACAGCGGCCTCGGCGGACATCAAACCGAGTGGTCGTTCAATGAAGATTCACGCTTGGAATGGCAAAACTGGCTCAAGTTAAAATACGAAACCGTCGAGAACCTCAACAACTGCCTGGGTTTGCGTTATTGTGGACAGGTTGTTTCCTCCTTCGATGAAGTGCCGATGCCCATGCACGCGCCAACCGCGCACAATCCCGCGCTGCTGCTGGATTGGAATCGTTTTTGCAGCGACACCATCATCGCCTTCGCCCGGATGCAGGCCGATGTTTTGCATGAAATTTGCCCCGACCATCCCGTCACCGTCAACCTGCGCGCGCTCCACCGAAAATTCGATCACTTTGACATGGCCGCCACCGTGGACTTCGTTTCCGTTGAAAGCAATGCGGCCATTAAAACCAAATCCTCCGAACTCGCCTGCGACATTGACATCCTCCGCTCGCTGAAAAAATCGGACATCAAAACCCCCGACGGCGATTGCGGGTTTTGGGTCATTGAACAAAAGGCCGGCCAGGTCAACTGGCAGGACGTCAACTCGCTCGTGCGTCCCGGCGTCATCCGGCTGTTCACCTACCAGTTGATCTCGCGCGGTGCGTGCGGTGTACTCTACTATCGCTGGCGGCAACCGCGCATCGGCAATGAGAAATTTTTCGGCGCGGTGCTGCCACACCATCTCGAAGGCAACGACCGCGTCTTCAAGGAAATCAGCCAGATCGGCGAAGAATTGAAATTACTCGCCCCCGCCATCAAAGACACCAGGGTCGTGGCCGATGCCTGCATTCTTTACACGCACGACAACGACTGGACGCTGCAACAGCCGATGCAGCCGAATAAATTTTTCAACCTCCGCGAGCACATTCAACTCATTTACAACGCGATTCACGACCGCAACATCTCCGTGGATTTTGCGCGGCCAACGGAAGACCTTTCGCAATACAAAATCGTGTTTGCGCCATCGCTGAATCTGTTGTCCGCCGGCGAAGCTGACCGGCTCAAACTTTATGTGCAAAATGGCGGCACTCTCGTCGGCACGTTCAATACCGGCCTCGTCAATGCCCATAACATCGTGCCCGACACCGGCTACCCGAACGACATGACCGACATGTTCGGCCTGGAAGTTTTGGAATTCGACCCCATTCCGCCCGGCGAGGAAAATCATCTCAATTTCAAGGGCGCGTTCCCGACCAGCCATTTGCACCCCGCGCGGCTTTGGTGCGACATCATCGAGCCGAAGGGTTGCCAGATTTTGGCAACGTACGCGAAGGACTTTTACGCCGGACGTCCCGCCGTGACCATGAACAACTTCGGCCTCGGCAAGGCCATTTACATCGGCACCATGAGCCATCAGCATTTTTATAACGACCTCGTTTTGTGGCTGCGTCAGATGTGCGGGTTGCAACCCCTGCTCAAAGTTCCTGAAAACGTCGAAGTCAGCATGCGCCAAAAGGAAGGCACGCGCGTCTTCTTTTTGCTCAATCATCAAAATACGCCCGTGCGCATCCAGTTTTACAAGCCCATGCACGACTTTCTCACGGGCAACACCTTCTCGGGCAACTACGACCTCCCGCCGCACGGCGTGCTCGTGCTCGACGAACATCCCGAAAACAAAATGTCTGGCGGCAACGCCTGATTTGCGGTTTGTTTTGTGGCGGTGAATTTTCTCGAAGCCACCCTCGCTGCCCTGGCATGGTTGAGTTTTGCCCTCGCGCTCTGGCAATGGGTCGCCGCCCGGCGCTTTCCCCTGCACCGGCGCGTCACGGATTTGTCCTTTGCCCCGGCCATCACCCTACTCAAACCACTCAAAGGCGGCGACGCCACCACTGTTGAATCGCTCCAAAGCTGGTTCAATCAACGTTACACCGGCCAGATTCAAATTCTGTTCGGCGTCGCTGACGCCAGTGATACGGTTTGCAAAATCGTCCGCGAACTCATTGAAAAAAATCCCGGCCGCGACGCGCAACTCATCGTCTGCGCCGAATCGCCCGGTGCCAACGGCAAAGTTTCAACCCTCATTCAACTCGAACGGCTGGTCAAACATCCGCTGATTCTCGTCAGCGATGCCGATGTGCGCGTGCCACCGGATTTTCTCGCGAACGTCGTCGCGCCGCTGCGCGATCCCCAAACCGGCCTGGTCAATTGTTTTTACCGGCTGGCGAATCCCGCCACCCCGGCCATGCGTTGCGAGGCCGTTGCTATCAACGCCGATTTTTGGAGCCAGGTTTTGCAATCCACCAACCTCAAGCCGCTCGATTTCGCCCTCGGCGCGGCGATGCTCACGCGCCGCGAGTTGCTCGAAGAAATCGGCGGCTTCGCCGCATTGGCGGATTGCCTCGCGGACGATTATCAACTCGGCCATCGCATCGCGCAGCGCGGCCATCGCATTGCGCTTTGCCCCGTCGTTGTGGAATGTTGGGACGCGCCCATGAACTGGCGTGATGTCTGGAAACATCAACTGCGCTGGGCGCGCACCATCCGCGTCTGCCAGCCGGTGCCGTATTTTTTCAGCATCCTGTCCAACGCCACGCTCTGGCCGCTGCTGTGGCTGCTGGCAGCGCCGCTCCTGTCGAAGATGCTTTGCGCTCCGCTTGCCGCCATTGCGCTTTTGTTGATTCGAATCGTCATCGCGCAAAATCTCCAGCGTCGGTTCATGCAATCGCGCGACAGCCTTGCGCCACCGTGGCTGGTGCCGGTGAAAGACTTGCTTCAGGCGGCAGTTTGGATGGGCGCGTTTTTGGGAAACACCGTCGAATGGCGCGGACAAAAAATGCGTTTGCGCCACGATGGAACCTTGGTTGAAGAAAAGTAATCCGTCTGGCCCGCTGCAAAAAGAAGAGACTGGCTTGCCGAGCCGTAGCTTTGAGCGGTGGTTGGTGGACGTATGTGCCAGCCCGCCTGCGCTTTCAGCTTCGGCGCGGCAGCCTCGCTTTTCGCTGTAATGGGCTGGCCTGCCGAGCCGTAGTTCGGAGCATCTGAGAAAAGTTGGGTGTCTTGGCCCGTCTTCGTTTCACTTCGACGCGGCAGCCTTCGTTCTCCGCTGCGCTCCGAACGAAGGCTGGTGGGCGATGAGGGATTCGAACCCCCGACCGTCTCCGTGTAAAGGAGCTGCGCTACCACTGCGCCAACCGCCCGGACCATGGGCCACCCTATCCCATGCCCGTTTGGGTGACAACGGTGAATATCTTTTCCGTCCAACCCGCCTGATTTTTCGAAATTGGGTTCCGAGCCAAAAACCAGCCCGGTTAAAAGTGGCGGGGCGGAGCACCCAATCCGCCCGATTTTTGCCGGCCTGAAAATTTTTGAAAGATTCTGAATTTTTAAACGTAAGAGCTGTATTGCGGTGTAGTGCTGTGATGTCAGATTTAACTGATATTGCGGTTTCACTTAAAACCAGCGACCGCGAAAATGGTTGTAAATAAATCGTGAAGCCGCGATGGCAACGTTTTATACCAGCCCCGATCCTCAGGGCCAGGGATAAAAGGGCAAAGGGAATAAGGACGGGGCTGGTATTCATAAAATAAAAAACAATGACGCGAATTCTATGCAACAGAGACGGGACGAAACAGAAATTTTATTCCCTTGCCCGCTGGCCGCTTGCAAGAAACAACCCTGATTTCGCATGCACATTTTGCTTTTAGAAGACAATCTTCGCGACTGGCAACTGCTGGAAAAAACATTGATAAATGAGGGGTTGGTGTGCCAGATAACTCATGCAAAATCAAAAGCGGAATTTCAGGCGGCATTGGAACAGACCCAATATGATTTGATCATCTCGGATTTTACTCTCCCGGCTTACAGCGGAATGGATGCACTCACCGCCAGCAGGGAACTTCAGCCGGACACGCCATTCATTTTTGTCGCTGGAACCATCGGAGAAGAAAAGGTGGTGGAAAGCCTGAAATCAGGCGCTACCGATTATGTTCTGAAAAGTCGCCTCAATCTGCTGGGACCAGCCGTGCGCCGCGCGTTGCGCGAAGCCCACGAACGAAAGGAACGGCAGCGGGCGGAAGAGCAGGTGCGTGTTCAATCCAGCGCCCTGGAGGCCGTTGCCAATGGCATAATCCTGACGGACGCGGCGGGGAAAATTCTTTTCGGCAACCGGGCTTTCTGTGCCATGACCGGTTATGCCTTGGAGGAAATTCTCGGCAAAACCCCCGCTTTTCTCAACTCCGGCAAACACGATGCCAATTTTTTCAGGACCCTCTGGAATACCATCCTGACGGGCCAAGTCTGGCAGGGCGAATTAATCAACCGGCGCAAAGACGGAACCCTCTATAACGAGGAAATGACCATCACGCCCATCCAGAGAAGCAACGGAAAAATCAGCCACTTTATTGCGGTAAAACAAGACATCACCAAACAAAAACAGCGCAAGGAACAATTACATCAGGCGCGAAAAATGGAGGCGATTGGTCAACTCGCCGGCGGCATCGCCCATGATTTCAACAACCTTCTCACCGTCATCCATGGCAATGTCCAATTGGTGCTGACGGATGAACGGCAACTCAAGGAGGAGAGCCGCCAATGTCTTAAACAAATCACCGACGCGACCGAACGCGCCGCGGATTTAACCCGCCAATTGCTCGCTTTCGGACGGAAACAGGTCGTTCAATTTCAACCCCTCAATCTAAACCACGTCATCAGCGACTTCACCAAAATGCTCAAACGTGTCATCGGCGAGCATATTGCCCTGCAGTGCCGTTGCGCCGAGAATCTGCCCTTCGTCAACGCAGATGTCGGCATGATCGAGCAGATTCTCCTGAATTTGATCGTCAATGCTCGCGACGCCATGCCTCAAGGCGGGTCAATTGTCATTACCACTGAGGCTGTCAACATGGATGCCTCCCACGCGGAAACCCATCCGGAAGCGCAAACCGGCAAGTTTGTCTGCATCGCGGTGGGCGATACGGGGACGGGCATCTACCCGGAGTATTTGCCGCGAATTTTCGAACCATTCTTTACCACCAAGGAAGCCGGCAAAGGCACCGGTTTCGGCCTGGCGACGGTCTATGGCATTGTCAAACAACATCGGGGCTGGATTGAAGTATCCAGCCAGCTTGGGACTGGAACCACCTTTAAAATTTTTCTGCCGGCCAGCGCTTCCGGCGTGGCAAAAAAATCAACTCCCCAAAAGAAAGCGGTTCCTGCCGGCAGGCATGAAAAAATATTATTGGTCGAAGACGATGCTGACGTCAGAATGGTCACGCGCGGCTTTTTGGAAGGATCCGGTTATCAAATTTGGGAAGCTGCCAATGGTTTGGAGGCTTTGAATGTTTGGAAGACAAACGCTTCACAAATTGATTTGTTGCTGACCGATGTTATCATGCCCGGCGGCCTTAATGGCCGGGAATTGGCAGACCGATTAAGCGGGGAACGACCGGACCTGAAAGTGATACTGATGAGTGGGTACAATTCTGATCTGGCGGAAAAGATTCAACCCCACAGCCATATTTTGCCAAAACCATTCTCATTGGAAAGTCTTACGGAGACCGTGCGGAACTGTCTGGACACGGTGCGTCCGGCGGGTTGAATTTTTGGGGGGAATCGCGGGTACAAGGAACTGACGATCAACCCGCTTCCAGTTCTTTTCGGGCCTTTTCCAAGGCGCGGTGCATCTCCGCCGCCGATGCATAACGCTGCGCCGGGTCCGGCTGACAAGCCTTGAGAATGACGGTGTTCAACGGAAAGAAATCCGCCGGGTCCCCGTCTTCAACCAGAGTCGTGGCAATCTCCGGAAAATAGGCCGCACTGCGGCCGGTGCTGAGCACGTAAAGCACCATGCCCAGGGCGTAAATATCCGCCTGCGGCGTGCCCGGACGTTCCGGGGGTGGCGGCATATACCCGGGTGTGCCCACCAACGTTCTTTCCTGGTCGGGAGGCCTGATGTCGGTAATGAGTCCCAAGTCCGCCAGTTTGGGCTGGCCGTTTATAAAAATAATATTCTGCGGCTTGATGTCGCGATGCGTAAGCCCCTGGCAATGGAGAAAATCAAGGGCGTCGCTCAGGGCCAGCCCAATCCGCACGCATTCCCTCACCGGCAGCCTCCGTCTGTGGGAACGGGCGCGTTCACTCACCAAATCACGCGGTTTGTAGGTGGAAGGTTCCTGTTCCCAACCTGGCTCCAGCGGGTCACCCAGTTCCATCACGTAATAAAAATATCCCGCCTGCTTCTCGCTGACAAATTCGACGCGCAACAGGCCGGGATGTTTGTCGGAAACCGGCTGGTATTTTTTGATGCCGTTGAATTCGCGTTCGTAGGGATCGGGATTTTGGTCGAAGTTTGCCAGGTAAACCGCCTTCAATGCCCGCCATTGTCCGGTTGTGTTCCGCGCCAGCCAGACTTTTCCATAAGCGCCCTCGCCAAAGGGTGGATTGAACAATTTGTAATCTGGAGTATCCGGCAAGTCCTCGACTGGAGCGGCCACGCGGGGAAATGACAGGGAAACTGAAACCATCTTTTTTTTGAGCGCGTGACGTATCTTCACCGCCAGCGCCCAGGCCAGGGCACAGGGTACTTGTCCACAATCACCAGCCAGGGAAACCAATAATTGGTGAAAAAACTCCAGGAAATTGCCCCGAATGTCACCACCAGGGCAACCCCCGCCGCAACCGCACAAGCCACCGGCAGTCGCAACCGGCACAGTCCGCCGCCCAGCAATAATCCGGCGGTCACCAGTGTCAAGGCTTCCAGCCATCCGGCCGGTCGCCGCAACCAGTCGCCATTCATCAGGTTCAAAAAGGAGGTGAGCAGGATTCCCACGCCACCGGTGGATTCATCGGTCCAGCGCGTGTACGGAGTGCTAAATTTGTCGGTTTCACTACCGGGCGCCGATGTTTCCGGCGCCGTGCCGATGAATACAATCTGACCGCGGAAATAATTCGTTGGTCGGTCCAGCGCAAACCGGTAACTCAATCGGGTTGCCGCGCCATCGCGGCCGTAGTAACGCAACCACCGTTCTTGCGGGTTTTCGCTCAACGACGCCCCGGCCAGCTGCGCGGCGGTCCAAGGCAGACTCGGATAAGGTCCCGGCGAAGGAAACGGCCAGTGTCGGCGCACGATCAAGTCGGGGTCGCGATCGAGACAGGCAACACCCCAATTGTTTCCGGCGGCGCTGAGAAATGGTTCTGCCGGCGGGGTTGGCTGCACCCCGTCCAGCGTCGAATATATTACTTCTGCCTGAACGGCCCCCAACACGATGCGGTGCTGCCGCCGCATCGCTGCGGCCAGGGCTTCGTCTTGCGCGGGATCGCGCGGTTGCGGTTGCAGGAAGAAGGAGTCGAACACCACGAGGGCGCAACCATCATCCGCCAGCCGGTTCAGCAGCCGGGCGTGCAATTCACGGTTCCACGGCTGGCCGCGGACCTGGTGAAATTGGTCGTACGCGTATGCCTCGTTGTCCATCAGGATGAGGGTCACCCGGTTCGTGACCGCGCGCGCGCCAAAGCGGAACAAATAATCGTAGCTGGCGTTCACCCAGGGCTCACCCAGCGGCGTCTTCCACAACATCAGACCGCAAAGCACCGCCACCGCCGCGCCCAGCCCGGCTTTGAAAAATTCATCCCGTCCGATGGCTTTGACCTTCACCGTTGATGGAGTGTAGAAAAAGATGGCGGGAAAATCAGCGATTTTTCACATCGTCAGCCGAAAAAAGGGAAATGAATGGCGCGCGGCGGCCAGTTGGGATTATGCACTTGACAAACTTTATTGACTCGCTTATATTTGGGGCATGAAAACGAAGCCAGCCGAGAAAGACATAACCCTGATTCAACTCGCCGAAATGCCGCCCAATGTCGAAGCCGCCCTCGCTTTCCGTCGCATTCATAATTTCGACATGCGCCGCATCCTCATCGCCCAGATTCTCCTGCGCCACATCTTTGGCGTGGACAAGGACCCCGGCGCAATTGAAGTCGCCAAGACCAACATCTGGAAGGAAGCCGTCAAACTCTCGCCCGCCGACTACAACTATCGCGAACTCAAGACCGACGTCGTCAAAATCCTGCCCAATCTCGAACTCAACTTTCACTGCGCCGACTCGCTGGTGGACGTAGATTTGGAGCAACAGGCGAAGTGGCTGGCGGAATATCATCAGGCCGAACTGAAAAAACTGGCTGAACTGCGCGCCCGTTACATCGCCAACCCGATGCTGCACGAACCGCTGGATGAAGCGCTGGGGTTGCGGAAAAAAGTCCGCGCCGGGTTCATTGAACATTTCCAAGGTGAAAACCTGCCGTGCGAGCCGGGCGGCTTCGCGCTCCACTTCTGGCCGTGCTGGTTCGAGGCGGATGGCAAACCCAGAGTAGGACAGGCGTCGCGCCTGTCTCCATCTTCAAGCGATGCAAAAAAGTTAGAGACAGGCGCGACGCCTGTCCTACTCAGCGCCGGTTTCGACGGCATCATCGGCAATCCGCCGTGGGAAGGGTTCAAGCCCTTCCGCAAGGAGTTCGCCGCCAGCTTTTATCGCGGCAAACCGCAGTTCAGCAATGTGATTACCCATTCCAGCGTGAACTGCACATGACGGATGACAATCATTTGTTCATCAAACTGGGTGATAAAAAGGCGGGCAAGGGACAGCTTCCACTTTACGAAGGCAAGATGATTCACCAGTTTGATGCGCATTTCACTCCGGCGACATTGGTAGTCGAAGAAGCTGAGGTTCGTGAAGGATTGCTTCGCAAGGAAATTTTCAGGCTGTGTCAGTTTATTCGTGAAAACGACGTTGAGAAAGTCGGAGCCAAGAAAGTGCCGGAGAAGCGCGAGGAATTGGAAGCCCTGCTGCAAACGCAGTTCGCGGTGGGCGAATTCAGACTTCATTACGAATTCGAGCGGCTTGGCGCGCGTGACGTGGGAAGCTCAACAAACGAACGAACGCTGATTGCCACGGTGATGCCGCCGCGTGTCTGTATCGGCAACACGATCAATTTTCTCCGGCCATTCCGCTACTCGGTGGATGCCAAAGGCAATCTTCAGCAACAGGAATTGGATGATGAAGAAGTGCGTTCTCTCCTATGCCTGCTCGATTCTTTCGTGCTGAATTATTACATCCGCAACAAAGTCTCGGCGCATGTCAATATTCACCAACTCAACGAACTGCCGCTGCCCAAACTTTCCGCCGCGCAGAAAAAGAAACTGGCCGATGCTGCCGCGAAACTGTTGAAAAATCCGCGCGACGTAAAGGAACGCGCCGCACTGGAAGTTTTCATCGCCCGCGAACTTTACGGCCTGTCGCTGGAAGATTGGAAACATCTCACCGGCACCTTCACCTTCGGCAGCGGCGAGACCAAGGCCGAGCTGGACGAAATCATCCGCCTATCGTTCATGCTTTGGGCAAAAGCTGATTAATGCTGACCCGGAGCGGGAAGTCGGCCAACAATCTACGCGTGGCCATCGAGGAACCAAAAAACCGGGCTGAACTTCGGTCCAGCCCGGTTTGTTTTTTTGGGAAACCCCTATTCCCATTTTCCAAAAGTTTAAGGATTAAATCCGGTCAGCAGGACCATCGGATAGGCATTCGTCGGGACATTATTGGTAAAATAGATCGCGAACTGGTAAGCCGGACTGTACGTGGGATTAACTGAAACGGTGGTTTGATTGCACCCGATATCGCCATAGTAGCCGACGTATTGGACTTTGGTATCCGTCCGATTGGTATCGGTAACCGTATGGGCCATCCCGGAAATAGGCGTCCATCCCCAACCTTGGGAAGGCGGCTTGGAATAGATGACGTAGCCCACATATTTTCCCGGGCAACCACCCGACGAGCCGCTGCCGAGATAAGGAGTCCCGAATACGGTGATTGGTCCCCCGGCGGGCATGCCGGCGGCCATCGTACCACCGCTCACTGTATTGGCGGTGAGTGCGCTTGCGGTCATTGCACTGGCGGAAGTTGCTTTGGCAGTTAGCGTGCTGGCGGCGGTTGTACTGGCAACTGTTGCACCAGCCGTCGTCTCCACCTCCACAGATGCCGTGCGGGTTGGCACCATTTCTCCGCCATTGAAAACTTCGCAGGAATATAATCCCACATCGCCGATTCCCGCGTTTGGAATGACGAGCGCACTGTTGGTTTGTCCGTCAAGCGGGACTTCATTGCGCAGCCATTGATAGCCATCGGCGTTGTTTGCCTGCACCGACAGTGTCACACTCGAACCGATGGGAACAGTTTGATCCACCGGCTGGGCCGTAATCTGGGGAAATGCAGATTGATCAACCGAGTCAGTCAGAAGAGAGTCAGTCGTTTGGGCATGAGTGGTATTGGGCGCAATGGCAAGGAATCCGGTGATTGCTGCCAGCGTGATGATATGAGGGATGTATTTTTTCATGGTTTTTTTGGTTTATTGCTGTCGTTCTCCCTGCGCCCGACAACACCCCTAGAATCGGCACAGCAGTTTTGCTTTTCTCAGGCGGATACTGAACAATACGCAACATCCGGGCCAATCTTTCAGGCATTCCAACTGGCCGTGGGATTATGCACAAAGCAAACCGTAATAGTTGCAAGGCATTGAAGGCAGACAGTTAGGATATTAACGGCGAGATTGGCGGGTCTTGACTGACTTCTTGCGGCTTTTCGGCAACCGCGTATAAGCGCAACGGAGCAACGCCTCATCTGGTGAGAACGTGAACTTCAACACTTCGTTGGCTATGGCTGGTTTGGGTTTTGGCATGGCGGTTTGACTTGGTTAAATTAGTATGAAGTCAAATCTGCTGAATGGCGTTTTGCAAAGTCTTAAGCCTTGCAATAATCGTGGCCTTCATTTTTTTCCCCTGTTCTGCTGTTTCGTTTGGTTGCAAATGGTGCAACTCGTCTTTGGTGGTGTTGTAGAAAGTGTCCCAACTTTTGAGAAACAGCATCTTTTTGTTTCCAGTAATCAGACTTTTCAATTTCATGGCGGGATCAAAGAGTTGTGTGCGGCTTTCAGTCCACAATCCCAAAAATTCGCCGCTCTCCGCCCAGATAATAAACTTCTCAATCAGTGGATTGATTACAAGTTTGACCTCCAGTTTTTTGGCTTCAATTTGGGATCGCAATCCCCAGCGATAACCAAGCCAGCCGGAAGCGATTGCGGTGATAATCCACTGCAATCCAAACACAACATAATGCTCAAAATTATTGCTTGGTGGGGTTGGGAGTTGAGCAAGCATTTATGGATTTGGATTTTAACCCCAATTATTTTTTCGACAATCGGATTTTTAATCGGAAAATATATTCCTCACACGCGCTGCTGATATACAAGGCGCTTGCCCATTGCCTTTGTCAAACCAAAATCTGTTCGTTCCCCGTCTGACATTTTGCGGCAGTTATGCCGGTGGTCAAACTCTGCCAGATAGAGCGGCAAATGCTGTGCGCTGATATGGTGGAAAGTCCCCACAACGCCGCGCTTTAGCAGCGAGAAGAACGATTCCACGCTGGCCGTCGTTACTACGTTTTCCCCTTCATGTCGGCTATATTCGCCCGCCATGTGCTTTACTGATTTATGTTCGTATTCATGCTGCAAACCGCGATAAGCGTAATTTGCATCCGTGTGGAGTTGTGAGCAGATTTGCACATTGTCACGGATAGCCTGCTTCAAATTTGCGCCGTTAACAGTCGGCATAACTTTGCTGCGGACTGGGCCGCCACGTTGCACCATCGCAAAAACTGGCGTTAGTTTACGAGCGGGCTGGCCTTCGCCTTTTGTTCCAGTTGAAACGAAACATTCATCCGCTTCTACTATGCCGTCCATCTTGTCAGCGTAGCCGTTTTCTTTGAGCGCGTGCCGGATGCGATGAGCCATGAATAACGCCGTGCGATAACTGCCAAGCTCCAAGTTGCGCTGCAATTGGAGCGAGCTAATGCCCTTTTTAGAACTGCAAATCAGATACCAAGCAATCAGCCATTTTCGGAGCGGGATTTCGCCGTTGTCCGGTTTCAGGATTCTTTGCGCCCACGCGCAGGCGGAATCAATGCGCTGATATTGCTGCCAGAAGTAGCGGAGGACTTTGATGAGGAAACCGCCGGAACCGCAGGCGGTGTCCGCCACGCGGATTTCGGCGAGTTGCGCCATGAGCTGGTCCGCCCGCTTGAAATCACATTTCTGGCTGCCGACGGCGGCGCAGATTTCGTCCACGAGTTTGCCGGCGAGCGAATTGACGAGCGAATCCGCCATGGGGCCGGTGATGCCGGCGGGCGTGTAGTAAATGCCCTCGTCCTTGCGGTTGGAGGCGAGGAACATTTCATAGCTTTTGCCGAAGATGTCCTCGTCAATGCGGCGGTAGTTGTAATGGACAATGCCGCGGCTGAAGGTTTGGTCCCAGGTGTTGACGCCCAGAACAAAATTCAGCTTTTCGCAAAACCGCTGGAGATTGGCCGGGTCCTTGTCAAGCCGGTTCCAAACCCGGGCGGAGAAAATTTCCGTGTCGTAGTATTCATCGAAGAAGTCTTCGAACTCGTCGAGGAACTTGGGAACGATGCGGTGCGCGCCCTTGGCCTCCCAGCGCTGGGTCTGGCGGACGTATTCGTCCTGCGTGAAGCGATAGGGCACCAGGCCGAAATCCTCGATGGTGCGGGCAAAGATGAGTTTATTGATGAGCAGGATGATGGACTCGGCGGCCAGTTCGGGTTGCGTCCATTTGACCTTGTCGAATTCGTTGAACCAAATCTTGAGATCTTCAAAGAACTGCTGCTCCAGTTCCGGTTTTTCCGCCGTGTCTTCCATACGGCGCAAGGTGTCCAGCACACTGCGGGTGTCGCGGCAGCTTTTGAGGAAATCAAGGAACGGCAGTTCGGCGAAAGGTTTGTTCTCAAAAAAGAAATCCCGCGCGCAATACAACCAGGCGGTGCGCAGGTCGGTGAGAATCAGGTATTCGTGATCGCGAAGATATTTTTTTACCTGCGCGACGTGATTCTTCGGATTGGCGTCAGCACGCCAGAGGGCATCCGGGCCGTCGCGTTGAAAGAGCGGTTTGAGTTCCAGCGGCAGCGGATCGCCCATGCGCTCCGGCAGCATGAAATCCACGAATCCTTCCATCACACCCACCTGACGCGTCGGCTGAAAACCCAGCACATCCTTGCAAAGCGCGGTGAAAAGGTCTTCGGCGGCGGATTCGGGCTTGGCGCCGTTCTTCAGGTCGAGCAGATACTTCGCAATCGGCTGGTAAACCGAAAGCGGGCGCGAGTCGGGCGCGAGCGGCAGGAAATCAACACGCTCCCGGGAGGTCAATTCACGCAGAGCATCGAGGATTTCAGGCGGATTCACAGGCTCAGGTTTTGCGTTGGTCAGGTTTGCTGTTGTTTTTTTGCTTTTACCGGACGCGGGGAGATTACGCCGGTCGCGGCGCAGGGACAATGTTGGAGTTTAACCCTGGCTTGTTGGCGCGGCGGGGACACGCCAAAGTGTGAACTCCAACCATGGTTGCGGGCTAGAAATTCAACCGCAGGCTCAGGGCCAGGGTGCGCGAGCGCGGCAGTTCGTTATAAAGGTTGAGCGGGTTTAGATTGTAATTTTGATCGGTGATGTTGAGCAGACCGAGCGTCATTTCAGCTTTTCGATGCAGGAACCGGTAACCGGCAAACGCATTGAGCTGCCAGAAGGTGTCGCCCGGTTGGCCGGAGTCGTCGATGTTGTTTTGCGCGTACCAATGGGCCTCTCCCTCGGCAAAGAAACCGCAGGGATGGTTGTAAACCATGAGCAAATCCACCTGGTTAAGAACACCCTCTTGACGTTGATGCGGCGGTACGCCTGGAATGATATTCTGGTCATTCACAAGATTTTCGTTTAACACCGCCTCGCTCACTTGATAACGCGCGGTGAACGCCCATCGCTTGCCCACCAACTGGCTGGCGGTGAACAGGAGCGATTCCTCCCGATAATTCAGGTCCTCAGTCAGTCCGGACAAAGTAAGAGATGGCACCGATGGATCATAAAAAAAAGTTCCCACTGTCTGCCCAACATCGGAATACAACAGGTCGCCGGAAACGCCGAGATAGGTTCCAGTGGAAAACTTCTGTTCCAGCGAGAACGCATACGTTTCAAAATTCGCCCCGGGAACCGGTCCAACCACCGATTCCGGAATGATGCTCCGGTAGGATTGAATGAAGCCCGCCACCTGCGAAGGCTCCAGTTGATAGCTTTGGTCCAGGCTCGCGCCAGACAGCGAGCGGGTATAGGCGAAACGGAAGGTGGTCCCGTCCAGCGGTGTCCAGATCAAGCCGGCCTTGGGGGAAACCTTGTTCGCGGTCTGGCCGGTTCCGGAAATGGGGGCGGTCGAGAAATTTTCCGGGAAGCTCAATCGGTCATAGGCCACTCCGCCAATCAATTGCAGGGGATCAAAAACCTGCCATTGATGATAACCATACACGGAAATATGGTTAAACTGTGTAGTGAACTGTTGGTCTGCGGCATTGGCCGGCGGAGGTGGAAATATAGTAACGAGACCAGCTTGCCCGGTTTGGAGGTTGTGCGTGTCGAAATCGCCATACTGAATTCGCGTACCCAGGATGGTATTGTGCTCGGGTGTCTGCCAGATCTGTTGCAGCTCGCCTGAATAAACCGTCAAATCGCTATGATATTGTTGCTGCAACGCAACGCCCTGTACTGAGGTTATCGTTGTTCCACCGGGTGCGAACGCAAGCAGGGTTGGCCCGGTCGGGTTGGTTACGTCCAGCGAGTCTTCCAGCCGGGCCGCAAAAAACAGGGTGTGAACCCCGGGGCTCCATTCGTGATGATAACCCAGTCCGATAATCGGGGTTTGATCTTCATTCACACGGGCAGCCGGGTTCGCGTTGGTGGGATTGTAGTATTGCTGCAAATCCCCGCTGTTTGCATCGTATTGCTTGACCTGAAAATAAACGGTGTCCTGCGGCGTGACTTGCGCCTTGAATGTTCCCGAGAGCTGGCGCTGCTCAACGTCGTTGTTCACTTGCTGGCCGTTGTCGGTGCGGTAGAATCCTTCCACGGCATAGCCGAAGTTTTCATAGGTGCCGAATTGCGCGCCCGACTCTGTCCAGGCACCGCGGCTCAGATATTCCGTGCTCGAAACAACCCCCAGCCGGTCGCGCTCGAACAGGGGGGAATATTCCTGTTGTGAAATTGTCGGCGACATCGTGCCGGCGCTCACCGGGGACAGCAAATTCGCCAGCAAGTATTCGTTCTCCGCTGGCGTCTCGTACCGAAGATTGATCAGGTTCGGATCGCTGAGTTGACTATAGCTGTTCGCCAAAAAAAGGTGCGCCGAGTAATTCGCGTAATCGTAATTCACCGCCCGGGCGGCCTCGCGCACGGCCACGTCGGACATGCCGTCGTCCTGGTACATTGCGGCCAGGTTGGCGCTGCGCACCGCCTGGTCCTGGTCCAGCAGCAGTTGCGAGCGATAAACGCTCCGGTTGTCGTTCAACGACTGCGATTTTTCCAGGTCCCGAATCGCGTCGTTGATCCGGTTGTTCTGCTGATTGAGCAAAGCGGAATAAAGCCACGCTGTCGGGTCCTTGGGATCCAGTTTTTCCGCGAGTTTAAACTCCCTGGCGGCACGCGGATAATCGCCCGACGTTGCGTAAGCCTTGCCCAGATAACTCCGCAATTCGGCGCGTTGTGGCTCAAGTGCCGCGGCCACCAGCAGGTCTTCGCGTCCGCCAGCCGTGTCGCCGCGGCGGATGCGGCAAAGACCGCGTCCCAGCCAGGCGTTGCCAAGGGCGGAGTCCACTGTCAGTGCCTGATCGAACCAGCCGATGGCTTCCCGGGTGTGATTTTGTGCCGCGAGCAGAAATCCCTTCAACGTGAGCGCCTGGGCATTGCGCGGCGCAAGCATCAGGCTTTTATCCAAGGCCTCGAGCGCGCGGCTGGTATGACCGAAACTGAATTCCAGTTCCGCCACCCGTTCCCAGCCGAAACCGAACTCCGGCGAGTTGGTCACGGCCCGCCGGGCTGAATCCAGCGCGGCCGGCAATGAAATTCCAGGGACGGCACGCGATTGTTCATAGTAGGAATCCGCCAGGAATTCCGTGGCCAGTTGCGGACGGGCCCCCGCGGGATTCGGCTGTCGCTTCACGGCAGCGATGAGCTGGCGCAAAGCCATGGCGATTCGTTGCGGGCGGCTGGAAGCATCGGAGGCGGACAGCGAAGCTAGCATTGCCCCGGCTGGTTCAACCTGTCCGACACCCAGCAGCAGGCCGGCGAAATAAACACGCTCGGCGTCGGAGCCGGGCTGCCGCCCGGCCGGATACTTGGCCAGCGCCATCAGCAGATCGCCCGAACGGTAGGCCTGGAGGGATTCGCCAAGGATTTTTTGTTCTTCCGGTGTGAATGGCAAATCGTTCAGATCAATCACCGCCGGATAGTAAAAGCACCATTGCAGGACGTTGTTGGCAATGAAACCGGCGGTGCGAACGGGAGCTTTGCCCGGCTCGGCGACGGCCTGCTGGCCGTTGGTCAGCAGGAGCGTGGCCTGTTCGTTGCCAAACCGGACCTTGCCGTCAATCACGGACAGGGTCGTGCGCTCCGTTTCATCCGCGGCCACGACAAATTCCGTGCCCTCCACTCCGGCAACGGCGCCGCGGGTGATGACCCGGATGCGTCCCGGTTCGTCCCGATGGAAAAAGGAGACGATGCCCCGGAGCAAATGCAGTCCGCATTGCGCATCGGATGAATTCGGCGGCAGCACTTCGACCTCGGTCAAAGCGCCGAAAGACACCACGCTGCGATCCGACCAAAGGAGTGCCATCCGGCTGTTTGCGCCGGTGCGCAACCGGTCGAACGGGCACAGGATTTGGTTGGTTCGCACCGGCATCCAGGCCGTTGCGGTGGCGGGAGAGAACTCCGCCGTGCCTTGAAGTTCCACAATCCGGATTTCGTTCGTGGCCCCACCGCCGGCCATCGGCTGCGCCCAAGACCCCTCGACGCAAACCAGGAAGCCCCCAAAAATTACGGCCAGCAACAGGCCGCGACCGGCTTTAGGAAATAAGTTCAAGCGTTTTTATCAATTTGCGCATCTGACCCATGAATGCATTCAAGACAACCATATAACACTTTTTTCTTCAACAATTTTCGGGATGACGGCGTATTTTATTGCCAACCACGATTTAAGACCACATTACTTGTTAAATGGCAGAGCCGATGAATGAATTGATTCCGACGCGCGCAACTCTGATTCAACGCCTCAAAGACTGGCAGGATCAGTCGAGCTGGCAGGATTTTTTTGACACGTACTGGAAACTCATTTATGGCGTTGCCCTCAAGGGTGGCTTGACTGCAGTCGAGGCGCAGGATGTGGTGCAGGAAACGATGATCTCGGTCGCCAAGCACATGCCCACCTTCGAATATGACCCGGCGATTGGCTCCTTCAAGACCTGGCTCCTGAACATGACCCGCTGGCGCATCACCGACCAGCTCCGCAAACGCGGGCCTTTCGCCACCGGCCATCCCGCTGGCGAGGACACGGCGACCGGCACCCGTACGGTGGACAAAGTAGTTGACCCGAACAGCCGGGATTTGGACGCGCTGTGGGACGCGGAATGGGAAAAGAACCTGCTCGATGCCGCACTAGCCAAAGTCAAACGCCGGCTTGACCCGCAAAAGTATCAAATCTTCGACCTGTATGTGAACAAGGGGTGGCCGCCTGAAAAAGTGGCTGCCAACTTCGGCATTTCCGTGGACCAGGTTTATCTGGCCAAACATCGGACGACGGAAATGATTAAAGAAGAAGTCAAAAGGTTGGAAAGCAAAGTGAGTTGACTGGTTAACGAACCTCGCCCTTGAATCCTTGTTGCCTCAGTGCCTCAAACAACACCAGCGCCGCACAGTTCGACAGGTTCAGCGAGCGTGATTTTTCATTGAACATCGGAATCCGCAGCCAGCGATCGCGGTTTTGCTCCAGCAACTGCTTCGGCAACCCGGCAGTCTCGCGCCCGAAAACCAGATAATCGTCCGCCAGGAATTTCGCCTCGGTGTAAATCTTCGGCCCGCCCGATTCGATGAACCACAGCCGCGCATTCGCCGGAAGTTTTTCTTCAAACGCTTTCCAGTTCGGCCACCGATGCCATTCGACGTGTTGCCAGTAATCCATGCCGGCGCGTTTGAGTTGCGTGTCGTCGAGCTTGAAACCGAACGGCTCAATCAGATGCACCGTCGTTTTCGTGGCTGCGCAAAGACGCGCCACGTTGCCGGTGTTCGGCGGGATTTCCGGTTCAACCAAGACAATGTTCATTTCAAATTGACAACAAAGGCGCAAAAACACGAAGACATCGAGTAATTATTGGGTGGCACCCGCGTCTCGCGGGTTGTTTCGGGCGTCGCGCCCGAAACTGTTTGCCAATACAGATTGCCGCTGTTTACCCGGGCAAACCCGATCGCATGCACGCCGTGGCAATTCGGCGGGACGCCGAATTGAACCCGCGAGACGCGGGTGCTACCCACAGCATTCGCAGATTCCGGTCTCATTTTCTTTGCGCCTTGGCGTCCTTGCGTCTTTGCTTTGAATAAAAAACTTTCTGGAGCACCAACCCGTGCGCCGGGGCGGTCATGCCGGCCACGCGCCGGTCCTTTTTGGCCAGCATCCGCCGGATTTCATCCGCCGGAAATTTGCCCAAGCCGATTTGCACCAGCGTGCCGACGATGCCCCGGCACATTTTGTAGAGAAATCCGTCGCCTTCGATGATGAACGTCAGTTGCGGGCCGCTCTTTTTGATGTCGCAGCGCGTGAGCCGGCGCACGGTGGAGGCCATCTCGTAATTCCGGCTGGCGGCAAACGATTTGAAATCGTGCCGTCCGACCAGCAGCGGCGCGGCGGCATGCATGGCCTTCAGGTTGAGCGGGCGCGTCACGTGCCACGCGGTCTGGCGAAGCAGTGGATTCATGGCCGGATGATTCCAGACGAAATATCGGTATTGCTTGCCCGCCGCGTCGAAGCGCGCGTGAAATTTTTCCGGCATCCGGGAAGCGGAAAGCACCCGAATGTCCGCCGGAAGCCAGGCATTGAGCGCCAGGATGAGCTGGCGCACGGACATTTTGATTTCGCCGCCGGGAATTTCAAAATGCGCGACCATGCCGAGCGCATGAACGCCGGTATCCGTGCGGCTGGCGCTATGGAGACGCGGCTTGCTCGGAAACAGCTTCGCCAGCGCCGTCTCGACTTTTTCCTGCACGCCCGTGCCGGTTTTCTGCACCTGCCAGCCCTCGTAGCCGGTGCCGTCGTAGGCGATGGTCAGTTTGAATTTCATGCTCGTGATTCGTGAAACGTAAAACGTGAAGCCCTTCGCCGGCACTTTCACGCATCACGCATCACGTTTTACCGTCGAGATAGCTCTGCAACAAAATGGCCGCCGCCGTCTGGTCCACTTTTTCTTTGCGCTTGGCGCGGCGCGCTCCGCCCTGAATCAAAACCCGGTTCGCCTGCGCCGTGGTCAGCCGCTCGTCCCACATTTTAATCGGCACGGTGATGGCGCTGCCCAGCACGCCGACGAAGGTCTGCACCTTTTCCGCCGCCGGACCGTAGCTGCCGTCCATGTTGCGCGGCAGGCCGATGAGAATCAGGCTGACCTCCTTCTCGCGGATCAACTGCTTTAGCCGATCCAGAAAGCCGGCGAACGGCTCGCTGGGAATATATTCCAGCGGTTGCGCGATGGTTTTGGTTTCATCGCTCACCGCAACGCCGATGCGTTTGGTTCCGTGATCAAGGGCGAGAATTCGCATGACACGCACAGTTTTGCAACAAAAGCTTGGCGTGGCGAGCCGATTTCAATTTAATCAGGCAGCGCGATTATGATTCAATACCTCGATTTGTTGCGGCACGTTCTGGAGCGCGGAAAATTCAAGGCCGACCGCACCGGCACCGGCACGTATTCCGTGTTCGGCGCGCAGGCGCGGTTTGACTTGCGAAGCCATTTCCCGCTGCTCACGACCAAGAAAGTCCATACCAAATCCATCATTTACGAACTGCTCTGGTTCCTGCGCGGCGACACGAACGTCAAATTTCTCAACGAGCACGGCGTGACGATCTGGAACGAATGGGCGGACAAGGACGGCAGCCTGGGCCGCGTCTATGGCGCGCAATGGTGCGACTGGCGCACGCCCGACGGACACTCCCTCAATCAAATTGACCAGGTCATTGAGCAGATCAAAAAGAATCCCGACAGCCGGCGGCACATCGTCAGCGCGTGGAATCCGGGTGAAATCGGGCAGATGGCGCTGCCGCCGTGCCACGCGCTGTTTCAGTTCTACGTCAGCGACGGCGAATTAAGCTGCCAGCTTTACCAGCGCAGCGCGGATATTTTTCTCGGCGTCCCGTTCAACATCGCCAGCTACGCGCTGCTCACGCTGATGGTGGCGCAGGTTTGCGGCCTGAAGGCCGGCGATTTCGTCCACACGTTCGGCGATTTGCATCTTTATAAGAACCACGTCGAACAGGCGAAGCTGCAACTCTCGCGCGAACCGCGTCCGTTGCCGCAAATAAAATTGAATCCGGCGGTAAAGAACATCCACGACTTCAAGTTCGAGGATTTTGAACTTGTGAATTATAATCCGCATCCGGCCATCAAGGCGCCGATTGCGGTTTGAAATTTTAAGGCCCACGAGGGCCAAAACATGGATAGCCGCAGGTGCAACCTGCGGTTTGCAATGATAAAAAACAACGACCCTGAAGGGGTCGAACAACATTGGCCACCTATACACAGATCATTTATCACATCGTCTTCGCGACAAAAAATCGCGAACGCGTACTGGACCAACCGCGCCGCGAGGACTTGTTTCGTTACATCTGGGGTATCATCAAAAATCACGAAGGCCATGTATTTCGTCTCAACGGGGTTGATGACCATATTCATATTTTGACTTCACTGCATCCGACCGTTGGTCTCGCGGATTTGGTCAAGACCATCAAGACCGGCAGCGCCAAATGGATCAAGGAGAATAAGGTGTTTCCGCAATTCGACCATTGGCAGGAAGGTTATGGCGCGTTCACCCATTCCGTGCGGGAAAAGGCAGCGTTGATCGAATACATCAAGAACCAGGAGGAACACCACCGGCAGGTGGACTTTTTGGATGAATACCGCAAACTATTGCGCGATGCGGGAATCGAATTTGATGAAAAATATTTGTTATGAACCGCGGCTTGGCGATGGTTTTGTTCGACCCCGTTGGGGTCGTGGTTTTATTTTAACGTTTTCCGCGGGTTTGCACCCGCGGCTACCCAGGTTGCTGCCCTCCGGGCAGCGGAGGTGAGAAATTTGTCACATGAAACACTTTAAAGCCATCGCCGCAATGTCGCTGAACCGCGTGATTGGCGCGGGCGGCAAAATCCCGTGGCATCTGCCGGAGGATTTCAAGTGGTTTAAAAAAATGACGATGGGCAACGTCATCGTCATGGGGCGCAAGACGTTTGAAAGCCTCGGCCAGCCGCTGCCCAACCGGAAGAATCTGATCCTGACGCGGCATCCGCAGCGGCTCATCAAAAGTCATCCGGAAATTTTCGGGCAATATCACGAGTGGCGCGGCGGGCGTTATCTCAAGCGCGCCTACCAGTTTCATTTCAGCAAACTGGAGAAGGACCAAAAGACGGACCTGCTGATTTTCAACTCGCTGGAGCGGCTGGATCCGTCGGAATTCCCCAATGAAATTTTCATCTGCGGCGGCGCGGACATTTACGCGCAGATGTTGCCGCGCTGTTCCGATCTTTACCTCACGCTGGTCAAACGCGAGGTGGCCGGCGACGCGTTTTTCCCGCCGTTTGAAGATAAGTTTGTTCTGACTGAGGAAATCAGCGACACGCCGGAGTTTAAAATCCTGCATTACCAACATCGCTCGCTGGTTTCTTCGGAGGGATGAGTTACACGGGTCCCCGAATATTTGGGGATCGCAGAGCTCGCCCCTCCAAAACAAAACCGGCGGGCCGCTGTGGCCCGCCGGGGTGTGAATTCAATCTGCCGGAATGATTACTCGGGCTTTCCGTCCTGCTTCGCTTCATCGGCGGCGTCGAAGGCGTGTTGCAACGCCACGAGGTCTTCGCCGGGCTTGAGGGCATCGAATATTTTCTGCTCTTCCTTGAGTTGCTCGTCGGTGTAGCTGGCGGCCTTGATGGAAAGGCCGATGCGGCGTTCGCCCTTGTCAATCTTGATGACGCGGGCGGTCACATCCTGGCCGGCCTTGAGCACATTTTTGATTTTGTCCACGCGCTCCTCGCTAACCTGCGAGATGTGCACAAGACCGTCAATGTCGTGTTGCAAACCGACAAAGGCGCCGAAGCTCGCGAGTTTCGTGACCTTGCCGGTCACGACGTCGCCGACCTTGTAGAGCTGGTCAATGTTCGCCCACGGGTCTTGGGAGAGTTGTTTGATGCCGAGCGCGATGCGCTGGTTCGGGCGGTCCACTTCGAGCACAACGGCTTCAACTTCGTCGCCCTTCTTGAGGACTTCGGACGGGTGATTGATTTTGCGCGTCCACGACACGTCGGACACGTGAATCATGCCGTCAATGCCCTCTTCCAATTCCACAAACGCGCCGTAGCTGGTGAGGTTGCGCACCTTGCCTTTGACCCGGGCGCCGACCGCGTATTTCGCCTCGGCATTGTCCCACGGATTGGATTCCAACTGACGGATGCCGAGGGAAATTTTTTGTTCCTCGCGATTGATGCCAAGCACGATGGCTTCAATTTCCTGGTCCTGTTTGAGCACATCGCTGGGCTTGGCCACGCGCTTGGTCCACGACAACTCGGTGACGTGAACGAGACCTTCGACGCCCATCTCCAGTTGCACAAAGGCGCCGTAAGGCACGAGGCTGACGACCTTGCCCTTGACCTTCGCACCGACGGGATACTTGGTTTCGATGCTGTCCCACGGGTTGGCCATTTTTTGCTTGAGCCCGAGGCTGACGCGTTCCTTTTCCTTGTTCACGTCGAGCACGACCACGTCAATTTCCTGGCCGACCTTGAGGAGTTCCGACGGGTGATTGATGCGGCCCCAGCTCATGTCCGTGATGTGGAGCAGGCCGTCAATGCCGTTCAACTCGATGAACGCTCCAAAATCGGTGATGTTCTTGACCGTGCCCTTGCGGATGTCGCCCGGCACCATTTCGGCCAGCAGCTTGGCGCGTTTTTCGTTGCGCTCCTGCTCGATCAATTCGCGACGCGAGAGCACGATGTTCTGCCGCTCCTGATTGATTTTGACGACCTTGAATTCGTAGGTGTTGTTGACAAATTGCGCGAGGTTCCTCGGCGTGATGACATCAATTTGCGACGCGGGCAAAAACGCCTCGACGCCGATGTTGACGACCAGGCCGCCTTTGACGATTGACTTGACCTTGCCCAGGATCGTGCCGCCCTCGTTGCAAATGGTGAGGATGCGCTCCCAATTTTTCTTGAACTCGGCCTTTTCATGCGAGAGTTCGACCGTGCCGTCCTTGTTTTCGAGTTTTTCGATGAGGACATCAATTTCGCCGCCGACTTTGAGCGCGTTGGCGTCCACAAATTCATTGGTGGGGATGACGCCTTCACTTTTGTAACCGATGTCCACCAAAACTTCCTTCGGGCGGACTTCGATGATTGTGCCTTTGACAATTTCGCCGGCGGCAAAACGCGTCGCGCTTTGCTTCATGGCTTCTTCCATTGTGAGCATAACGATTCCAGGTTGAACTGCGGGAGGCTTGGTCGTCCGATGAAACGGACTTCGAAGACTCCATTGCCTAACTACCGACGCTGCCGTGGCAACGGAGGGTTGATTGTTAGGTTGTTTGTTGACTGTTTTTTCTCAGCCTCAATGAACAGCCGCACACGCGGCGTTCAGGCGGGTGGGAAGATAAACTTAACGGCGGATAAAGCAAGCGAGAAATCTTGTAAAAGATTAATCACCGACATTAAAAGTTAACCCTCACCCATGACCTATGACCTCAAAAAAAAGAAACGGCGCTGGATAAGCGCCGTTTCAATTTTCCGTAACCCCACCCTCCAAATTGATGTATCGCCAGGTCAAAACCGGGTACGCCCGTTCCTCAACCGGACAAGGCTCAAAGTTAACAACGGGCACTTAAGCTGTGGGTATTTTCAGTTTTGCACCGACTACAATGCGGTCGCTCTGCAAACCGTTGGCCGCTTTAAGGGCTTTCACCGTTGTTCCGTGGGCTTTGGCAATACGGGTCAAGCTATCGCCGGATTTGACCACATAAAGTGTCTCGGGCTGGCTGGCGGTCCCCGCATTCTCCCTGGCAACAGGCGGTGCGGTCCGGCTGGTTGCGTTAAGATCGGGTTGCAGAACTGGCTTTGGTTTCTGCTGCTCCATCAAAGCCGGGTTTGTCCAAGACGCTGGCACATCCGTTGATTGGGTGACCTTCTTGGCCGGGGAAGGAGTCGTTGTCTGTTCGCTCATGCAGCCTTCAATTAACAGCCCGACCAGCAGGATTACGACGGCAACCACAGCGGCAATAAATCCCTTTTTAAACCGCTCGCGACGGCGTTGTTGACTGTCCGCCCGTTGCAAGCAAGACGGGATTTGGAAAGGGTTCGACGGATTAACAATATTCATAATCTCTTCAAAAGTGTTAGCATGGCCAATGCCAAGAAGAGGGGAAAATCCGGTGAGAGAATTAACGAGCCTTGGCACCCCGAACCGCCATGACTTGGAGTAATACTATATTGCATTCAAT
>PLAY01000135.1 GCA_003134375.1 Limisphaerales bacterium | reverse complement strand
AGTATTATTTAATATGCTCTAGAGAAATTAAAACGACGATTATTATTTAACCAAAACAATTTTGCGTAGCTACGGCTACGGGCTGCATCGAAAACCGCGAATTTTCCAAGCCCGTTACACATCCGACCGAGCGCGCCCAAATGGGCGCGGCTTGGCGTGAGCGGTTCGCGTAGAACGCGACAGGCGGTGAAAAGGATATTCGTCGAACAGCCTTTTTTCTTAAAACTGTTTTTTGTCTTGCCGGTGTGGGCGGAGTTCAAATCGCGAAGTCGGTATATTCGGGCTTTACGGCTTCGGTGGGCGGCAACAGCATTCCGGCGCCGACAGTGGCGTTCGTTCCCTGCTCAATCAAAATGAACGAGCCGGTGAGCCGGTTGGTGTTGTAGCCGTCATAGACAATCGGTTTGGCGGTTTTCAGGCGGACGATGCCCACGTCGTTCACCGCCAGGGCGGTGGGCGCGGCCTCCGGTTCAAAGGTGGCCATGTTGATGCGACTTTCCAACTGGGTGACAACGGCCTGGACGGTTTGCGTGGCGTGCTTGAGAAAATATTTTTTGCCCGCCTGCAACTTGCGCTTGTGCATCCAGCAGACGTGCGCGTGCAAATCGGAGCTTTGTCCCGGCAGGTTTTCCAGACCCACAATCATGTCGCCACGGCTGACGTCAATGTCGTGTTCGAGGCAAAGCGTCACCGATTGCGGGCAAAATGCTTCTTCGAGCGAGCCGTTGTAAGTCCAGATGTCCTTCACCGTGGTCTTGATGCCGGCGGGCAGCACGGCCACCGACTGGCCTTTGCGCACGATGCCGCTGGCGATTTGTCCGCTCAGGCCGCGGAAATCATGCAGTTGCGGGTCGGTTGGGTTGTTCGGGCGGTTCACCCATTGGACGGGAAAACGCAGCGCGCTGAGGTTCCAGTCGCTGGCGATGTGGACGGTCTCGAGATGCGCGAGCAGGGGCGGGCCTTCATACCACGGCGTGTGCGGTGATGCCGTAACGACGTTGTCGCCGTTGAGCGCGCTGATGGGGATGAATTTCACATCGCGGAACACGTCGAGTTTGGGGATGAAATCCTCAAACTCATCGCGGATTTCCAAAAACCGTTCCTTGTTCCAATCCACCAAATCCATCTTGTTGACGGCAATGATGAGGTGCGGAATGCCGAGGAGCGCGGCGATGTAAGTGTGGCGGCGGCTTTGCTCGATCACGCCCTGCCGCGCGTCCACAAGCACGATGGCCAGATTCGCGGTCGAGGCGCCGGTGACCATGTTGCGGGTGTACTGCACGTGCCCCGGCGTGTCGGCGACGATGAACTTGCGCTTGGGCGTGGCGAAGTAGCGATACGCGACGTCAATCGTGATGCCCTGTTCGCGTTCGGCGCGGAGGCCGTCGGTGAGGTTGGCCAGATTGATCTGCCCGCCGCCGGTGATGTCGGCGGAACGTTCGAGCGCCTCGAGCTGGTCCTCCATGAGATTCTTGGAATCGTACAGCAGCCGCCCGATGAGCGTGGACTTGCCGTCGTCCACCGAGCCGCAGGTGTTGAGCCGCAGAATTTCGATTGGATGTTGCGTATGTGGCATTGGTTTGTTAAATGAGTTAAACAGGTGACTGGTTAAATGGTGATTGCACGTTAGCGCTGGATTTCATTTTGCCAATTTAACTCATTTAACCAGTTGCCAGTTACTGCTTTCAAAAATATCCGGCTTTTTTACGGTCTTCCATCGCGGCTTCGCCGGCCTTGTCGTCGGCACGGGAACCACGTTCGGTCACGCGTGCAGCAGCGATTTCGGCGATGATGTCGTCCACGGAATCCGCCGGCGATTCAACCATACCGGTGCTGATGATGTCGCCGATGGTGCGAACACGGACGACCAGTTCCCGCACCTGCTCTTTTTCCCTGGGCGGCAGCAAATCGGTGACGGCCAGCCACTGGTTGTTGCGGCGGACGCATTTGCGCTTGTGGCTGAAATATATGGCCGGCACCTCCAGTTTTTCGCGCTTGATGTATTCCCACACGTCCATCTCCGTCCAGTTGGAGAGCGGGAAGACGCGCATGTTTTCGCCGGGATTCACGCGGGGGTTGTAAAGATTCCAGATTTCCGGCCGCTGACTTTTCGGATCCCACTGGCCGAAGCTGTCGCGGAAACTGAAGAACCGCTCCTTGGACCGGGCTTTTTCCTCGTCGCGCCGCGCACCGCCGATGGCGCAATCGAATTGAAACTCCTCAATCGCAGCCAGCAGGGCGGGAATTTGCAGTTTGTTGCGGCTGATTTCGCCGGGTGCGGGATGGGCCAGTCCTTTGGCGATGGCCTCTTCGACGGTGCGGACGATCAATTTCGCGCCGAGTTCCTTCGCGCGCCGGTCGCGGAATTCAATCAACTCCGGAAATTCGTGGCCGGTTTCGATGTTAAGAAACGGCATCGGAATGTCCGACGGGCGGAACGCCTTCTCCGCGAGGCGCAGCAGGCAGATGGAATCCTTGCCGCCGGAGAAGAGCAGGGTGGGGCGCTCGAATTCAGCGGCGACCTCACGCATGATGTGAATCGCCTCGGTTTCCAGATACTGCAAATGGTCGAGATGGTACGAACTCATGAAAAGGGGATGGCGTCTGGCGTCTGGGTTCTGGGGTTTTTCATCGGTCATTTAATGAGCGGATCAGGCCACTGATGAGTTTGCCCGATAGGATGCAAAGTTTCTGGAGATTGGTTTGTTCAGTTGTAGATATAAATTTGTTATCAAGCAACGGATAACTCATGGAGCGGACTTCACCGCATGACCTGCGGGCTATGTTATAGGCCTGGCGCTTTTCCGCCACATGCAGACTTTCCCAACCTTCCGCGATGTTGTTCATCACGGAGATCGCCGCCCGCTGAAGCTGGTAGCGCAATCCAAAATCGCGGCATAACGGCTCACGCCGGCAAAGTGAATAGACCTCATTCACCAGTACCCGCGCCGACTTCCACGCTTCCGAATTTTCAAAAGGTTCTCCCATAAAATTAATCCAGTTTACCGATACCAGCGCCCAAACGCCAGACCCCAGACCCTAGACGCCAGATCCCAGAACCTGCGAACCCCAGTTCGCATGCAGGCCGCACTCGCGTTTGTCGTCGGCCTTGACCGGATCGAAATAATCCCACTCGTTTGGCAGGTTGTGCCGCTTCAAATAATTTTCCATGTCGGCGTCGCTCAAATAAAAAACCGGGCTGACCTTGAGCGCACCGAAATATTTGTCCTCGGAAACGATGTCAAGTCCGGCGCGATTCGGGTTCTGCACCTTGCGCAAAGCAGTGAGCCAGACGGCCGGCGCCAGTTCCTTCATGCCGCGCTGAAACGGCTCGAGTTTCATCACCGCGCTGAACTGTTTCAGGCCCTCCTCGTCGTCCATGGTCGGAATCGGGCCGTAAACGGCGTCGCGGTGCGCGGCGGAAATTTTCGGCAAATACGGTTTCAGATTCAGCTTGAGCCGCTTTTTCAAATCCTCCGCATGCCGGTAGGTTGCGGGGCGATTGTAGCCGTGGTCCACCCATAACACCGGAATGTCCGGTTGCACCTGCGTGCAGAGGTGCAAAATGGCCGCTTCGTAAGGACGAAAATTCGTGGAGACGATGGCGCGACCATTCGCCTGCACGATGGCCCAGCGGACAATTTCGAGCGGCGATTGGTTTCGCAGTTCGGCGTTGGCTTTGGAAATTTGATCAGGAGTCATTTTATTGAACAACAAAGTTGCAAAGACACTAAGTTCTTCGCGTCCTCGTGTCTTTGTTGTTTTTAATTCGTTTGCTCCTTCAGGAAAATCCGCTGGCACCAGTCACCGAAACGTTCGCCGGAATTACGTTCTTTCGCAAAGCGGGCGAGCAAGGGGCGCAGTTCGGTTTCGATGTCCTCCTCCTTGATCATGTCCTTCCAGATGCGGTTGAGGCGCGTGCCGGCGGTGTCGCCGCCAAGCCAGACCTGATAGCGTCCCGGAGCTTTGCCCACAAACGCGATCTCCGCCAGGTACGGCCGCGAGCAGCCGTTCGGGCAGCCGGTGGAGCGGATGATGATTTCTTCGCCGCCGAGGCCGAGGTCGCCGCAGAGTTTTTCAATACGGTCAATCAAGCCGGGCAGCATGCGTTCGGATTCGGCCAGCGCGAGGCCGCAGGTGGGCAGGGCGGGGCAGGCCATGGAAGCCGCGTGCAGCGCGGTTGCCTGATTTTCCGTCTTCACGCCGTGTTCGGCAAGCAGCGCATTGATGCCCGCTTTGTCGGATTCAGCAATGTTCGCCAGGATAACGTTTTGATTTGCCGATAAACGGAATTCGAGGCTCGGAAATTTTTCCACGATTTGGCGCAACGCGGTTTTCAAGCGGCGCTCGCCCGCGTCCTTCACGCGACCGGTTTCGACAAAGAGCGTGAGAAACCATTTTCCGTCCACGGCCTGGTGCCAGCCGTAAAGGTCGCTGGTGGTGGTGAATTTGAAAGGCCGGGCGGGTTCGAGTTTGACGTTGGCGCGCTTCTCGATTTCGGTGCGCGTCCAGTCCGCGCCTCGTTCAGCCACGATGTATTTCAGGCGGGCGTGTTTGCGGTCGGTGCGGTCGCCGAAATCGCGGTGAATCGTGAGCACGGCCTTCGCAATTTCGACAAGTTTTTCCGGTTTGAAAAAGCCAATGACATCTGCCAGGCGCGGATAGGTGGCTTCATTGCCGTGGCTGCGGCCCATGCCGCCGCCGACGGCGAGGTTGTAGCCGGTGAGCCGGTCATTTTCGACGATGGCGATAAGGCCGAGGCAATTCGTGAAAATGTCGAGGTCATTCACCGGCGGAATGGCGAACGCGATCTTAAATTTTCGTGGCAGATATGTTTTGCCGTAAAGCGGGTCCACGAAATTTTTATTCTCCGGCGCTTCGAGATCAACTTGTTCGCCGTCAATCCAGATGGAGTGATAAGCCCCGGTTTGCGGCGCAAGCGCCAGGGCGACGCGGCGGCAATCTTGAACGACCTGCTCGCGCGCCCGGGTGTAGGCGGGCGTGGGCGGAGCGAGCACATTGCGGTTCACGTCGCCGCACGCGGCGAGCGTGGAGAGCAGCGACTCGTTGATGGCTTTGATGACCGCGCGCAGGTTGGACTTGAGGATGCCGTGGAACTGGATGGTCTGGCGCGTGGTGACGCGCATCGTGTTATTGCCGTAACGGGCCGACAAATCGTCGAACACGCGCCATTGATGGGCCGTCATCACGCCGCCGGGGATGCGGCTGCGGACCATCATGATGTATTTCTTGCCGGTCTTGCGCCGGTCGCGGTCATCCTGCTGGTAGGAGCCGTGAAACTTCAGGAATTGGTTGTCGTCCTCGGAAAAATGATCGGCGCCCGCGTCGTTCAACGTCGCGGCGATGGTGCCGGCGAGCGTCGGGATCGCGTCCTTGATGACTTCGTTGTGCGTTAATTTAACTGGCGCTTCAGTGCTCATAAGCGAAACTACATATTAGCAGGAAACTTTCTTTTTTTCAAGTCAAGCTTGTGAAGGATCGGGATTACGTTTTTGACAACCAATCAAAGAGCCACCTTTTGACGGTTGCTATCCTGGGAGCGCTGCCGTCCCGGCGGCGAGAAGATGGAGAAAGGCTGCACCGTGAAACACGCCGGCGAGACGCCAGCGCTCCCAGGAGGCAAATTTCAGGCGGCCGGCACAAATCGTTGAAGCAACCACGTCGCGCCAAATAAAATCAAAAACGCAATGTTCAACCATTGCGGACATTGATGTTCAGCCATTAACGGCGCGACCGCCAGCCAGTCCACGAAAACGATTCCCGCCAGCAGGCCCGACACAATGTGCCCGACATTGGCTTCGCCCGCCTGAAAAATTGTCCGCACGCAAAGTGCGATCCACAGCGCGAGCATGAGCGACAACCACATGGCGGGAATGCGATATTCCGCCGAGTTTATCAGCATGGCGAAAAAGATTGGCGCCGCCAGCATGGCCAACGGCCAATAAGAAACCCGTCCGCGGGAACTTTCGTGCTGCGCCAGGTAACCCCGTCCGGCCACATACCAAGCCAGCGCGACGCCGCACCAAACCGGCCCGCCATTGACGCCCGCCGCGCCCGCTGAACCGGCGATGACATACACCCAGAACCGGCACAAGCCCATGAGCCACGGCGATGCGGTGACGGCTTTATGCGTCGCATCGTAAATGATGATGCACAGGAGCAGCGCCAGCGTGAGTGCCCCGGTCGTTTTGCTCACGGCAATCAAACACAGCGCGCCCAGACCGAGCCACGCCGATCCCCAGCGCCAGACGGCCGGCAACGAAATCGCCCCGGACGGTATCGGCCGTTCCGCGCGCCGCTGGCGGTCGAAATCCGCGTCAAACGCGTCGTTCAAAAACATTCCGCCGGTGTAAAGCGCGCTTACGCCCAGAAACAGCAGCGGCAATTTCGCAAAATTTCCGCCACCGCCCAGCCACCAGCCGGCCAGACAATTCGACCAGACCGTGGGCAGATGCGACACGCGACTCAAAACCAACAGCGCGCGCAGCGGCCGCGGTTTGGGGCCGGACTGGCGCAAATGTTTGATTTGTTCTGCATCCATGCGGCAAAAGATGAAGCGAAATCAAGGTTTGGCAAGGCACAAACTGACGTTGACACATTGGGCGCAAACGTATAAGTTGCCGGTGAAACTGAAAACCAAGCCATGTTTATTCGCATCAGTTTGATTGTGGCCATCGCTGCGGCATTGTTCGTGAGCGGGTGGAATATTGTTAAAGTGCGAGAAAAAATCACCACGCTGATTTCTCAGCGGGACGATGAACGCGGCAAAAAGGTAGAAGCCCTGTCCAATCTCTCCAAAGCGAAGACCGAGCTGACGAAGTCACAAACCGCGCTCAAGCAGACCACCCAGGATTTGGCTGATGCGAAGACCGAGCGCGAAAAAGCGGTCGTCACCGCCGCGTTGCAGATCAAGCGTGCTGATGAATTGTCCGACAAACTCACCAAGACCACACAGGAGCGTGACGACTCGCTAAACCAGCTGGGCGCCTACAAGGCCACCGGCATCACTGCGGATCAAGTCGGCAAACTCAGCCGTGAACTGAAAGACGCAAAAGAGGCGGTTGAAATCGTTAACGAAGAAAAACTGGTATTGCAACGCGCCCTGACCCGGTCGCAAGCCCGCCTCGCCAAATACGAAGGTCCGGATCCAACCATCCGATTGCGCGCCGACCTCAGGGGCAAAATTCTGGTGGTTGATCCGAAATGGGATTTTGTCGTGTTGAACATCGGCCAGGATCAGGGGGTTCTCGAAAACGGTGAGCTTTTAGTCAGCCGGGAAGGCAAGCTGGTTGCCAAAGTTGTCGTGCGCAGCGTCGAAAAAAACCGCTGCATCGCCAATGTCGTGCCGGGATGGAAACTCGGCGAAGTGATTGAAGGCGATGAGGTCAGCCCCGCGCATCCGGCCTCCTGACATGAAATGCCGCGCTGTGAGATGGTTTCTGCTCCTTTTGCTTGGCGGTATGCTCGTTGGTGTCAGTGGTTGCGAAACCAACGAACCCGAAAACGATTCGGTCCGCCCGTGGAACACGCCGCAAGACTGGGAAGGCACCATGCCCATGCTGAACCAGCAGCACCAATAATCATCATCCCGCTGCCCTTCAACCTGCAATTTCCGCACCGCGCGTCGGCGTCATTATAAAATTCATGCGAACGTCCGACGGCCCGACCGGGACATCGTTCACCATCTGCCCGTCAAAGGCGATTCCGCATTTCACCCCGCGCGTGCCTGCCAGCAAACGGTCGTAAAATCCTTTGCCGCGGCCCAGCCGGCCCCCGTGCCAGTCAAACGCGACGCCGGGCACGAGAATCAAGTCAAGCCGGTTTAAGGGGATTTCAGGGCACGGGGCTGCCGGTTCGCGGATGCCAAACTGGCCGGTTACGATGTCACTTCGCACATTTTGCACCCGGCAGGCGACATAATTTTTGTCGGCCGGATGGTAGCGGGGCAGGGCGGCGATTTTTCCCCCGGCCAGCGCATCCTCCAACAACGGCCATAAATCCAATTCGTCCGGCCGCGGCGCGAAGAACAAAACTGCTCCGGCGTTCTTCCAAACGGCCGATTCCCTGAGCCGGTCGCGAATTTGCGCCGACAACGCGGTGCGCGCCGCCGGGGAAATCTTTTCCAGCGCGCCGCGGATTTGTTTTCGCAGCGAGGCCTTGGCCGCTTGAATGTCAGGTTGCATTTTAGGAAACAAAAAATCCAAAATAACCACGGATGCACACGGCGTAAAGCCGCGTGGCGGCCACGCCGCCATACGCGGATGGACACGGATAAAAAAACAAGCCGAGGCCGCTGAAAAACCTTGGCTCGTCGTAGCGGCGTGTCGGCAGACCGCCGCATTTCTCCGGAAAATTGAACGGTTCGGCTTTCTGCCGAAAGCCGCTACATCTGTTTTTCAAAGGTTTCAAGCCGATAAATTTCAAGCGTCCGGTTTTGCAGCCATTTGTAGAATTCCGGTTTCCCCATCTGTGTTTATCTGTGTTCATCCGTGGTCAAGGCTCCTTTTTTTTGATCTTGGTAAATTCCGCGCGCCATTTTTCAACCCGCTCCTTGATTTTCTTTTCCACGCCCTGTTCGGTCGGTTCGTAATAATGCTTGTCCGCGCCGAGATAATCCTGCGCGACGAAATGTCCGGGATGGTCGTGCGCGTATTCGTAACCCTGGCCATGACCCAGCCGTTCGGCGCCCTTGTAATTTGCATCCCGCAAATGTTCCGGCACCGGCAGCGTGCGGCCGGAGCGGACGTCCTCCAGCGCGGCGTCAATCGCCTTGTACGCGCTGTTGCTCTTGTTGGCGGTGGCAATATAGACCGTCGCCTCCGCCAGCGGAATCCGCGCCTCGGGCCAGCCCACAAATTCCGAGACTTGCAACGCCGTGTTGGCCAGCACCAGCGCCATCGGGTCCGCCAGGCCCACGTCTTCCGCCGCGCAAATCACAATCCGCCGCGCAATGAAACGCGGATCTTCGCCGGCGTGAATCATCTTTGCCAGCCAGTACAGCGCCGCGTCCGGGTCGCTGCCACGCATGGATTTGATGAACGCGGAGATCGTGTCGTAATGCGCGTCTTCGTCGTCATACACCACGGCTTTTTTCTGGATGCTTTGCTCGGCGGCGGCCAGGTCAATGTGAACGACTCCCTTTTTGTCCGGCGCCGTTGTGAGCGCGGCAATTTCGAGCGCGTTCAAAGCCTTGCGCGCGTCGCCGTCGGCAATTTTGGCGAGATGACGCAACGCATCTTCTTCCGCCTTGATCTTCAGGTAACCCAGGCCGCGTTCAGCGTCGGCCAGCGCGCGTTGCAGAAGTGAAAAAAGTTCGTCTTCGGTCAGCGGGCGCAGTTCAAAAATCTGCGAGCGCGAGACGAGCGGCGAGTTGACGAAGAAAAACGGGTTGTGCGTGGTGGCGCCGATGAGCCGCACAACGCCGCTCTCAACATCCGGCAGCAGCACGTCCTGCTGCGCTTTGTTGAAACGATGAATTTCGTCAATGAACAGAATCGTCGGCTGGCCGGTGTTTTCGAGGCGGTTGGCGGCGGCGGCGAGCACGCGGCGCATGTCGGCCACGTTGGATTCGACGCCGCTGAGCCGCTCGAATTTACTTTTGGTCTGGCGCGCGATGATTTGGGCGAGCGACGTTTTGCCCGTGCCGGGCGGCCCGAAGAAAATCAGCGATTGGATGCGGTCGGCCTCGATGGCGCGGCGCAGCAACTGGCCGGGGCCGAGGATGTGCGTCTGTCCGGCGAACTCGTCGAGATGGCGTGGCCGCATTCGCGCGGCCAGCGGCTGATGGCGGGAAGATTCCGGCGTGGCCGAAGCGCGCGGCTCTGATTCAGCCGGAGTTGCAAACAAATCGTCGCGCGCCATGAATTAAAATTAGCAGTTGGCGGAAGATTTGCCCAAAACAAAAAAGCCCGCCGACCGGCGGGCCTTCATTCTGCATTCGTCATTCCACATAAAAATAAAACCCCACCCTTGCCGTGTGCGACATGATCCTTTGAACATGTTTTACAACATGCGGAACCCGCCGGGCTGCTTTCGACTTCCAGTGAAGGCGTGTCGGCCACAGTCACAGATTGGCTCCATTGATCGTTTTACTACGGTTCAAGGATTTGCTGCGAATCACGAACAGGGCAGGGTAAATCGCATCAAGTTTTCCAAAGAACAACGCGCGGTTTTTCACTCACGCTTTCTGGCCATTACATCGCCCCAAGCAGGCAGTTTCACAAGAATTTTTTTTCAGTAAATTTCCCGGGGTGCCCTTGACAAACGCAAAAAGGGTTTCCCGAAAAACGCGGGCCCGCTCCGGCCAAAAATCTGTGCTCGTTTACGCGTCAGACTTCACGCAGGTCAAACATTAAGTCGCCGGCGATTTGCCGGATGGCGGCCAACCGGCGGCAAGGCCAGCGTGGCGCATGCTAAATTTGCGGTCTGCTTCAGTTGCTTCCAGGGTTGACTGAATTCACACGGCTTGCAATATTGGTTGGCCGTCGAAACGCCGGTGTCTCCCGCTGTCGCCTGACAATTATGATCGTGAAAATCCGACGCCATCAAGAATTTCACCTGTGGGCCTGGGTGATTTTTTTGCTGGGTCTCGCGTCATTCGCCCGCGGGCAGGATGGGACGTTCACTTTCACAATTGCATCGGAGCTGGCAACGGCCGGCAGTTCGGTGAGCGTTTGGTTGAACGCGCTGAATACTTCGAGCAATGAAGTTGCGTGGACTTTTCCGCAGCAGATCGAAAGAAAAATCATTTCTCCGCAAGGCACATTCGACGGTTCGATGGAATTGCGTTCCGCTGAATCCAATGAAGTCACGATTGTGTCCGGCGCTTTTGTTCGCCGGGAATATCTTTCCCCCATGCCGGATTCAGTCACGGGACGGGTCGTGATTGAATTCCCCGGACTGAAGGCAAACCGCGTGGTGCTGGACGTGGAAGCTCCGGCTCCGGTCGCGATCGTGCCGGAGAAAGAAACGAATTCGGTTTTCACCCGGTTCATCAAGGAAGTCGAGCCGGTGGAGGCGGGCAAAGGCTTTGATCCCGGCCGGTTTTTCAAGGAGCACATCTCCGGCTATGAACCGTTCTATTTCATCGCGGGAACGAAATCGCCCAACGCCAAATTCCAGATCAGTTTTGCGTATCAACTTTTGAACAACGAAAGCTGGCTCGCGACCAACGCGCCCGCGCTCAAAGGTTTCCACATCGCCTACACGCAGTCTTCGTTGTGGGATTGGAACGCGCCGTCGGCTCCATTTTACGACACGAGCTACAAACCGGAACTTTTTTATTCATGGGAACGCGTCGTGAGCGGGCAACCGACCAATTGGATCCAACTCGATTTGCAAGGCGGGTTGAAGCACGAGTCCAACGGCAAAGGCGGCGCGGATTCGCGCAGCCTGAACATTGCGTATTTCCGGCCAACGCTGGTTTGGGGGCGCGACGACGGCTTGCAACTCACCTTGCAGCCGCGCACGTGGGTTTATCTCGGTGATTTAAGCAACAACCCCGACATTGCCGATTACCGCGGTTACGCGGACTTGCGGGTCATCACGGGCTGGAAGCGCGGGTTGCAATTGTCGGCGCTGGGCCGGATGGGCAGGGACGGAAATCATGGGAGCCTGCAACTCGACCTGACTTATCCAACGATGAGACTTTTCGGCAGCTTCAGTTTATATCTGGACGTGCAATACTTCACCGGCTATGGCGAAAGCCTGTTGGGCTACGACAAAAAATCGGATCAATTCCGCGCGGGCTTTTCGCTTTTCCGATAGGCCGCGCGATCCTTTCACCGGCGCTGTCGTTGAAAACCCGGGGCGGCACCGCAAAACTTCCAACTCGCCTTGACCGGGCGAGTGTGGCTGACCTCCCCGCCTGATTTTGCTGAACAATAAAGAAACAAAGCAACGAAGGTTGAAATCACTTCCCAAGATACTTCGACGGGTTGCGTATCCGGTCGAGCCGCTCGGCTTCAAGTTCGTTCAGAACGACCTGCCGCCGTCTTTGGCTTGCGGCATTCGCGATAGTTTGGGGAAGCAAGCAGGCCTGTTTGACCAGTTGGAGGATGGTCAGGCAAATGAGTTTCACTGCGTGCATGGAATGGTATCCTCCAGTTCAACCGTCATTACCGCCCCGCCATTTTCAGAAGGCGGGCGCTGCGGATTCTCAACGGCCAGGAAATGATTTTTCTGCGTCCAACCTCTGGAACGCTCCCAAAGGAGCGGGTGCTCATAGGCCAGACACAGGACGTTCTGTTGCAGGTCAAAGCGCATATTATTTCGCGGTGCGAAAGGTCAGTATTGTCAAGCCAACACCAGCGGCGGCCATGCCTCCAATGAGCATCCAGACGGCCTTTCATGCCGGCACCAGCTTCAACTCCGATCATCAAACCCGCTTGGGGTTCACAACCAGCAACACGATTCCGCCGACGAGTGCAAACGCTCCGACGACGGGCGGGATAAAGTGGTTGACTGTGGTTTCAATGTGCATTCCGAGGAACTCGACAGGCTTTCCCGGAGTCGTGAAGGTGATGCCCGAGTAAGCGAGCACCACGATGCCTAGAGTGATCAGGAGGACTGCAACAATGGTTTTTGTGTTCATATTGAATCTATAACTTAATTTCTTTGGCTGACAGTTTCTCAAAACAGTCGTTTGCGCCCGGAAGCAAGGTTCACTCGCATTCGTCACAATGGTTTTCGGCCGGATATGACTCTGACCAAAACCACCACAATGGCGATGACAAGGAGGATATGGATGAACCCCCCCAGCGCGTAACCGCTTACTAGACCGAGCAGCCACAGAATGAGCAGCACCACCGCAATCGTGTATAACATAAGATTTTCCTTTTAGTTTGTATTGTCACTGAGGGCCGGCGCGCTTTCGCACCAGCCAACAGTGATCTGCGATTTAGTTGTTGGCCGGCACGGCGATGGTCATGTTGTTGATCACGCTGGTCACACCGTTGATATCGGTGACGAGCTTGGTGACCAGGCTCTTTTCGGCATCGTTTTTGGCAATGCCGGTCAAGGTGACGACGCCGTCCGCCGTTGAAACCGTGGTATGCAAGGCGCTGGTCGAGTGGTGCGACAGCAATGACGATTTGACCTGGGCGGTGATGGAGGCGTCATCAATCTTGTCGCCCATCGTTTCGCTTGGAACGGCCGGGGTCTTGGCAATCGTCATGTTGTTCTTGACCGATTTGACGTTGTCAACGTCCTTGGCGTATTCGGTGGTGAGTTCCTTTTCGGCCAGGCTGGAGGCTTCACCTTGCAAGGTGACGATTCCATTTTTCACATATACCTTCGTTCCGGTGGCGCTCACATTGCGATGGAACAAGAGTGCGGATTTCACCTTCAGGCCGATCCACGTGTCTGAATGTTCAGCGGGTTGTTCGCCGGTGACCAGCAGTTGATTGTTCACGCTTATGACGCCGGGCAGACTCTCCACGGTGTCCTGGGCCAGGGATTTATGGGACGCTTCGGCGACCGTTCCGGTCAGGGTGACGACGCCATCTTTGGAATCAGTCTTGATTGAATCGTTCTTGAGGTAGGTTTTGAACACATACGACTTTGCGGCGGATGACTCGATGCGGCTGTCCGTATCGGAGGCGCGCAGGGATGTGCTGGTGACTAATATGGCGCCCGCAGCCATGATGAGTGCGAGCGGGTAAGTTGATTTCATTTTCATTTGCTTTTACTTTCGATTGTTGCGTTTTGGTTTTGTTGTAACAACGAGAAGCATGCTATGCTGAGAACTGTCCCTTCGCTATGGGGTATAACCCTACCATGCATTTGGGAGCTGATCGGCGAGCCTTGCGGCGCGGAAAGTTGTTCGAGGTTCGCGCCTTCACGCTGCAGGAGGATGGCTTCGACGCGGGGCACATACATTTGCGTTTCCGCGGGCAGATGTTCGGCGATGGCGTCGTAACTGCCCGTTTTATAGCGATCCAAAAGTTTTTGCACCGTGCCTTCACCGGCGTTGTAAGCGGCCAGGGCGAGCCGCCAATCCTTGAAACGGTCGTAAAGATATTTCAGATACTGGGCGGAGGCGGTCGCGCTCGGTTCCGGTTGAAAACGTTGATCGCGCGGCCACAAGGAAAGGCCGAACCGTTTGGCCGTGGCCGGCATCAATTGAAATAATCCCGCCGCTCCCGCCGGACTCCGTGCGCGACGGTCAAATGACGATTCCACTTCCGCCACCCAGACCAGTTCCGGCGGCACCTTTTGGGCGGCGAAAATCGGTTTTAACTCCGGCACATATTCTTTTGCCAGGGCCGGCCAGGGACCGCCGGAAACTTTTTTCACCCAAAGCTCGCGTTCTTTTTGCGGCGGGGGATTGGGAACCGGTTGGGGCGGCTGGTTGGTTTCAACTGTTGGCGGCGGAATCGTGAGCCGGATTTCGTCCGCGACATCCAGGTAATCCATTTGCGCCTTGAGCCACGCGGCGTAGGGCTGGGTTTCCTCACGGCTTTCCAGCAACGGCAGGATGGTTTGGGCGGTTTGCCGCAGCGCCGCAATATCCACCACGTAGTCGCCTTGAAAGCGCTGCTGCATTTCGCGAAAAAATTGCCGCACCGCGCGCTCGTCCACCTCGGGCAGCGCGTTGAGAACGTTCGTGTCGAGATTTTCCTGCGCCCACTGTTGCGCGCCTTGAACCAGTTCCGGCAATGTGACCGTGTCGTCATCCGCCCGCGCAACCAGCGAACCCGCCAAAAACAACATGAGCATGCCACACGCCTTCATGACTGGCTCTCCTGACCGATTCTGCCCGTAAAACCTCCCTGCGCGGTTTCGACCATTTCACGGATGCGGCGCGCATCTGCCTTCCTGTGGCCGTGGCTTGCCAACGGGTCGCTGCCGCCGGACGATTCAATCAAAATGTCCGCCCAAATGATTCCCGTCTTGATGTGAACGGACGCAACCTTCGTGATGCTGATGCTGATCTCGTCGCGGCCAAACCACGACCGTTTATGCCGGATGACGGCCTTGTCCGTCACCTCGATAATCGTGGGGAAAAGAAAATTGCCGCGCGTCAACCGGCTTGCCTGAAATGTTTCTGAAGGCATGGCGACATTGGGATTCAGAAAAATGGTTTGGGAATCATGGACAAAGTTGGCCTAAAAGTCCGTTGTTTGCTGGTGTCTGAAATTTTTTCGCCGTCCAATAAAATCATTGTCGGGATGATTCAATTCGCCGACGGATCATTTGCTTCAGAACCATGATTTTCGCGCCATTGGTTCTTCGGATCCTCCAAAATCGCAAGTTGATCCGGCGTCAGCAGGGGCTTTATTTGATTGGCGGCTGTCTCTCTGTAAGGCCGGAGACCGGCCCAGACCTGTTGCAACTGTTTGCGCGCTGCCTCAATTTTTGCCGTGTCCTTCGATTCACGCGCCTGCCGATTCGCCTCTTGAGCGGCATCAATACGGGGTTGGTTGGCTGTCTGGTATTCTTGGCAGGTTTTGGCAAAGTCATCCTCGATTGGCCTCAACTCACCTCGCTGCTCGTCGGTAAGCTTCAACTTTTCCTTGAGACCGGGTGGAAGGAGAGAGAATTCGCCCAAAGACCGGTCATTTTCAAACGCTTTTTGGTATTTCACGGTTTGGGTGAGGGGGAGGGTATTGGTGTTGGTGGTGATATCTTGCGCCAGCAATGCTGGCGCGGCCAGCACCAGTGAACTGCTGATGGCGAACAGGGTGAGTTTGGTTTTCATGTATTTCCTTTATATTAGGCAGGCGTGTTTGGTTGCCTGTTTGGTTGCCTGATCAACTGACAGTAATTCAAGAAGCTGCGCGTGCGCTATGGGGTGTTACCCTACCTGCATTATTCAGGACAACTCGTCTTAAACCGATTCGCGCGCCAGCCTGGATCACCATTATGCGAGAATGATTCATTTGAACCCGCTGATAAAATGTTGCTGGCTCATCGGGAGAGAAGTTCGCTGACGGGCGACATCGCCGGGACGCGGTCGCTAATGACTTTGATTGAAACCAGGATCGGCACCGATAATAACGCGCCGGGCACCCCCCAGAGCCACATCCAAAAGATCAAGGAAACAAAAATGACCACGGGATTGAGCGTGAATCGGCGCCCAAGCAACACCGGCGTAATGAGGTTCGTTTCCAGCAAATGGAGCAGCAGGTACCAGGCGGGCGGCAGGAGTCCCTGCCACAGTGTGTCGAAAGTAAGCAGACCGACCGTGGCCAGCACCATGACTCCGGCAACGGGGCCAAAGTAGGGAACGAAGTTCAGCACCGCCACGAGCATTCCCCACATCGCGGCGTTGGGCATGCCCATGAAGTAGAGTCCCCCGCTCACGACGATACCCAGGCCAATATTGATCAGCGAAACAGAGAACAGATAATTGGAAATGTTTTGCTGAATTTCGTGGCTGATCTCGACCGCGCGCTTCTTGTCGCTCAAGGTCGGCATCACGCGGACGAGTTTTTGCAAAAACAGGTCGCCGGAGGCCAGCAACAGGTAAACCAACACCAGCGTCTCGCCCAGGCCCACCAGGAGGGTTCCGGTCCAGTTAAGGATTGAACTGGTGCCACGGTTTTCTTTGACCTCCAGCGTGGGTGTTTTCTCTTGTTCGGCCGCTTTTTCTGCGTCCGTCGCGCCCAGGTTATTGACCGCCGCTGCCGCCGCGCTGAACCGCGCGGCACGTGGGAAAAGTTTCAACACCCGCTGCCTCAACTCGGTCATGTGTTGCGGCGCTTCATTCATCCACGTCAACGCCGGGCGGCCCAATTGAAAGAAACCAACCCCGACGGCGGCCACCAGGAAACAAAGCACGACCGCGGCGGAGAGTGCCGGTGGAATGTGGCAGCAGGACGACCATCGAATGAGCGGTTTCAGGGTCACTCCCGCCACACAAGCCAGGACAACGGGCAGGACCAGGGGACGGGCAAAGTAAAGGAAGGCAATCGTGCCGAGCACAATCAAGACGATTTGCACGGGTGTCGTTTTGGTCGCCACGGCGGCGATCCGTTCAGCGGGCGGCGGTTCGACGCTGAACGGATCTACACGTGGTGCCGCTGCGGCCATCGAGTCATCCTTGGCCGCAATGGGCCGGGTTATCGTGGCGGCGTCCATCAAGGTTCGCAGGATGTCGAAGGGTGGCTTCCACCGCCGGCGTGTGGCGAGTGCACCTTTCTCAATTCGATCACTCTTTGACGGTGATGTTGTTTTCGACATCGGTCGCGCCCTTGACTTTCCTGGCAAGATCTCCGGCCCGGTTTTTCTGGTCCTTCGTATTGACAAAGCCGCTCAACTGAACCACGCCCTTGAACGTTTCTACGTTGACTCCGTCATACTTATATTGCGAGTCGTCTGCCAGCGCGGCCTTGACGCGGGAAGAAGTGCCATGGTCGTCAATTCGTTCGCCCGTGCTTTGCTCGTAGCGGCTGCCGGTGGTGCAACCGGTCACGCCCAAGAGCAATGGCATCGCACCGAGGCCGATGACCAATCCCAATACTTTCAAGGTTTTGCCCGTGTTTACAGATGGTTTTTTCATATCGTTCCTTTCGTTTTTGATTTTGTCTGCTGTCGTTTCCAAAGCGCCGGGGGAAATGTCCCCCGGCGCTTTTGCTGGCGCGCTGGTTAGGGCGCGCTGTTACGTGCTCATGATCCTTCGACCTGCCGGACGGTTTTTAACCATCCCTTTCCCACCAGGCCCTTTGGCGGCCCGTTTTTTAGCGGCAGTCATTCGACCGCCTCTGCTTTTCTTTGCCATATGCAATCACTTCCTTTCATCCATCAGATATTTTCCACTGAAATACCGCATGCCCTACGGGGCAGGCACTGTAATGGTGCTGGACTGTACAGTCACCGAGCCCCCCCCGCCGCCCGACCCGGCAAACAATCTGCCTTCCACCGCGGCGCCGTTATTCACCGTGATGGTAACAGCAGCCAGTATGTTTCCCTTGAAGATGCTGGTCGTACCAAGAGTCGCTGAACTGCCGACCTGCCAGTAGACGTTTTTTGCCTGGGCGCCACCGCTCAGGACAATACTGGTACCGGTACCTATGGTGAGCGTGGACGCCATCTTGAAGATGAAGACCGCATTCGCGTCACCTTGGGCGTCGAGAGTTAAAATCGCATTTGCTCCCGTTCCTGATATTTCAACCGAGCTCGAGTTTACGTAGAGGCCAGGGGTCTTGGTAAGCCCGCCCAGATTTCCTTCCAACGTTTGAGCGTTGACTGATCGACTCACGGCCTCGTTATACGCGATCAACAAGGCGGCTTGAGCATCCTTTATGGCCAGATCATCCACGTGGATCACCCCGTTGATTTCTGATGGCGGGATTCCCTGTGCAGAACCTGGATACAACCCGACGTCTCCATTGATCTGGTCGCCACCGCCACTGATCGCGGCGGTCGCCATAATTGCGAAGGTAGAGGCGCTTCCAAGGTTGATTGACATCAGGTTTGTCTCTATCTGCGCTCCTGTCGTAAAGCTCCAGACAAAGTCACTTACCAGTGCATTCCCGGCCAGGTCCGTTGCCCCGGTGGTTATCGTGGCCGTATAGAGGGTATTGGTATTGAGATTGGTTGCGGGCGCAAAAGTCGCCGTGCCGCTTATATAGCTCACCGTGCCGGCAACCGGAGTGCTCCCTTGCTGCAACGTAAAGGTTGTGTTGTTGATCGTAGCAGGGTTCATCGCCTTACTGAAGGTGGCGGCGAGTTTGCTGTTGATCGGCACGCCCGTGACATTATCCGCAGGGATGGTGGCAATGACGGTGGGTCTGGTGGCGTCTGTTGACGCACTCGTCATGAAGCTCCAGACAAAGTTAGCTGCCAGTGCATTCTCGTCCAGGTCCGTTGCCTCGGTGGTCTTTGCCCCGGTGGTAATCGTGGCCGTATAGAAGGTATTGGGAGTGAGAGCGGTTGCTGGCGTAAAAATCGCCGTGCCTTTCACATAACTCACCGTGCCGGTAACCGGAGTGGTCCCTTGCTTCAAGATAAAAGTTGTGTCGTTGAGCGTAGCAGGGTTCATCGCCTCACTGAAGGTGACAGCGATCTGACTGTTGATCGGCACACCCATGGCATTATTCGTAGGGTTGGTGACAATGACAATGAGTGGAGTCGGGATCAGGACGCCTTTGCCGCTGGCGGTGGCTTTGCCCCGCACAATGGTATCCTCGATATCAGCAGCAGTGACAGCGTATGTTCCCTCACCCGAGCCAGTAATACTGTCCGACCGAGTCACTGTTTGAAGGTGAGTAGTAGCCTTGGGTTTGAAACCACTCTCACTGATCTTCATCAAACCACAAATCTTAAAGCTGGTGCCTGCCCTATTATTAATCTCAATACCTCCCAAGCCAATATCACTCGCACTGTATTGCTTGGTAGAGGTATTTAGTTTTCCTGATACAATATCCACATCACCAACCCACATATTGGCGAAACCATTCGTGGTCAGATTGATGGTTAGATTATCAGCCCTGTTAGTAGCGATAATATAAGAGTTACCGTTGGTGTCGTTATCAATAGCAAGGTACGATCCGCGCGGGATCGTTAACTTCGCGCCGGCTTTATTTGTGAACGCCTCCGAAGCATTCAGAGCGGCGATGATTGTCTTGTCATTAAACGATCCCGTCCTGGTTTTATAGGTAACGGTGCTTTTGTTGGTTGCACCATAGTAATATCCGCCGTCGGTTGTGTTGGTTCCAACCGCGACCCTATAAGTGGCAATGCCACTGATATTCAATTTCTGAATTACATCTGCAGAGGCTTTGCAGGCAGCAAAAATCATCGCGCCGACAGCCAAGGAACACGCTAGGACTTGAGTTGTTTTCATATCATATTTTTTGTTTTGTAGTTTTGTAAATTGTTCAACGTTCGTCTGCTGATTTGGCAAATCTTACGTTGCCGGGCGGTTTTTCACTATGGGGTAAGAGCGCAGTATATAACATGAATCCGATTTTGCCGCCCACGGACTTGGTTCTATTCATAAAATATTCCCGCACACCTTAAGGCGCGATTTTGTCGCTCACCCACTGGCGCGCCTGGTTGAACCCATCCTTCGTCGCGTCGTAGGCTTTCTGGAAGTCGCTTTTGACGCTGTCCCAAGTGGACTCGGTGGCGTTTTTGGCGTCATCCAGTTGCTTGTTCAACTGGGCCGTCTGGTCGCGCAACGCCTGGAGTTTGGGTTTGGCTTCGGCCTTGACCGCGTCGCTGGAGCTGTCGATTTTTGCAGAGAGTTCGTCCAAATCCTTGTTAAGAGCGTCCAACTGGCCCTGCATGGTTTTAACGAATTCAGCTTTTTGCGCGAAGGTGTAATCCTTCATATCCTGCGCAGCTGCTTTGGTTTCGGTTTGGACCTTATCGATCTGCTGCGAGGTGGTTTGCTTCTTCTCGCATCCCACGGCAAAAGCGGCAATGGAAAGGAGGGTGATGACCAGTGTTTTATTTTTCATAATTATGATTTTCGTTGTGTATTTGGTTTGCTGTTGCACCTGCTAATTCGGCGAAGTTACGTTACCGGGTGGTTTTTCGCTATGGGGTGTAACCCTACCAGGATTAAGTTGAGTTTTACGTTGCCAGACGGGGATACAATCGAGCGCCGATGATGACCAGGATGGTCGTGGTCAGGAGAATGACCGCATAGTCGAGACCCAGACCGAAGGTGCTCGTGCTGCCGGCCAGCATGAACGTGCGCAGGGCATCCACGACGTAGGTCAACGGGTTTAAATGCGAAATGGTCTTCAGCCAGCCGGGCATGATGTCGGTGGGGTAAATCGCGTTGCTGGCAAAGAACAACGGCATGGTGAGCACCTGGCCGACGCCCATGAAGCGTTCGCGCGTCTTCACAATGCAGGCGATGATGAGCGAAAACGTCGAGAACAGCGTCGAGGCCAGAACCACGATGATCAGCACGTTGAGGAGCGCGAGCGGGCTCCAATTCAGCTTCACCCCGAGCAGCAGCGAGAGCATGTAAACGATGGCTGCCTGCGAGAGCGTGCGAAAACCGGCGGAGAAGCCCTTGCCGAGCACCAGCGCCGAGCGCGGAGTCGGGCTGGCGAGGAATTTCTGCACGATGCCGAGATCGCGCTCCCAGATGACGTTGATGCCGTAAAAAATGGCCACGAAGAGAACGCTTTGCGCCAGGATGCCGGGAGCAATGAAGACAAGATAGGGAATGTTGCCCGTGTGCATCGATCAGCTGCGTGAAAACACTTCACCG
>PLAY01000151.1 GCA_003134375.1 Limisphaerales bacterium | reverse complement strand
CGATGAATTGATAAACATAGGCCGGGCCGCTGCCGCTCAAACCAGTCACGGCATCGAGCAATGATTCTTTCACTTGAAACGCGATGCCGACGGCGGAAAGAAGTTTCTTCGCCAGTTCACCGTCCGCCGCCGTCGCGGACTTGCCGAGCGCAAACGCCGCCGCCGCCTCGCCCACGAGCGCGGGCGTGTTGGGCATTACGCGAATGACCCGCGCGCCGGCGGGCAGCGCCGTCTCCATTTTGGCGAGCGTCACCCCGGCGGCGATGGAAATCAGCAAGTGTGCATTGGTGAAATTGCCGCGCAGTTCGGCCAGCACGCCGGCGACCTGGTCGGGTTTCACGGCCAGGATCAGGACGCCGGCGAATTTCAAAACGTCGGAGTTGGACGCGGTGGTTTTGGCCCCGGTTTCCTTTGTGAAGGCGGCGCGCGCCGCCTCGGACAAATCACTGGCGATGATTTCCTTGGGGAAAACAATTTCCGCGCGAATGAAGCCACGCGCGAGCGCCGTGGCCATTTTGCCCGCGCCGAGAAAGCCGATGGTTAATGGGGTTGCCATGAGAGCTTTTTAGCAGGCCGGTTTGCGCAGCGGAAGCGAAAACGCGCCGGTAAAATTCGCGGCTTGAATTCGCGCGAATACAATCTATTTTAAGTCCGGCACGAAAAGGCTGTTGAATATTCAATTTATACGCAATGTCAGGCAACCGTCGCACATGGGACACGTTTGAAGCGATGAAGCTCGCCGCCGAAGAGGGCGACGCGCAGGCGCAGTGTTATCTCGGCGTCTGTTTTCAAAACGGTCAGGGCGTGACGCAGGACTATCAGGAGGCGGTGAAATGGTTTCGCCGTTCGGCGGAACAAGGCGACCCGGTCGCTCAGTGTTACCTCGGTGTGTGTTATTTGAACGGCGCGGGCGTGCCGCAGGAATTCGGCGAGGCGGCCAAATGGTTGCGCGAAGCGGCGGAACAAAACGACCCCGCCGCACAATTCAACCTCGGCATGCTTTACGAAACCGGCCAGGGCGTGACGCAGAATTATGCCGAGGCGGTGAAATGGTATCGCGAATCAGCGGAGCGCGGCTACCCGGCGGCGCAATTCAATCTGGGAGTCTTTTACGAGACGGGCCAGGTTGTGCCGCAAAATTTCCAACTGGCCGTCAAATGGTATCGCGACGCCGCCGAACAGGAATGCGCGCCGGCGCAGTGCAATCTTGGCCTTTGTTACCAAACCGGACGCGGCGTGGAGCAAAATCAGCAGGCGGCTGTGAAGTGGTTCATCCGCGCCGCGCGGCAAGGCGACAAAACCGCCCAGCACAACCTCGGTCTGCACTACGCCTCGCAGGAAATCACCGAAACCACTGAAGCCGCCGAAGAATCGCCGTGAACATCAGCGTGTAAGTTCCGCGAGTTTTCCGGCAGCCTTGCCGGAATCAATTATTTCCACCGCCAATTCCCAGCCTTCAACGAGCGACTCCGTTTTGCCCGCGACGAACAGGGCGGCGGCAGCGTTGAGCAAAACCGCGTCGCGCTTTGGTCCGCGTTCCTCACCGCGCAGGATGCGGCGGATGATGGCGGCGTTCACTTCGCGGTCTCCGCCGCGAAGATCAGCCAGCGTGGCCGGTTGCAGGGGAAACAGTTCGGGTGACAGCGTTGAACAAGCCACCGCATGTTCCTGATAAAACTCGGCAATCGTGGTCGGCCCCAGCGGCGAAAGTTCATCGAGATGCCGAAGGGATCCGGCTTCATCCCGCACCGCGCCGCAAACCACCATGGCGCGGCGGACACCGAGAGACTGAAGGACTTGGGCGAGGGGTTCGCAAAGATCCGGGCGCGGCACTCCCACTAGCATCGCGGTTGGCCGGGCCGGATTCAGCAGCGGGCCAAGGAAGTTGAAGATGGTGGTCTGGCCGCGTTCTGCGCAGAGCTTGCGCGCCGGAATGATGTGCCGAAACGCCGGATGATATTTGGGCGCGAAGAAGTAAGCGAAATTGTGCCGGCGAAGCGAACGGACGGCGTCCTCCGGCCCCAGATCAAAAGGAATCCCCAGCGCTTCCATGACATCCGCGCTGCCGATGGGCGAGGTGCTGGCGCGGTTACCGTGCTTGGCGACCAGTACCCCCGCCGCCGCCGCCACGAGCGTGACAGTCGTGGAGATATTAAAGGTGCTCAGGCGATCGCCGCCGGTGCCGACGACATCGAGGATTTCCCGCGCGCGGGTTTCGGCATCGAGCGGCGGTTGAATTGATTTATCACGCAGGGCGCGTGCGAACGCGGCGATTTCGCCGGTGGTTTCGCCTTTTTTCGCCAGCGCGGTCAGGAAATCGGCCTTGACCGCGGCCGGAACTTTTTCGTCGGTGAGTTGTTCCACGGCGTAACGGGCCTCCCCGTCACTGAGTGATTGCGCCGCGCCGAGTTGTTGAGTGAGCTTTGCGAGCACCGGGAGATATTAAGCTTTGGCGCGACCGGCTCAAACCGAAAGTGCGCGCGGATGAAAGCATGGACAGTTGGGCAAAATTGCGTAACTTATCAGGCGCAAACGCTGTCTTAACTGTAAGCGCGAATGAATTAAAATTTATGGCGGACAATCAAAGCGGTAGCTGGATCAAATGGACGATTATCATTTTTACTGCTGTGGCGGTGCTTGCTGGCGGCGTTTGGTATTTCAAACGCGGCCACACCGACGCGCCGGATTACCAGACGGCCCCGGTTGCCCGGGGAGATTTGACGCAGGTGGTGACGGCGACGGGCACGCTCAATCCGGTGGTGAACGTGACGGTGGGCAGCCAGGTTTCGGGCATCATCGATAAACTTAACGTAGATTACAATTCAATGGTGAAGTCCAACGAGGTCATCGCGGAAATTGATCCTTCGACTTATCAGGCGACGGTCGAACAAGCCAAAGCCGATCTGGCCAACGCGAAGGCGAATTTGGAATTGCAGCAGGCCGAGGCGGAGCGCAGCGCCGAGTTGTTCACGAACAAATTGGTTTCCGGTTCCGATTACGACACGGCCATCGCCAGCTTGCACGAGGCCGAAGCCACGGTGCAAATCAAACAAGCCGCGCTGGCCAACGCGAACGCAAATCTGGGTTATTGCAAAATCCGTTCGCCGGTGGATGGCATAGTAATTTTGCGCGCGATAGACCTCGGCCAAACGGTGGCGTCCAGTTTCAACACGCCGACGCTTTTTCAAATCGCGAATGACCTGACGAAGATGCAGATTGATTCGAGCGTGGCCGAAGCCGACGTTGGCGGCGTGGTGGAAGGCCAGGATGTGGATTTCACCGTGGACGCGTATCCGTATCGAACGTTTTACGGTGCGGTCACACAAGTCCGCAATGCGCCGACCAATTCCAGCAATGTCGTCAGTTATGATTGTGTCGTCAGCGTGACCAATTCCGATTACAAGTTGAAACCCGGCATGACGGCAAACATCTCCTTCATCATCGCCCAACGCGAAAACGCGTTGACCATTCCGAACGGTGCGCTGCGATTCCGTCCGCCGGAAAACGCCGGGGGGCTGACCAACTCGGCGGCGGCGCAAACTGCGCCGGCGACCAACAGTGGAAATTTTGCCGGCACGTCCGGCGGGCAGGGCCATCGCAGCGGCCACGTGCGTGGCGAACGCCCGGTTTTTCACACGGTTTATGTGCTTTCAGGCATGGGGGATAATGCGAAGTTGCAGGCAGTGCAGATCAAGACCGGCATCAGCGACGGCATTTTGACCGAGGTGCTTTCGGGGCTGGACGAGGGTACGCAGGTTGTGACCGGCGTGGTTTTAGCCGGCACACAGGCCGCTAGGCCGGCGAACCCGCTGGGTGGCGGCTTCCCCAGAATGCGTTGATCCGATTTGCCGTGCAGACCAATCCCGTCATCAAGCTCGCGGACATCCACAAGGTGTATCACACCGGCGAAGTGGATGTCCACGCGGTGCGCGGGATTTCGCTGGAAGTTTTTCCGGGCGAATTCGCGGCTCTCATGGGCGCGAGCGGCTCCGGCAAAAGCACGCTGATGAACATGATTGGCGCGCTGGACCGCCCGACCGGCGGCAATTATTTACTCGATGGCATTGACGTTTCCACGCTCGACCGCGATGCGCTCGCTGATGTCCGCAACGAAAAAATCGGCTTTGTCTTCCAGGGTTTCAACCTGCTTTCGCGCACGTCGGCGCTGGAAAATGTCGAGATGCCGATGCTTTACCACCGTCATCGCATCCAGTCGCATGAACAGCGCGAACGCGCCCTGCACGCGCTCGATCTGGTGGGCCTCGGCGATCGCGCCGACCACCATCCCAATCAGCTTTCCGGTGGCCAGCAGCAGCGCGTCGCCATCGCTCGCGCGCTCGTCAACCAGCCGTCCTTGCTGCTTGCCGACGAGCCGACCGGTAATCTCGATAGCCAGACGAGCATCGAAATCATGGGGGTGTTCCAAAAACTCAACGATCAGGGCATCACCATCGTCATGGTCACCCACGAACTGGACGTGGCGCGTTTCACCAAACGCAGGGTCATCCTGCGCGATGGGAAAATTGTCACCGACGAGCCGGTGCAGAATCGCTCGTTCGGGGAAAAAGAATTGCAGCAGCTTCGCGCGGCACAACAGGCCGTCAAACTCGCGTCATGAGAATCTTCGCCTCACTAAGAATCGCCGGGCGGGCTCTGCGGCGGAACAAGATGCGTTCGCTGTTGACGATGCTCGGCATCATCATCGGCGTCGGTGCCGTCATCGGCTCGGTGAGCCTTACTACTGGTGCAACCAAACAAGTCGAGGATCAGGTCGCCAGCCTCGGAGAAAATGTGATCACGGTTTTTTCCGGCAATTTCACCAGCGGCGCAATGCGCGGCGGCTGGGGCAGCGCGCCGACGCTGACAGTGGCCGACGCACTGGCAATTGCACAATTGCCGCATGTTCTCGCCGTCAGCCCGGAAGTTCGTGACCGCGCACAAATTCTCGCCAACGGCCTGAATTGGAATACGCAAGTGATGGGTGAATCGCCGGATTATCCGCAAATCCTCAATCGAAGCATAGCCAGTGGCGCGATGTTTAGTGATCAAGATGTGCGCAGCCTCGCCAAATCCGCAGTCATCGGCAAAACCGTGGCTGACCAGTTGTTCCCCGGCGAAAACCCTCTTGGACAAATTCTGCGTATTCGCAACATCCCGTTTCAGATAGTCGGCGTGCTCACACCGAAAGGTTTCAATCTTTTCGGTCAAGATCAGGATGACATTGTCGTCGTTCCCTACACCAGCCACATGCACCGGATAACCACCCGCACGTTCGTGAGTGATATTTTGGCCGAGGCCTCCAGTGACAAAACCATTAATCAAGCGCAGAATGAAATCACCGATTTGCTGTCAGCCCGGCATCGCAGCAAAGAACCCGATTTTACCGTTCGCAACCAGGCGGATTTGATGGAAAGAGTTTCGGCGGCTTCCCGCACGATGGGATTTCTACTCGCGGGCGTCGCCGCCGTCTCTCTCGTTGTCGGCGGCATCGGCATCATNNTGAACATCATGCTGGTCAGCGTTACGGAACGGACGCGCGAAATCGGCATCCGCATGGCCGTGGGCGCGCGCGCGGCGGACATCCTTGTGCAATTTCTGATTGAAGCGGTCACGTTGAGCGTGATTGGTGGTTCCATTGGCATCGTCGGTGGCGTTAGTTTTTCAAAAATTGTCGCCGGCTTAAAAGACATGCCCACCGTCACGCCCGTGACCTGGATCGCCATCGCGTTCATTTCCAGCGCTATCATCGGCATCATCTCCGGATTTTACCCGGCGTGGAAAGCGTCAAAGCTCGACCCCATTGACGCCTTGCGCTATGAATAGCGTGTGATCGCTGAAGTCCTGTCCACGCATACGCCCGCGTTGTTTGACACTGCTGTGAAGCGCGCCACGGAATTGTTGCGTGCAGGTGAAGTTGTGGCACTGCCGACGGAAACGGTCTATGGCCTGGCCGCGAACGCATTGGACAAAAAGGCCGTCGCCAAAATTTTCCAAATCAAAAACCGTCCGGCGAATAATCCGATTATTGTCCATATCGCGAGCGTCGAAATGGCAAAACGCTGCGTCACGGTGTGGCCGGACCCGGCGGAAAAATTGGCGCGAGCATTTTGGCCCGGTCCACTGACAATCGTGCTGCCGTGCGCAAAGAAAATTCCTGGCATCGTGACGGCCGGTGGCAAGACGGTCGGGGTGCGCTGGCCGGGTCATCCGTTTATTCAAGCGGTGATTCGCGAATGCGGATTCCCGCTCGCCGCCCCGAGCGCGAATTTGTCCGGGCATGTTTCGCCAACGAACGCCGAGCATGTTCACCGGCAGCTCGGCGATAAAATTTCTTTGATCGTGGATGGCGGCCAATCGCAAGTTGGCATCGAGTCCGCCGTGCTCGATTTGACGGTGTCGCCGCCGCAAGTTTTGCGTCCGGGGATGATTCACGCGGTTTCACTCGAGGCGGTGATGGAAAACATCCAACATCCAACTCCGACACATCGCGAGCCGGCATCCAACATCCAACATTCAAAGTTGAAGAGTCCGGGCTTGTTGAGAAAACATTATGCGCCAAAGGCAAAATTGTTCGTCTTGAACTGGCGTGACGAAAGGGATTTGCGCTTTCAACTCTCAACCCTCAACCCCGTAAAGGGGCGTGGCCCCCACGGGGCCTTACGCCCTCAACCCTCAACTTGCTTTGTCATCGCGCATACGCACATTCCATCGGCGGAACATTTTGCGCAGGTGAGCGTGATTCCGCATGACGCACAGGCGTTTGCGCGGGCGATTTACGCGGAGTTGCACCGTTGTGACGAGGCGGGCGCGGAATTGATCGTCGTCGAAACGCCGCCGGCATCGCCGGAGTGGTCGGGCATTGCCGACCGGTTGCGGCGGGCATCGGCGTAGAACTATTGTGCTGTTTTCCAACGTTCCCGGTCCGTGAGGAACAGGCGGTCGGGCAAAAAGCCGGTCGGCGAGTTGCGGAGCGGGAAACCCTGCGGAATTTGATTTTGCAACACTCCCAAGGCGATGAAACTGCCCCAACTGTGTTCACCGGAGCGCAACAAGTCGGAGACGAATTTGCCGTCCATTGTTACGGACGTGAGGTAGAGCGCCTGCACCGGCTTCAAGTAATCGTTGATGGCAAAGAAATCGTCCTGCGCGTTTAGCGTCAGCCAAACACATTGATGCCGACCATACCACGCGACCGCCCACGGCACGTCGCTCATCATCAGTTCATTTTCCTTCATCCAGCCCGCAATGTTCTGGATGTCCGGTGGATAATACGGCGGATAAACCACCGGCGACGTTTTGGGCGCCAAGAGTGTGGAAATCAAAATCATCGGCAAACACGACAACGCTACGAATACCGCAATAACAACGTAACGCAATTGCGGTACCACCAGCTTCATCTGATCCAGGAAGGTGAAGAAAAAACTCACGCCATAAATGAACACCAGCGGTGCGAGCAGCACGATCAGGTTTTCGGAATTCAGTTCCGGGGATTCATCCGAAAGCCGGGTCCGCCCCAGCGCCTGGACAGCAATGAACGTACCCAGGCACATGAGCAAAAAATAACGCATTCGCCGCGCGGCCATCCCGCGAAAACCCAGCAGCAAGCCGGCCAGGAACAAAATGCTCGCCCAACTGCCGCCCAGTTTCGGCAGGTCGTTCGCCAAAATGTCATTCGCATTCCCCGTCAATTTCGACAGATACGGCTTGAACCAGAGTACGTGCGCGAAGTCGGGATGCACCGACCGTTCCAATTGGAATCGCGGAAAGAACGCCGTTCCTTCAACGATGGCAAAACCCGCCGTACCAAACGGCGTGCCGCTGACCGCATAATTACGGGCCACCCACGGTGTCAACACCATCACAAATACGCCCAATGCCGCCAACGTGTGCAGCATCCGCCGTTGACCGCTGAAGAAAAACAGGAACAACGCGACGGGAATAATCGTCCAGCCGAACGCATACCGGGTCAACGCACCCACGCCCGTTAACACGCCTGACGCCAGGGCCAGCCCCAGCAGCCAGTTCGGGCGCGGCTGTGGTTCGCGCGCCACTTCTTCGATCCGCAGAACACACCAAGTCAGCCCCAGAAAAATCACCAGCAGCAAGATGGTGGACAGGCCCGATACGCTGAATCGCCACAGCAATTCACAGCCGATGGTCAAGAGCGCCGCCAACCACGCCACGTTCACGTCAAACAATTTTCGCGCGAGGAAAAATGTCAGCGCGACCACCGCCAGCAGAAGAATCTCGTTGAACATCGCAATCAGGAAATCCGGCTGATAACGCCAGAAATGGCTGTTTTCGCTCCAAAAAGGTTTTTTGAGTTCGACCGGGTAATGAAACGGCAGCACTTTCATCAGTCCGGCCAGTACCAGTGGATATACCGGCGGATTCGCCAGGTCCGGATGGGGGTTGAATTTGATTTGTGCGAAATCCAGGTTGGTGGTTGCCGGCGCCGCTGCATGTTTGGCCTCGTTGTGGCTTTGCACGAGGTAAAGACTGAACGGGCGGATAAACAACGTGGTGTAACCTTTGCCATCCGCGATGTTGCGTGCCAGTTGCGCCGAATCCATCGCTTCTTGTGTGGCGAGATTCCGATATGCACGCCCATCATAAAGGAATGCCAGCCCCACAATTGCCAGCCCCAGTGCGATGAACCACAAATAACGCGTCCCCCGTCCGGTTTCCAACGTGTGAATCAGTTTCTGAATCAATTCATTCAGTGGCATAGATCAAAATCCTTCCAAATGGTATAGGTGCAATTTTCGATGAAACGTTCGCCGGCTCATGCCAATTTTTTCCGCCGCCAGTGTACGATTGCCATCCGTTTCTTTCAAGGCGCGAATGATTAATTGTTTCTCTGCTTCCCTCACCGTTAAATCATTCCGCGCCAGTGATGGCGCCAGATTGCCGGATGGCCCGCCCGCCCGCACTGGCGGCGGCAAATCGCGCGCCGAGATTTTTTCCCCGCGGCACAACACCACCGCGTGTTCGATGGCCGTGCGCAGCTCGCGCACGTTGCCCGGCCACGAATAATGCATCAGCCATTCGAGCGCGTCCGCCGTGAAAGCGTTCAACGGCTTGCCGTTCTCGTGCGCGAACTCGCGCAAAAATTTTTGCGCCAGCAGCGGAATGTCGCCCGCCCGCTCGCGCAACGGCGGCAATTGAATTTCCACCACCCGCAACCGGAAAAACAAATCCTCGCGGAACGTGCCGGCTTTGACCAGTTCCTCCAGGTTTTTGTTGGTGGCGGCAATCAGCCGGACATCGGCGGTCAAAGTCTTGTTGGAGCCGACGCGCTCAAACGTCCGTTCGCCGAGAAAGCGGAGCAGCTTCACTTGAATCGTCCCGTCAATTTCGCCGATTTCATCGAGAAACAGCGTGCCGCCCTGCGCCTGCTCGAAACGACCGATGCGGCGCTCGTACGCGCCGGTGAACGCGCCCTTTTCGTGACCGAACAGCTCGCTTTCCAGCAGTGTCGGCGCGAGCGCGGCGCAATGCACCGTGACCAGCGGCTGTTTCGCGCGCGGGCTGAGCTGGTGAATCGCCTTCGCCACCAGTTCCTTGCCCGTGCCGCTTTCGCCCGCCAGCAACACCGTCGCCCGCGTGGGCGCGACTTGCCGGACAATTTCAAAAACCTCCCGCATCACCGGTGATTCGCCCACCATGTTTTCCAGGCCAAACTTTGAATCGAGTTGTTGACGCAGTGAAACGTTTTCCGATTCGAGATTTTGCTGGCGCAACGCGTGTGCAATGCGCATTTCCAATTCGTCAATTTGCAGCCGCCCTTTGGCGATGTAATCGTCCGCGCCGCGCTTCATTGCGTCCACCGCGAGTTCCTCCGAACCGTAAGCCGTCATCAAAATGCAGATGGGTGGCCGGGCCAGCGACTTGGCGCGCGCGATAAGCTTCAAGCCATCCTCGTTCGGCAGGCGAAAATCGGTGAGCAACACGTCGAATTTTTCACGCTCCAGCAGCTCCATCGCCGCCCCGGCGTCTTCCGCCACGTAAACGTCGTAGCGGTCTTCGAGCGCCGCGCGGAGCCCGTCGCGTGTCGGTTTCTCGTCATCCACAATCAATAATGTCGGCTTTTCAGTCACAATTTTTCAGCGTTGAGCATCGGCGGTTTTTTCCTCGAGCAAACGCGGTTTGCGTTCATGCCATGGCAGCCAGACGCGGAAGGTCGTGCCGCGACCGACGTGGCTTTCGAGTTCAATTCTGCCGCCGTGCGTGCGAACGATGCGCTGCACGATCATTAAGCCGAGGCCGGTGCCGGTTTGCTTCGTCGTGAAAAACGGCTCGAAGATGCGGTTAATTTGTTCCTGTGGAATGCCGCCGCCCGTGTCCGCAACGCTCATCCAAACACCATCCTCGCCTTCACCGGTCTGCAACGTGAGCGTGCCGCCCCGGGTCATCGCGTGCACCGCATTCTTGACGAGGTTCACCAAAACCTGCTGCATTTGTATGGGATCCATCGGCGTGGCGGTCAACTGGCGCGCCAGCTTGAGCTCCACGATCAGGCCGCGATTGTCGAGTTCCGGCCGCAGCAATTCGAGCGTTTTTTCCACCACGGCATTAAGCGAAGTCACTTTCAATTGCAACGGCACCGGGCGGATGGCCTGCAAAAATTGCGTGACAATGTAATCCAGCCGGTTGATTTCGCCTTTGGCCACACCAAGGTATTGCTCCAATTTGCGGGAAATATCCGCCGTGTCAGCTTCGGCAGACAAGATTTGCGAGCGCGACCGCGAACCCGATTTTGGGTTCGCGGCGTTCGTCTTGAGTTTTTTCAACTCGCGCTCCATGAGTTGCAAATGAATGTGCAGCGCGTTGAGCGGATTGCCGATTTCGTGCGCGACACTGGCGGCGAGCAGCGTGAGCGCCTGCACGCGCTCGCTTTCAATGGCTTCAAAGGTCTTCTGCCGCGCCTCAGTCGCGTCGTGCAAAATGAGCGCGACGCCGGAACTGCCGGCGGTTTCGCCGTCCAGCGGCGCGGCATAGAGCCGCAAAAAACGCGGACGTGGATAATGCACTTCAAATTCATGGCGGGTGATGCGTTCACCACCGGGGTCATCCGCCCGCGAAATCTTTTCCCAATCCACCTCAGGCAGCAAAGTTCTAATGTGCTGTCCTTCAACGCTGGGTTGCAAACCAATCAATCGGGTGACGGCCTGGTTGAAATAAATGACGTGACCCTGTTCGTCCACGACCAGCACGCCGTCTTCAATCGTGTTGAACAGAGTTTCAAGAAAACTACGCTCCCGCGCGAGCCGCTGGACGACAGTTTGCAGACCTTCCGCGTCCAGCCGTCCGATGCGGCCAAGCACTTTGTCAAGAAAACTGGATTTGGGCGCTGGCATTGAGTGGAATCAATATTCCAGAGTGACAATTTGGCGCAATCAATGGGTTTGTCAAATCAAAAATGGGCTTTGATGGCACAAAAGAAATTTAAAACTGTGAAGGACGCCATGTTGGGGTGCCTGAATCACGCTCAGGAGGTTTGGGACGGCGACACGCCGTCCCTCCCAATAAATTTGCACCTCACTTTCCTTCCGCTGTCAGCGACAGGAAAATTTCTTCGAGCTGGCCAGAGCTGCCGCTTTGGCGGCGGAGTTCATCGCGGTTGCCGACCGCAATCAATCGGCCGTTGTGGATGATGCCGATGCGGTCGGCCATTTCCTCGGCAATGCTCAACTGATGCGTGGACACCAGCACGGTCATGCCTTGGGCTGAGCGTTCCTTCAGCACGTCTTTCACCACGCGGGCGTGTTGCGGGTCAAGGCCCACCATCGGCTCGTCAATCACAAACGCCTCCGGGTCGTGTAGCAGCGCGGACACGATGGCCACGCGCTGGCGCGTGCCGTGCGAAAGGCCTTCGAGCGGCTGATTCACAAAGTCATCCAGATGAAAACGCGTGACCAATTCCTGCACGTTCGCCTCGATTCCTGTGTCGTCCATCTGGAACAACTGCCCGGTGAAGCGGAAAAATTCCCAAGCCGTCAACTTGTCATAGAGAAACGGAAAATCGGGGACATAAGCAATGCGCCGCCGCGCTTCCAAAGGTTGCAATTGCACGTCAAAACCACACACCCGCGCCGATCCGGAAGTGGGTCTCATCAGGCCGGCGAGAATTTTCAGCGTGGTTGTCTTTCCCGCGGCGTTCGGCCCCAGCATCGCAAAAAATTCGCCCCGCGGCACCGTGAGCGTAACATCGTTGACCGCTACAAGGTCGCCGAATTTCTTGACGAGATGGATGAGTTCGATCATGGCACGCGTTTCAGGAACCGCCCAGCTGGTCGAGCACCGCGGTCATGCCCCCCGGCAATTCAACGCGCAAAATTTCGCCCAGGGTGCTGACGTAAATGACAATCGGATGATCGAGCGCGCGCGTTTCCAGACGGTAGGCCGACACCGGCTCGCGGCCCACCATCAGCCGGTCGTGATGGGCTTCCCAACGGAGACTGCCAGCAAGTGCAGACGGTGTTTGCGGAATGGCAGGCAAATCCAGATCGCTCAGCAGTCCGCCGCCGAACTCCCCGGCGAACGTGTGCAACAACGTGTTGGGATTTTGCAAATCGTCAAAGGTGAAATCCCGTTCGATGACCGCGCCGTCGCCGGTGATTTTCAGATGAATGGTTTGGTTGGTGGTTGCAGAATGGATTTCCACCGCGGCACCATGCGATGACAATTTCAGATACAATTCGCGCCAGGCGCGGCTGGACGAAAATTGAATGCGGCCATCGAAGGTGAGCCGGTTTGTGTATTCGCCGACACTCACGTTGCCATCAAACCGGATCTGGTAGCCGGCGCGCGCGACGATGCCTTCCGGCGGCGGTTTGTCTTCATCGAGCACGGCCATGGCTTGTTCGACGCTGGTGGAAAATTCGCAGAAGCCGGTTTTTTGCCCGTCTTGATAAACCGTGAGTGATGAGGTGTCCGGCGCGGTCAAAACTTTCCGCCACACTAAATCCACCGGCACAGGAATGCCACTGCCGCGCGAACCATATTCCGAGCGCCATAACAGGATGTTCATCGCGACCCAAAATGCCGCAATCGAAAGAAATGTGAGACGCGGAATCATGCGGACCGATCACGGGGCCGGAAGGTTCAGGATCTGGCCGGTGTGAATCCGGCTTAGGTTCACGCCCGGATTCGCCGCCTGCAACGCACCGAGTTTCACGCCGAACTTGCGGGTGATGCCCATCGCCGTTTCGCCCGCGACGACCGTATGCGTGCGCGGTATGGCGGCGGTTGGCTTCGGATTTGTGGGACGGCCCGTGTTCGCGCCGGCTGGCGTGGTGGAAATAGTTTGCGTCGGTTGAACTGGTGTTGGATTTGCGGCTGGCTCCCGCGGGCTGTAAACCGGGGTTGGTGTCGAATTGGTTTTGACCGCCGCCAGTTGACTGGCGTAATACGCGCGCCATTTGCCGACTTCGTCCTGCAATTGCCGGTTTTGCTCGGAGAGTTTTTCCAGTTGTTGTTGTGCGGCGGGCGCGCTCGGCAGCGGCAGCACGTCTGCCGCCAGTTGCTGTTTGCAGCGGTAAATGCGTTGTTTGATGACGTCCGCGTTGTCGGCGTTCGGGTTTAACTTCAAATACTGCTGGTAATGATAAACCGCCGAGGCGGGTTCGGATGTCTTTTCGTCGTAAAGCCAGCCGAGTTCAAAATGCGCCGTCGCGGAATGGGGATTCGCCTCCAGCGATTGCTCGAACGCTTCAATCGCGCCTTGAAAATCCATGGCGTTGACGCGGCTTTTGCCCAGAACAAAATGCGGCTCTTTTTCCTCGCTCAACTGGCTTCGCCCCGACGGCGAGCAACCACTCAACGCGACGGCGAAGCCCACAGCGCACGCGCCGCCCACCAACCTGAACCAAAATGACATGACCTGAACGTAAACAAACCTTCCGGCTTGCGCAATCGCGCGCTGCAAAACCAGGCTTGAGATTCTGCAGTGCGCGGCGCAATTTGATGCCGGTTGCGCGCGTGGCGGAATGGCAGACGCGCCAGACTTAGGATCTGGTCCCGCAAGGGTTGGAGGTTCAAGTCCTCTCGCGCGCACCATAAACTCAAGAAATTGAGGCATCTGGTGTTGCTGACACAGTACCGACACAAGAAACGGCTGAATCCGAAGGCGCAAACGTGAAATATCCGAAGCGCATCAAATACCGTGGCCGAGTGCTTGCCACGATCTACGGCAGGTGCAAGGGACGCGATTCCTACCGCGTAGCGTGGCAGGTCACACGTCTGTCCGAAGGACGGGCAACATTTTGTGCAAACTCTGTGCAAATTTCCTGAGATTGCCCGATTTTCTCAGGAAAATTGGTGCGCATAGCAGGACTTGAACCTGCAAACAGGGTGTTTTCGTCATTGCTCATAATTGCCTTTCTTCATACTGGCCTGCTAGTGATACTACGGCATTGCCGTTTGATTGCAAGCATTTTCTGGCATCTGTGAGCAACTAGCAGTAGAAAAAGACGTGTCGGGCTGTGTCGGGGATTTGGCCTGTGTCAGTGCTGTGTCAGGGCTTGATTCTGTGTCAGGGCTGTGTCCAGCCCGTCCAGCCAATCAAAGCGCGTCCTGCCCAAGCCAGCGAATCACACGGGGCGTCATGGCGGGTGTCCGGCAACAAAGATTTCTTTTTTGGCCGACCGTCTGGGCGGGGTGTCGGGCTGGGGGGGGCAATGCGCAAACGCCGTCGCCAGCGCAAGGGAGGTTTTCAGACAAAGGGCAATATTCTGCGAAACTTATTGTTGGGATTTACCCAATTGAACCCAAGACGGTTGAGGCGCAGTAATCAAGCATTGACCCGACCGGCGATTTTCTGAACGCCCAATTCCACGGCGGCTTGAATCAAAACCTGAATCGAGGGATTGCACCCTTTGAAAACAACTTTCTTCAAAACACTCACGTTGTGTTGCTCAATTAAGCCAGCAACCAACGCATTTATGAAGGAACTGTTGGCGTTGCGAACGCCCGTGAAGTCCAAAATGATTTGAGGACAAATCTCCACATAAGGATCAATGCGCCCCAGGCGAAACTCGGCTGCTTTGGCACCGTCGGCCAAATGACTGCCGAAATGCTCGCGGATGGAAAGTTCCAAGTTCACGGCAAGAATCTAATCGCTTTGCCTGACCTTTGCAAGAGTCCAACGTTGGTTTTTGCCGCGTGCAACAGCGAGGCATAATCACGCACATTTTGCTGGCGAAATGTCATAACTACCAATGTGCCTTGATAGCGTGCGCCATCCGGCAAATTCACTGCTTTGGGCTTCAAATCATTACCAATTTGCAATACGCCGCAACCGCTGACGATCATCAGCCAGCTTTTCGTCTGTCGCACCAATCCGGCAACGAGCGTCAGCCCGACACCTTCATTCGTAGGGCTGCCTTTGGATGAAACCGTCGGTTCCAACGCCTTGCAAATTGCCTCTGCATCGGTCATTCCCTCGCTCCACTTGAATCCAGCATCCTGAAAACTTTTAAGAATGCCGCAGCCATTATCTGCCAGTGCCAACCGCACAAAACCTTCCGTGCGGTTGACCTGCGCCGACACATAGCCAAGCCCGTGACTGTGCTGGCGAACATTGTTTGCTATTTCCGTCAAGACATACCACGACAGATCATAGAGGTCGCACATGGGGTGGCCATACTCCTCACCACCGGGAGCCAGGCAACCCGCCAAATCGGTTCCCATCGCACTTATCTGGTGGTCAATGAAACGCACCGGCACGAAACGCCCTTTTGCTTCATGCCGTTGAAATGTTTCCTGAAGTTCAACCCCGCAAGTTTTGAATACATCCATCCGTTGCAAATAACCGAGGATTGAACAGGTCTTTAATCCTGCAAATGTCATTGGATGATGCTCGCGCCGCCAGCGGACGACAGTGGCCACCAGCGCGACCAACCCGGCAGGCGTCACGCGGCGCAGTTCGGAAAAATCCAGCACTACTTCATCACCTGCTGCCAGCGGTCTGCCCAGTATTGCCAGAAACGGCAGCAAGCCGTCGGCGTTGATCTGTGCTGGCATTAGGATTTTCACGGGCAAATTCTCCTGTGGATTGTGCCATGTTCGCAAGGCTTTAACTCATCAAACGTGAGAACGCATGAATTTGCAAGCGTTCCTTACAAATTGCCGCCGTGCTGGTGACGCAGCAACGCGGCCTCGACTGACGGCCAGTGAAACAGGATGCGACGCCCGCCGAGCCTCACGCAGGGGATTTTGCCGGTCGTGCGCCAGTTGAACAACGTGCGGCGGCTCACGGGCAGCCGCGCCAGCAGTTGCTTTTCGTCAATGAAACCAACTTCACCTGCCGGAGTTTGGCTTTGTTCGCCACGGATGCCACTGTCCCGCGCTTCCATACTGCCGGGCGGCGTTAGGCTGACGTTCTGAAAACTTTTCCGCTCACTATTCACAAATTTGATCTCCATCTCATTTGGAAGTGAATTTACGCGAAACCGGGTGTGTGTTTGTGTAGATTCAACACAAAATGACGGCCGTTTTCTGGCAGATCATTCAGCACCAAATGCGGAACTGAACGGCTTGCCCGCCAGGTATCCATGCGCGCTAACGAGCTGTGGCAACGATTGAAAGTCCTTTGCTCGTTTTACCATCCAGACACACGGGAGATAACGCATTCGTTTTCCCAACGCGAAATGTTCACTTAACTCACGCAATCGCAGTCACGAAACGTTCAATTCATCCGCATCACATTGGCAATTGTTTAGCATCCACCCAGCCACCAATTGTCATCTTTTTTGCAAGGCACGCGCTACCCCTTAACAAATTAAGGTTTTCTGCTCCGCTCATTGGTGCGCGAAAATTGCGCCATGCCATGCGTATCAGTACGCCGTGTGACGCCAACCCAAATGCGGCGTCCGGTGCTGTGCTCGATGCCACGCATGATGCCAACTTGGTTGCCACGTTAAGTGCCGCGTCATCCGCTGCGTATGCTGCCAACCAACTTCCGGCTTTCATCCGCCTGGATGTCCGGCGGCTTGTCCGATGCAATGTGCTGTTTTAATCGTGACGCATCTGCGTTGGAGCCGTGCGCGTGAATCAGAGGCCGATTATGTGTCGCCGGTCGGCGCGTCAATGTATTGCTCGCCTCATCCGGCTGTGCTCCACATTGCACCCGCCGCCCGGCTCCGGGGATTTTGCCTCTATGATTCTGCACACGGAGAAATCATCACGACAGGAATAGGCTGGTTGGCTGACGCGGAGCGGTATCTGTTTTCGATTGCCTTAAATTTGCTGCGGCTTACGATGGCTGCCAATCTGCATGGCGAAACGAACCGACACGACGACAAAGAAAAAGCCCATCGAGCAATACGATCACAAGGGCAAGAAGCGCATCAATAACCCGCCCGTCGGCCTCGTGGACGCCAAGAGCGATGCGGTCGAGGGGAAGAAGACCTATGCTTACGATCCGCACCTGGACCCGACGCTGGTTTGGGCGGGTAAAGCCGAGCGCACCAGCTTTGAGATTCCCACCGTCTCGCTGCACGTTCACGAGCGTATTGACCCGCGCGCCATAATCGAGGCCGTGCGGAAGAAAAACGGCAGCGACTACGCGCAACTTTCCCTGTTCGGTTCCAAGACGGAAAACCCGCCGTTGCGCGAGGCGATTGAGTTTTACAAGCACGCGCACAACTGGAGCAACCGCTTCATCGCGGGCGACAGTTTGCTGGTGATGAACTCGCTGCTGGAAAAGGAGGACATGGCCGGCCAGGTGCAGATGCTTTATTTCGACCCGCCTTACGGCATCAAATATGGTTCGAACTTCCAGCCCTTCGTCAACAAGCGTGAAGTGAAGGACGGCAAGGATGAAGACCTGACCGCCGAACCGGAAATGGTGAAAGCCTTCCGCGATACCTGGGAACTTGGCCTGCACTCCTACTTGAGCTATCTACGCGACCGCCTGCTGCTCGCCCGCGAACTTCTGCACGAATCTGGCTCGGTGTTCGTGCAAATCTCCGATGAAAACGTGCATCACGTCCGGGAAATTTGCGACGAAGTATTCGGCGTGAAGAATTTCTGCGGCTTAATCGCATTCAAGACAACCGGCGGACAGGCGGCAAAACTTCTCAGCACTGTCTGCGACTATCTGGTTTGGTATTGCAAAGACATTCCGCGAGTAAAGAACAGAAAGCTTTTCCAAGATAGGGTTGGCCCCGATGGGATAGGACGCTACCAACTGATAGAGTCGCCGGACGGGAAAACGCTGCGCGAACTAACCGAGGAGGAAATTGCGAATCCACGCTTGATTCCAGACGGCTGGCGGCTGCTCGTTCACGACAATATCACATCGCAAGGAATCAGCGGTGACTCATCCGTGCCTTTCAAATGGAAAGGTAAAGAGTTTAAGTTACCGGCAAACTCGCATTGGAAAACAACTCCTGCTGGAATGCAAAAATTGGCGGAACGAAATCGTTTGATGGCCGTCGGGGACACGCTGCGCTACAAGCGATACCTAGATGACTTTCCAGTGTCACCAATTAACACGGTCTGGGACGACACTGCGACCAGCGGTTTTGCGCGAAAGAAGCAATATGTCGTTGAGACAAACACAAAGGTTGTCGAACGGTGCCTTCTGATGACAACCGACCCCGGCGATTTGGTTTTGGACATCACTTGCGGCAGTGGCACGACGGCAGTTGTGGCGGAACAATGGGGACGCCGTTGGATGACTTGCGACACTTCCCGCGTCGCGCTCACGCTCGCCAAACAGCGATTGATGACGGCGGTGTTTGAGTATTTTCAACTGGCGCATCCCGACGAAGGCGTGGACAGCGGCCTGCGTTACAAAACCGTGCCGCACGTCACGCTCAAAAGCATTGCCAACAACGAACCGCCCGAACCGGAAACGCTTTACGACCAGCCGCTCGTGGACACCGGCAAAACGCGCGTGACCGGCCCGTTCACCGTCGAAGCAGTCCCCGCACCGATGGTGAAATCGCCTGGCGAGTTGTCCGGTGAAGAAACCGCCGCGCCCATGCCCGCCGATGAATCGGTCGCCCGCTCCGGCGCAACCATCCGCCAAGACGAGTGGCGCAGCGAATTGTTGCGCGCCGGCATCCGTGGCAAGGGCGGGCAGATGATTCATTTTTCCCGCGTCGAACCATTCTCCGGCACGCGCTGGTTGCACGCCGACGCCGAGACCAGGCCGAATGACGAAGGCGTCGCCAAGTTGCGAGAGGGCGCGGCAAAAGACCGGCAACGCGCCGTCATTTCCTTCGGCCCGGAACACGCGCCGCTGGAACAAAAGCAGGTGGAAATGGCTTTGGAAGAAGCGCGTAAACTCGTGCCGCGGCCGCAGTTGATCGTTTTCGCCGCGTTTCAATTTGATCCCGAAGCCGCGAAGGACATTGACGAATTGAACTGGCCGGGCGTGACGACGATCAAGGCACAGATGAACGCGGATTAGTGAGCACGCAGATGGTTATTACAAGGCTTTAGAAAGATTAAGGAGCAAACCAATTGCCTTGGATTTGATGGGAATTAAATATGACCTAGATGCGTTGAATAAAGTGACTCCTGAATCTGTAGAGGGAGCATTGCAATCCAAAGTCTCAAAATTCTTTGAATCCGCAAAGGTGACTGTCCTGCCGATACCTAATGATGCTACACCAATCGTAATTGACAAATACTTCAAACGAGAAAAACCGTTTTCCGTAGAAAAGAAAGATGAATTTCGTGACGCATTTGTGATTGAGGCATTGAAAAGGTTGCCCGATGCATCGAATGGAATTTACATTGTGTCCTGTGACCCCGATTTTGTCGGTGCAGACGAGCGATTTCATATAATCCAAGGTGTTGAGGAACTATTAAGCCAGTATAACTCGCACACCAAAGTTTCAAATTTTGTTCGCCGGTTAGTGGATAAGAATATGGTTTCCATTTGCAAAATAATTGGAAAGGCCATAGATAAATTAGATTTTGTTTCTTATCATGGCCGCATGTTCGATGTTGGCGGCCTTTCTTCCGACATTTTTGAAGTTACTAACACATTGGTTTTTAATTTGCAGCCACGCCAAGCAACGGTTCGATTAGAGTTAGTCGTCCAGTTCGAGGGCGATGCTTTGTTTCTGGGGGACGAATATGGTGTCGGGGATCAGTTTGAAGGATTCAACGAAACTCTAAATCTGGAATCAACTTTTACACTCCGCTTCAACGAAGAACTACCAGACTTTTTTAAAGTTGCCGATGTGACCGTGAACAATGGGAATCCCATTACAATAGAATTATCATCTCATTGAGGAACCCGTCAAAGGTGAAATACCTCTGCTCATTTCGGCCCCTGATTGAGTCACCGAATGGCAGAGCGGCTATTGCGGATTTTAAGTTGTCGCCATTTGTGGACGCATCGTGCCGACGTGAGCCTGATTTCGAGTCGAAATTTCCATCAATCTCTGCCCTTTGCCGATGTGGGCATTTCGCCCCGCGTCTGCGGGTCGGCGACACGGTTGTTAACATCACCCGCAAGGCGCGTTATTTCAATGCTGCCGAAGGTCACTGGCGACTGGTCGCAATTCTGAAAATTCGGGCGTCATTTGAATCCCATGCCGCCGCCGCCGACTGGTATCGCATCCAAGGACAGCCCTTGCCGAGCAACTGCATGGTGCCGGGCAATCCGCCGCTTGCACTGGAAAAGACCGACCGCTATCACAATGATCTTCGCCACTGGGACGCCATTTACCGACTGCGGGCAAAGACCTGGAGCATTTTCCACGCTTGCGAGCCGCTGTTTTGTGAATTGCATCACCCGCCGGCCATTACCGAAGCGATGATGCGGGACATTTTCGGGCACATCCCTGGAACTCTGAATCCACCCGCCGTAACCAGCAAAGCTTACGAGCAACTCCGGCGTTTGGCTCTTGGCTAAAGCGTCGGAGATGGGCTTCATTCGTTCACGCCAGAGGGCTGGCACCCCTCGCTCGCCCAACTATCCCCGGCTTCCGGGATTTTGCCTCTATGATTCTGCGCCCGGAGAATTGCTTTGCGAAGATGACGGTGACTTGCGCTTGGCGCGCGGTTTCAGCTTGGCCTTTTTGAATTTTGGGATGCCCTCAAAGATTTCGTAGCCGCTGCTACTCACGATCACATGGCTACCGTCAGCAAAAGTTTTGCGGCGGCGGCGCGCGCCAGTTTTGAGGTAGTTGGTTTTCATCGTTGCCGGTGCATCGAGTCGCCTGAAATTAGAACCGCGCCGAGAGCGGGATTTGAACCCGCTTCCGCCGTCATACCTGGATTTCCCAGGACTCGCCCTCTTTGGCGTTCGGCGCTGAGTTCGTCAGCGGTGCGGACGGTGTTAGTTACGGGCGCGGTCGGGGGCAATCTCACACCATTGCGGCCGGGTAGCAATCCAAAACGGGAATTGTCATGCGGCGCAGACCGCTCTAAACTCGCTGCGACAAGAAAATCAAAAAAACAGAAAACCATTTACCAAAATAATTTTGCGTAGCTCGGCTACGGTCTCGTCTGAAAACCGCGAATTTTGTGGAGAGAACCGACCAAGCGCGCGCCCGACCGGGCGCGGCTTTTCGTGTTTCTCTCCAAGGCGCTTCGCGGTGCCGCAGACGAGGGCGCGTTAAGTTCGCGCCCCTTTTTTGTAGATCCGTGTTTCGCTCAAAGAGATTTTCCAACCAGCATAAATTTTATGATTTCAAACAATCCACCGGATGGGCGTCCGCGCGAAACTGCGTTTTCAGTAGAAGAGTGGACAAAGCAAATCGAGTTTGAAAACCACGTATTAAGAAATACGCTGAGCAAAGTGGAGGAAGGGGCTTCGCTCAGGAGGGTTGTTTCTTGGCTGCTTTTTGCGGCGTTGTGTGCGGTGGGCTATTCATCTTGCAGCGAGAATCGTAAGGATGTCGAAATAATGGAGGGAGACGCAACGAGATTGCATGTTACGCGGGATCACTGGTGGCATCACGATGAGTATATTTTGGAAGCGCGACCAAACCCGGATGAGGACAACAAAATTCAGTGGGCCAAAAAACTACCTAACGGCTCTTATTTTTTCGTCAACGCTGAAAGTCTTTACCAATGAAACAATGACCAAACAATGAAAAACCAAATCCTTCAATCCATCATCACCATTGGTCTAATCGCCGTGACCGGCTGTTCGGCATTTCGCAGCAGCACACAAATTATGACCGTAACCACCAATCCGCAAAATGCCATGCTGACGATTAACGGCATAAAATACCACCCGCCCGCACAAGTGCCCGTCCGCCGCGATTTGCCCGTCTATATCCAGTGCGAAAGCGAAGGTTTCGAGCCACAACAGCGGATCATTGAAAATCACCTGAACGGAACCGGCTTTTTAGATGTCGTTGGATTCGTGCTTGTCTTATTCCCCGGCATTGGTCTGTGTGCTCCCGGCGCGCACTCGCTGGATGAAACCACCGTCAACATGGACTTGTATCACCCCTACGTTGCGCCAAAACCTGCACCAGTTACACACGCGCCTCATCAACCGAACAGCCGGTGATATTATCGGCGTCTATCCGGCGGTTTATCCGCTGAAATGTCCGGGCAGCATCCGGGCAACTGCCGGGAAGGTTCCGGGCAGTGTCCAGTCAAATGCCCGGAAAAAATCGTGACACATCCGCGTTGAAGCCGTGCGCGCGAATCAGAGGCCGATTATGTGTCGCCGGTTGTCGCGTCAATGTCTTGCTCGCCTCAACCGGCTGGGCGTGTTTGATGGTGTTTAACTGCATAGGCAAGGATTAGCGGCTGGCAAGTGCTACATGGCCTCCGCCGTGTCAGGAACCGCCGCCGGATGTTCACCGCTGGCAAGGTGTATCGCCTTGAATGTTGACTTGCTTGCCACCTTCACGGGCGATGTTGATCTGCGAGGTGGGTATATTCCGGCCAGTCTCCGGACTCTGAGTGGTCGGTTTCAATCGTTCGCCCCAAATTCTTGCCGGCGCTGCTCCCATCGCTCCGCGTCGGATTCTAGCGCCTCCAGCTTGACATCGTGCCACCATTTTTCTGCGATGTTGGCAGCCCGTTGACCATTGACGCTGGCTTTGATGGATTCAAGCGCGATGGCCAGATTGGTCTCGCGTGTTCCACGGTTTATTTCAGCCCGGCGTTTCAGGTATTCGTTGGCCAGGGCGACGGCACTTTCAATCGTTCGTGTCAATTCCGTCAACTTGGTTTCCAAGTCCCGGCACAGCATTGGATGCCCGTCGAAATGTTTGTCCTGAACCAATTTGATGGCGGCGAGATGTGAGAAAAAATCCCGTAGCAGCGCGGTAAGTTCGCCGCTCCACTCTTCCAGTGGCGAGGGGAAGTCCATTGACTTGTTTTCGGGCTGCAAGCTCTTGAATGGCATTTGTAGTATGCCAATTTCCGTGAATGCGGACAATTGCTTGAGCACGGTCTGGTGCTGTTGTCCAACATCGGCACCGGCGCACTTGTGCGGCTTGATCCAAGCGATGGTCTGTGAAGCCGTTTGCGCGAAGGCTTCCTCCAAAATTAGCGAGTGAAGCGCGAACAACTTCAACCCCGCCTCCAAGCTGATTCTTTCCAATTTGGCCTGCATCGTTTGATTGACCGAAATAATCAGAAGCTTCAGCGTGTGAAACTCATCCCACAACGCGGATGTCAGGCGCTGCCTGACTTGGATGTCCTCTGGTTTCCGGCCGGGATGCTGTTTGCCGGCCTGTTCTTTCAAGGCCCCAAATGCCCGCTGATCGGGACGTTCGTTAAAGGGCAACTTTACCAGGGCCTTAAAGTGGTCGAATAAACTGGGATAACTCCGTATTTCATCCACCAGCCGGATGGCCCATTCCTTCGGCGTAAGAAATGTTTCAATCTTGTCCAAGCGCTTATGTGCCGTGGTCATCATTAAAATTGTTTCTCCTTCGTGTCACATTGATCGCCTTCGAGGCTTGAGCAGTGATTCCAATTCGGCAAGGCGGCTTTCCAGTTCATGCTGGCCCGTGGCGGCCAGTACAATGTTGCTCAAATATCCGACCGTGTTGGCCACACGCGGATCAATTTCGCCCCGGCGGACCTGGTTGATCGTATCCGAAAGGAGTCGCACCACGTCGGCACCGTCCTGAACTTTAACGTCCGGCGCGTCAGCGGGTAGCGTGCGCATCCGATTCTCGCGTCCACCAGCCGATTGCGCCTTCCGTCTGGCTATGGCTTTTGCTGGATCGTGAAAGAAACAGAATTGCGACCCTGGCAGCGCGGCAGCCTGGCAGCCCATGCCGTCGCGTTTCGTCGCTGCACATGACTTTTTGGCAGGATTTTTCATTCATCCACTCCGACTACTTCAGTAAGCCCGGTGTCCCCCTGCACTGGGTCGGTATCTTTTTCAGGGACCGGTCCGAAAACAAGAAGGCGTGCGGCCTCGCGGCGGCGGTCGAAAGCTGTCCGGTCGTTCAGATACAAGTCCGCCATGGCGGTTTCGCCGTGGCGACGCAACCAGCCTGTGAACCGATTGTCATACAGCCTCTCAACTTCCCTAAAACGGTCATGCCGTTGGGCGTTCAGTTGTTTCCAGTCCGCTGGTGTTTCAGGATGCTCTGGATCAAATTCATAAGATTTGGGCAATCGTTCGCGCTTTTCGACGGCTCTCATTTTGGCGTGTAATTCGTCCAACTCCGGGTCATTTTCAAATATGGTGTCCGCAAAACTTTCCCCCATTAGGCATATGATCAAAAAGTCTTTATCGGCGTCGTTTTCGGCCACCCGTGACGCTTGAACGAGGCGTATCAGTCCAGCAAGGCTCCGGGATTCCCCTTCCGCCCCGGCGTTGGAACTTCGACGTTGCACGTCCTGCCACACACCCATGTTTTCGAGTCGCCGGGCATGGCCTTGAATCAAGTTGGCAAAAACCAGCAAGTCGGCCGCGTCGGGATGTGGTTGGTTTGGTGTTTTCATGGTTCACCGTTGGCGCACAACGCCCCGCTTTCGCTTTTCGCATCCACTCGCCCAACTCGCTGCGAGCTTTTTCCAGTCCCGCACGGGTCGGCTTCGTTGGTCTTTCCAAGCTTGATCTTGCATCCGTTTAAGCCATTCGTGGGCAAATTCACCAGCCCCACGAAACAGGTTTTCCATAAACACCCGAACATCGTCTAGCGATGGTTCTCCGCCTTCGGGGTAAATGCTTTCAGTCGTACCCCTGGCAACTGACTCAACCAAATCTTCAACTAAAACAGAACCGCTTGGCGCGCGCCCCGTATCTCGCTCTTGTTTTAAAGCATTTGTTAAGGGGCATTTGTTTAAAGCATTTCTTTTAGTGGTTCCTCCGGTGGTTCCGGTGGCGGTTTCCAATTGGTTCTCCACTGGTTCCTTGTTTTTAAGTGGTTCCTGAGTGGTTCCTGAGTGGTTCTTTCCAAATGTGGCGCGGTCGAGTTCACGGCGTAGCCGCACCTTGATGTTGCGCTCTTTTAATTCTTTCACCGCCTGCCGTAACTGCTCGGCGTCGAGGGTGGTGCTGAAATAAACCGTCCGGCGTCCGGCCTGGCATCGTCTAAAAAGGTCACGTCTTTCCAAATTGTCCAGCGTATCGCGTAGCCGTTGGACGGATAGCGGCTGTCGTTTGGCTGGATCAGTGGTCAATTCCGCCGCCATGACCTGCGGCGTTTTATACCCAAGTTGCCGGGCGATAATCATGGCTCGCCGAATAAGCACAGGAGTCTTTTTAAATCCGATAATGGAATTGACCGCACACGCGGTTGAAAACTCCCGATAACTCAATCCCGCGTCATCGTGGCAGCTCCAGAAGATTCCCGATGCGATGAAAACCAACGGGTCACGCCCGTGCTTAAATTCGCGTTCGCTAATGAACTTCTGCGCAGCGTCACAGCGTTTGCAGTTGGAACTAAAATTGCCAAGATTGACACCAGTAATGATTGCGCCACGAACGAATTGATCGTGGCGTGCGCTACGATTGTAATCCTGCACCCTGTCGCCATTTAGGTATTCACGGATTCTATTTGAATCAATCCTTTCGGCACCAGCACCAGCGCCAGCACGTTCAATCGAGTGCGAAACGATATGCTGCAAAATTTCCTTTTCGTTGAGCGGCATCGCCAGGACGCAAAGTGGGAACGTGAAAAATTTACCAATCACAACTTTCTTTCCGTCGCCGCGTTTCCCGGCGGGCAACGGCCTCGGCGGTGGATCGAATCATTGACGCCGCGGCGTCCGTCGCCACTGGCTTTGGAAAGCGACCTCACAATCACCTTACTGCTAGTTCCAACGATCACGAGGCATTGACGATGTTTAGCACTATCATTGCGCGTTCCCGCGTTCCAATCGGCGCAACGCCGCCGCAACATTTTCCCAGCAGAATAGGACGCGCCGGCCAATCACAATGCTGGGGATTTTTCCCGCCCGCCTCCAATTGTGGAGTGTTCTGCGCGCCACCGGCAATCGCCGCAGCAGTTCCTTTTGGTCAATGAATCCTGTGTCGTGTGGCGGGATTGCGGTTTCAGTTTCCCCGGCGGGTTGCCGGGCCAATTCGTGTTTTTGTGTGCTCTGTGGCATAGAGCAAGGTAATCACCTGCAAGAATAGGAAGCGAACAGGCTAAAGTCGTTTCGACTTTAGCCCACGAGGATCAGCCACGAAGAAGTTGAAGCTCTTTTTCGGTTTCACTGATGGCTTTTCGCCAATGCTGTGAATCAGAGAAGTCAGGGAAACTGCCAATTTTTTTGGGGCCGAACTTCAAGTCTAACATACGGGCACGTTGGCGAATCAATTTTCGGGCGTCATCGTGCGAATAGCCCGCATTGTCCCATCGCCATGCGGCCAAGGCGCGTAGTTTGTGAAATGGTTCGGCGGCTTGCCGACCCATTCGCCTTTCCGACTGGCTCTCCCATTCCATCTGCAATGCCTGGCGGATGGATTTCACAAGGTTGTTCTTGGGGTTTCTCGCACGTTTTACCGCACACCAGTCAATATGCAAAACGTATCGCGAGGCATCGTGCTTATTCCACCAGTGGCGTTGCTCAGGATTCGATTTTGGTGGAGTTGTGCGAGCCGCGAGACACGCAATATCGGTAGTCCAGCCGAAATAGTGCGGCGGGTATTTTTCGACAAACGCGCACTTCGGAATTTTTACGGCGGAATCCAAACGTTTTACGTCCTCGATTATCATGCCTCGCTGTTTCAACCACGGTTGTCGCCAGTCCATGCCCCATTCGAGAGATGCTATCATCGCGTCAATGAGCGGTTCGGCGAAATCAGATTCTTTCAATTTCATTGCCAATACATCAGCCGTATTCGATACCATCTCCTCGGAGCACTTTCGCAACGCCGCTTTGTCATTTGCTTTTACGGCGGCAATTCTCCTGGCCGCTCTCTGCTTCCGAAACGCATACCATTCTGGCGTCATCCACTGGGCTAGTTGCTCCATTTTCTCGCGGCACTCGCGGGCGTATTCATGTCGCAACGCGGCGCGAATTTCCCACGGCTCGATTTCGTGGAAATCCCAATCCTCCAAAGGCAATGGATTGGGGCCGGCTTGGGGTTCGAGTTTAGTTTGCTGCCGCATTGTTTCTGCCGCATTGTTCTTCATGGCTCAATGCGTTTTATTGCGTGAAGCAGCCGACAGCGAAATTACATTCGTTGCCGTGCGCGCTGGCCGCACGTTGAACCATTTCTTCGCGTCGGCTTTCGTGGCCAGTCCTTTGTAATGTGCGTGAATCTGCGCGGGCGAGTTGCCCGCTTGTTGCGCAGTCTGGTTTTCGTTGGCGTTGGCGGCAAAGTGGTAGGTGCAATATGCGTGGCGCAGTCCGTTGGCTATGCGCGTCACGTCCGCGTCTTTGCACAGTTCCACAAAATGCTGTTGGAACGTGATTTCGTGGCCGGTCCAGAGTTTGCCGGTCGTCAGCGTTCGGAATGCTTCAAGCCACGCGGCCAGCGCGGGGCAGATTTCCACAAGGCGGCGTTGCCGCGTCTTGGCTTTGCCCGCCGTAACTTCAATGTGTCCCCGCACGCGCCATACGTCCGCCCAATCCAAGCGCAATAATTCGGCGGTGCGCAGTCCGGCCAGCCCGCCAATGGCGATGATCGGGCGCAGTGGTTTCAGGTCGTCTTTGGAAGCTGCCAGCAGCGCGGCCAATTCGCCCGGTGTGTAAAATTCCACGGCGGCGGTGTTGGCGCGTTCGGGGCGCATGGCGTCGGCTTCGTTCAAGCGATGCGTCGGGGCGAGATAATCTTTACGGACTGCCCATTGCAGAAATTGCCGAATGGCGGCGCGGTAGTGGTTGCGGCTTTTGGCAGAAGTTGCGGCGCGGCGGTTGCGGGACTTTGATTTCAATTCGCCAAGCTTTTCAATGAACTTGTCGAGGTGTTCTTTGCTCAGTTCATTGACGGCGGTGTTTGGGAACGTGTCGGCAAAACGGTTGAGTTGCAGTTTGCGGTTGTAGGCGTATTTGCCGGATAGTTGCGCCCGTTGGCCATCGGCGGCTTTGGTGCGGGGTGCATCGGCCAGTAAAAATTCCGCGACGGCTTCCTTGATGTCTTCGCGCTTCACGCTGGCGACGGTGCGCAAGTAACCCTCGACGGCTTCACCCATTGTGCGCCCGCCCAGCTTGCCGGATGCCTCGACGAATTCCGACACGGCGGCCAGAAGCGAGACGCGGCGGCCAGTGGCGCGATAGAAGTCCGTGAGACGTTCCAGCGCGGCCAGCGCATCGCGGGCTTGCGCGGGATGCAAGGCGGTGACTTGCGAGCCTTTGGCCAAATCCTTCACCAGGCCGTCGGCGTGACGTTTAGCGAGCGAGTAGGACGGGAAAGACGCCATGCGCCGCCGTCCGGCCACTTGCCACGCCACGCGGTAGGAGTCGCGTCCTTTGGACTTGCCATAAATGGTGGCGAGGACGCGGCCACGGTGTTTGATGCGCTTTGGGAACTTCACTTTCGCGCTTTCGGATTCAGCCGTTTCTTGTGTCAGAACTGTGTCAGGAACACCAGAAACCTCAATTTCTTGAGGAAAATTGGTGCGCATAGCAGGACTTGAACCTGCACACCTTTCGGCACTACCACCTCAAAGTAGCGTGTCTGCCAATTCCACCATATGCGCACCCGCCTTCATAATGAACCAAACGGCGGCGGTTTGCGCAAGTTGAATCGAATCCTGTGTGCGAGGCTCGGGCACCCGCAAAAATTTTCGCGCGCTCTTTTTAGTCGCCCAAAAACCATTGCCAGCCGCGCCAGCGATCAGGATGTGCGGGGTGGAAACCTTCGCCATGCGTCGGCCGCAAATCCCATTGCATCAGCAGGCCGATGGTGTTGGCCCCGCGGCCGTGCGACCGGATGGCATCCACACCGTAAGCGTAGTCGAGCATGATTTTGAAACGGTCGGACGGCGCGCGATACAAAATGCCGCCGCCCACGCCGTTAAGCCAGTTGCCCGGCTGCTCCTCGCCGGGCAGATAATCCACAAACGCGCTGGAAGCGTTCACGCTGAGATTCCAGCGCTGGCTTTTGTCGAGCGGTAAAAGATAATTTGCGTTGAACAGCACAAATTGCCGCGCACTGATTTCCTGGAAATAATACCCGGGCAGCGACAGCGGGAATTCCGCCACCAGTGGCAAATATCCGCCGAGGCGATAGGCGCTGAAATGGTCGGCGTCCACGCTCGTGCCGGCCGTCAGCCGCACGTAAAAATTCTGCTGGCTCTTGGGCAGCGTGTAGGACAACGCGGCTTCCGCCCAAAATAAATGCGATTGCTCTTCAACTGCGCGATCGCCGTTGATGCCATACGTCCCGGAATCGGTGCGAAGCTGTCCTTCGTACCAGACGGACAGTTCCATCGCGAGCGCCGGAAACAGCGTCGGCTCAATGCCGCCCCAGCGCAAACCAGTGCGCACGATGAAGTCACTGCGATCCCCCGGCAGTTGGAATCCAAGGGCCGTGTTGTCGCTACGGTCGTAGGTGGAATAATGCGCCGTACCGCGCAGAATCAAATTCAACGGAATCAGGTCGCTGGGGTTGAACAGGTGATAAATGCTCGCGGAAATTTCACCGCCGCTGCCTTCAAAAGACTGGCTGGGATAATAGGTGCCGCTGTGTATTTCATTGTAACTGTCGGCGAAGCCGCCGCCTGCCAGGCCGATGGCAAAGTCCGTGTTCGGCCCCAGCCCGTGGACAAAGCCGAATTCGGAATCAAGATACACCGGTGCGAGCGCCAGCCGCAGCGTCAGGTTCGTGCGCAAAAAATCCGGCTGGTTATGATAATAAAACGCGTAACCGGTGAACGGCGCGTGGCCCTCGAATGCCTGATTGTAGCCGAGCTGGATCAGGTCGCGCCTGACCGGGTCAATTTGCGCGGAAACGAAGACGGGGGTGAATAACGTCAGCCACAGCAGCGCGCGCCCGATTGGTTTCATCGCCATTTCGTAACGCAAAGCCATGCCTCCAGCAAGCGGATTTGGTTTGGAGTTCCGCCTTCAGGCGGTCCGGAGGGCTCGAAGCTTTTCCCATGCCGCCTGAAGGCGGAACTCCAAACGAACCCGCCAAACCAATCCGGCGGCGAATACACTCCCCGCTGGACACGCGGAAAATTTTCCGGCCTACTGTTGCGCCAATGCCGCCACTCAACGCTGAATTGCTGGCCAAAGCGAAAGGTCTGGGTTTCTCGGACCGGCAGATCGCGCATTTAACCAGCTCGACCGAGGATAAAATCCGCGCGTTGCGGAAAAAGCTCGGCCTCGTGCCCAGCTACCGGCTCGTGGACACCTGTGCCGCCGAGTTCGAGGCTTACACGCCGTATTATTATTCGACCTATGACCGCGGCGATGATGAGGTGAAGGGCAACACCGCGAAGAAGGTGATGATTCTCGGCGGCGGACCGAATCGCATCGGCCAGGGGATTGAATTTGATTATTGCTGTGTCCATGCCGCATTCGCGCTCAAGGAAGACGGCTTTGAAACCATCATGGTCAATTCAAATCCTGAAACCGTTTCCACCGATTATGACACTAGCGACAAACTTTTCTTCGAGCCGCTCACGCTCGAAGACGTGCTGCACATTTACGAGCGGGAAGGTTGTTGGGGGGCGATTGCGCAGTTCGGCGGGCAGACGCCGTTGAACCTGGCGCTCGGCCTGCAAAAAAATGGCGTCAACATCATTGGCACCTCGCCGCAAAGCATCGAGATCGCCGAGGACCGCAAGCTTTTCGCGGCCATGCTCGACAAACTGAAAATTCCGCAGCCGCCCAACGGCATTGCGACGAACGAAATCGAGGCGCTCGCGGTGGCGAAAAAACTGGACTATCCGATCCTCGTCCGGCCGTCCTTCGTCCTGGGCGGACGCGCGATGCAAATCGTTTATTCCGACGCCGAGCTTCAGCATTACATGCGTTTTGCGGTGGAGGCGTCGCCGGAACGTCCGGTGCTCGTGGACAAATTTTTGGAAGACGCGACCGAAGTGGACGTGGATTGCATCGCCGACGTCGGCCAGTTCAAAAACCCCGATGACGGCCACATCGTCATTGGCGCATTTCTGGAGCACATCGAATTTGCCGGCGTGCATTCCGGCGACGCCGCGATGGTTTTGCCCCCGCACACGCTTTCCAAAAAAGTCATCGAGACGATTCGCGACCACACGCACGCGATGGCGACGGAGTTGAAGGTCATCGGCCTGATGAACGTGCAATATGCGGTGAAGGGTGAAAAGGTCTATGTGCTCGAAGTCAACCCGCGCGCCTCGCGCACCGTGCCGTTTGTGAGCAAGGCCATCGGCGTGCCGCTGGCCAAACTCGCGGCCAAGGTCATGGCCGGAAAAACCTTGAAGGAACTCGGCTTCACGAAGGAAATCCGGCCGAAGTATTGGGCGGTGAAGGAATCCGTGTTTCCGTTCAACCGTTTTCATGGGCAGGACATTTTACTGTCGCCGGAAATGCGCTCGACCGGCGAGGTCATGGGCCTCGACGCCGACCTCGGCATCGCCTACGCGAAATCACAAATGGCCGCCGGCTCACCGCTGCCGCTCGACGGAAAAGTTTTCATCAGCGTCAGCGACGCGCACAAAAAGCAGGTGGCAGCAGTGGCGAAACAGTTTGCCGACCTGGGTTTTGAACTGGTGTCCACCGGCGGCACGGCCGCGGTTTTGGAAAAGGCGGGCCTGAAGGTGCAGCATATTTTCAAGCTCGCCGAAGGCCGGCCGAACGCGATTGACCTGCTCAAAAACAAGGAAATCCAACTGGTCATCAACACCCCTGCCGGCGAGTCGCCGCGCGCCGACGAAGTAAAAATCCGCACCACCGCCGTCTATACCAACACGCCGATCATGACGACGCTCAGCGGCGCCAAAGCCGCCGCCCGCGGCATCGCCGCGTTAAAAAAGAGCGGTTACGGCGTGCAGACGTTGCAGGAATATCACTGAGTTGGAGTTCAAGCTTCAGCTTGCTTCAGCCGCCGCACCTCCAGACAAGCTAAAGCTTGAACTCCAACGCGCTTGTCACCCTTCCCGCCTGTCTCCATATTTGCAGCAAGAGCTGGACTGGCACCTCGCGCCGGGCGAAGAAAACTGCCGCTGCCAAAATCAGTTTGGGATGGACGACCGGGACGAATGGCGTTTGAATTTCAAGATGAAGATCAAAAGAAAAGAATGCGATAATTTAAAATCAACCGCGCTTGTCGGTTTGGAAAAAGTGTTTTTTGATGTTCCGGTTTATCGCCTCTCGAAAGAGGAATACGAATCACAGCAAAAAGATTTTATTCAGAAAGAACTAAAACAATGTGGCGGCAAGTATGCTGAAGAAGCGTATCGCCGGTATCCAGAGTTGAAGTCTAAAACAGAATCCGATTTGTGGGAAAATTATGGTGGATGCTGGCTTTTCAACGAAATTATAGGATTTATCCGTTTGTATTTCTTCTTTTCAGAGATTCGGGGCGAATATTGGCATACGTCAGCCCAAAAAATCGTGCGCACTCGTCGCAAGGTTTTCTACCCGAAAGGAAATGATTTTGGTTTTGGCGAATGTATTCCGCATGGCAGCTCAAATGTGGAAATATATAAGCACATTGGAATGTTTTTGGATCGCGTCCAAATGGGAAAGGAATTCAAGAGGCGGTATGTGGATAAATCTGTTCTGGAAAATATTGGAAAGCACATAAACTGGAATAAGCTGATTGAAGAGCAGTTTGTTCGCGAACAATCAGAACCTTGCCAACCAATTGAAACTAATTAATATGCCGACATGAAAAGAGCCTGCCTGATTTGCCTGTTGCTGCTCGCTATTGTAGTACAGTTGTCGGCACAACAGGGCGAGGCGAACCTCAAACTTTTTGAAGAAGTAAAAGCCAAGGCTGAAAAAGGAGAAGCATTTGCCCAATGTGCTCTCGCTGAATTTTATTATGGTGGCAAAATAGTCACACAGGACTATGTAGAAGCCGCAAAATGGTTTCATAAGGCCGCTGATCAAGGATTTGCAGAGGCTCAATTTTTTCTTGGCAATAATTATTCTGAGGGTGAAGGCGTGACCCAAGATGCTGTCGAAGCAGTGAAGTGGTTTCGCAAGGCTGCTGAGCAGAATTACCTTTGGGCACAATATAATATGGGCGTCTGCTATGACAAAGGCAACGGCGTTGTAAAAGATGAGGTTGAGGCGATGAAGTGGTATCGCAAAGCTGCCGAGCAGAATTTTGCAGAGGCTCAATTGTGCCTCGGCAACGGTTATGCCAGAGGCAACGGCGTGGCCAAGGATGAAATAGAGGCGGCAAAGTTGTTCCGCAAAGCCGCCGAGCAGAATCTTCCCGACGCTCAATGTAACCTGGGCGTTTCTTACGCCTATGGACTAGGCGTGCCAAAGGATTACGCGGAAGGTTACAAGTGGATACTTTTGGCGGCAGCGAAAAATTCTGAGCATGCCAAGAAATTCATGCCCGTTTTGGAAAACATGATCTCGCCGGAGCAAATTGCAGAAGGCCAAAAACTAGCTCGAGAGTTTAAGCCACACAAGAAATCAGGTTCTGACAATTCCACTTCGCCTGAAAATCCATTCGCCAGCGGCACGGGATTTTTCATCACGGATGATGGTTATTTGATTACGAATAATCATGTGGTCAAAGATGCCACGCAAATTCGTCTGGTCACGAGCGTGGGGTTGATTGTAGCAAAAGTTATAAGAGTCGACGCGGCCAATGATTTGGCCTTGCTGAAGACAGAGGGACGGTTTTCACCGTTGCCTGTCACGGTAAGCCGCACGGTGAAACTGGGCGGTACGGTGGCTACCGTTGGTTTTCCAAACCCCGGTTTGCAAGGGTTCGCACCCAAGTTTGCGCGGGGAGAAATCGCGTCGCTGTCGGGTGCGGCAGATGACCCGCGTTATTTCCAGATCAGCGTGCCGGTGCAGCCGGGCAATTCGGGCGGGGCGCTGGTGGATGAACACGGCAACGTGGTGGGCGTGGTGTCGGCCAAGCTGAATGCGTCGGTGGCGCTGGCAGCAACCGGGGCGTTGCCAGAGAATGTGAATTACGCGGTGAAGAGCAGTTTTCTGTTGAGCTTCCTAGAATCCGTGCCGGCCGTTTCTGCCAAACTCAAGGAGCCAGTTACGACTGATCGGAAGTTTGAGGACGTTGTCAAATCCGCGCAGGACGCAGCGGTGCTGGTGCTGGTTTATTGAAGATTTTTTAACCGCAAAGAACGCAAAGAACACATAGAAAAAGGATTCTTTGGAATACAACCGGGTTTTCATCTTTGCGATCTCTGCGTTCTTTGCGGTGAATAAAAGTTGGGGGCTTGTGGAACTCGCCTCTCCGAAGTTTTGCGTGTTTGGTGTATTTCGTGGTTAAATCCGTGTTTATCCGTGTCCATCCGTGGTTAATTCATGCCGTTCCGGCAGCGGTGCAAGCTGAAGCTTGAACTCCAACGTGATTGTCCTACTTTGACGGCGGTGAAATCTGGAACAACCAATCTGCTCCCGCTGCTCAAGCAATATTTCGGCTTCACCTCGTTCCGCCCGTTGCAGGAGGAAATCATCCGCGATGCGCTGGCCGGAAAGGATGTCTTTGCGCTGCTGCCCACCGGCGGCGGCAAATCGCTCTGTTTTCAACTGCCCGCGATGGTCCAGCCCGGCCTGACGGTCGTGGTGTCGCCGCTGATTGCCTTGATGAAAGACCAGGTGGACGGGATGCAGGCTGGCGGCATTCCGGCGACCTTTCTCAACTCCTCGCTCGCCCAAGGCGAATCGCGGGCGCGGCTGCGCGGCCTGCACAACGGCGAGTTCCGCCTGCTCTACGTCGCGCCGGAACGGCTGATGCTGTCGGGCTTTCTTTCGGATTTGCAGCGTTGGAACGTGCGTCTGGTGGCCGTGGACGAGGCGCATTGCATCAGCGAATGGGGACACGATTTCCGTCCGGAATACCGCCAGCTCGCGGAATTGCGGAAGCTTTTTCCCGAAACGCCGATGATGGCGCTTACCGCCACCGCCACCGAACGCGTGCGCGCCGACATCGTCAAACTGCTCGAGCTGCGCGAGCCGCGTTGTTATGTCGCCAGCTTCAACCGTCCGAACCTCACCTACCGCGTGCTGGCCAAAAACAAACCGTATGACCAGGTATTGGAATTTGTCCGCGCGCGGCCGAAAGAAAGCGGCATTGTTTATTGCCAGTCGCGCAAATCCGCCGAGAGCGTGGCACGGCGTTTGAACGAAGACGGCGTGAAAGCCCGTCCCTATCACGCCGGTCTGACGCCGAAGGAGCGCTCCGAGCATCAGGAACTGTTTCTGCGCGATGACGTGCGCGTGATTTGCGCCACGATTGCCTTCGGCATGGGCATCAACAAGCCGAACGTCCGCTTCGTCATCCATTACGATCTGCCGAAAAACATCGAGGGTTATTACCAGGAAACCGGCCGCGCGGGCCGCGATGGTCTGCCGGGTGAATGCGTGCTGCTCTTCAGCGCGGGTGACGTAATCAAGCAAACGCAGTTCATTGATGAAAAGCCGGACCCGAAGGAACAACAGATTGCTCGCGAACAATTGCAAAAGATGGTGCATTACGCGGAATGTGCCGGTTGCCGGAGGCGGGAACTGCTGGCGTATTTTGGCGAAGATTGGAGCGCCGGCCTCCGGCACGGCGAACCCGCACAATCGCATCATGCCGTGCCGGAAGCCGGCGCTCCCAATTGCGGCGCGTGCGACAACTGCCTTTCGCCACGCGCCACTTTCGACGGTACGCTTGCCGCGCAAAAGTTTCTCTCCTGCGTTTATCGTATTCGCGAGAACACCCGTTTTGGCGTCGGTTTGAACCACGTCATCGAGGTCCTGACCGGCGCGGACACGGAGAAGATTCGCAAGTGGAATCACGAGCAACTCTCGACCTACGGTATCGGCAGTGAACACAGCCGGTCGGAATGGGCGGCCATTGGTCGCGAGTTGATCCGGCTCGGCCATTTACGGCAAACGTCCGGGAAATTCAGCGTGCTGGAGTTGACCAACGACGGGCTGGCCGCGCTCAAGCAACGCCGGAAGGTGACCCTCACCAAACCTGTGACCGCACAGGAACCGAAAGCGCATCGCGCGGGCGAAATCGCGTGCGACGAGGTGTTGTTTGACCGGCTGCGCAGACTTCGCAAGCAACTGGCCGACGAGCGCAACGTGCCGGCTTACATTGTGTTCTCCGACGTGGCACTGCGGCAGATGGCCCGCGATTATCCGGCGAGCGAGCGCGAGTTTGCGCGCATCACCGGCGTGGGCGAAAAGAAACTGCGCGAGTTTGGCGATGCGTTTCTCGCCGAAATCGCCGCGCATGTGGGAAACAACCCGCGCCAGATTTTTGCCGATGATTCATTCGCCGCGCCGCCCGGGCGCGGGTGAGCGTAGCGACGATGTACCTTACCTAATCGCGGCAAAGGCGGAAGGGAAACAAATTCCTGAAATCATTTCGGGATGGATGGCTTGAGTGGATGAAATTTGTGTTTTACGCCCACCCTCACCTTTTATCCTCTCCCCCAGGAGAGGAAATAGCTATTGGACAATTCTGGTTTTGCGAATGAGCGCCCGCAAATCCAGTCGCACGGATTTTCAAAGGGACGGCGGACAATTCTCCTTCTCCTTGGGGAGAAGGCCGGGATGAGGGAGGATGTGAAACAAAAATAGACTCGTCGCGGCACAATCAGATGAATGTGGATGTTTTACTTTTTCCCTCCCGGCTTTGATTCCGGCGGCGGATTGGTTTTTTCAAAATTCAGCGATGCCGAGTTGATGCAGTAACGCAAGCCGGTGGGTTTCGGGCCGTCATTGAAAAGGTGGCCGAGGTGGCTGCCGCAATGCGCGCACAGCACCTCCGTGCGGTGCATGCCGAAACTGTCATCCTCGCGCAGAATGACTTTTTTTTCCGCGGCCAGATCATAAAAACTCGGCCAGCCGCAGCCGGAGTCGAACTTGGTGTCCGAGGTAAAAATGATTTCCCCGCAGGCTGCGCAGCGGTAAACCCCCGGCTCCCTGGTGTTCCAATACTTGCCGGTGAACGGCCGCTCCGTGTCGGCCTGACGCAGCACTCGATATTGTTCCGGTGTCAATTCCTGGCGCCATTCCGCGTCGGTTTTGGTGACTGGAAATTTCATGGTTCGATTCGTGGTTGAGTTGGCGGTTGCAGGCGTGGCCGCGACGTTGTTGGTCTGCGAGGCATTGCTGCCCACAGCCAAAATCAGCGCGCCGAGCGCGAACCAGTTAATCCTCGCTTTCATGATTTCAACAAACAGTGCTTCGTGTCCGAAAAGGGTCAAATAAAAATTATCCATTGTCGGGACTGGCTCCTTTGTGGTGGCGAAGGTCCGCACGCCGGGGATGGTGGCGCGGGGCAGGCTCAGCCGACAGGGCCGACTGATAGCAATACTCTGGATTCCATAATCGGCCGCGCAGTGCGTTCTCGAAGCCGTGTGGCCACAGAGGCGGTGCGTTGCCGGATGCCCCGGCCCCCAAAGCTTCCAGAGTCGCGGGATCAAACAGTTTCTCGAAAAGCGGGAAAACCGTTTCCTCCTCCCGGCGAAAATGCTCGCGGGAAGTCTTAAGCCCCGCCCGCAGGAACCGCATCGCCTCGGTGAACTCCTCAGCCAACGTGGCGTGGTGAAGGCACGCATCAATCTCCTCATGGTCCTGGTACAGTTGATTCAATTCGCCCTTTTCCGCCAGGGCCTGGTCCAGCGCCGCATAGGCCAGATTCTGTTCCACATCGGCATGGCGGGAGAGCACCCCTTCGACCAGCCGGCTGAGCAGCCGCACCTCGGCCGCCGTCCGCGCGTCAGGCAGGAGCCGGTCAATCTCGTCAAACAACTCGCAAAACAGGGCATGCTCGGCGGTCAGAAAATTCGTAATGATATTATTTGGATTGATGGCATTCATGCGAATAGTTTATCTCCAGTGGACGGAAAGCGCAAGGGGTGAAGTTGCGACTGTCTTGGTCTTTGGACGGCGGCGGAGTCGGGCCTGGCAACTGGCGACGGCGGCGCTTGTCCGCTTTATGAAACGCATGAATTATCGAATAGCTTTCTCCGCCGACGGACGCAACACGCGATACCGGTGTGTCCACGGGTCAATCCGGCACACGGGGCGGTAATCACAAAATTCACACGGTGTTTCATGGCCCTTGCGATACGGATCCACCCGCGCCGCGCCGGAAAAAATCGCCCGTCCCATTTCCTGCAACTGTGCTTCAACGTGGTCGAGCAACTTTTCAAATTCGGCCCGGGGCAGCGCCTCAGTCGAACCTTTGCGCAATGAGCCGTCGTGGTTGCGGTTGTAATTAAACTGGTCGCCGCACCGCACATTCGGACGGTCGTCTAACTTGCCCAAAAAACTTGCGTCAAAACGGCCGGTGTGACGATAGGCCAGTTTGCGCGCGGCGTCCACGTCCGCCAGCACCTCATCGCGCGTGTTGCCGCCTTCATATTGCCCGCGCAGGTTCACGTAAAAGACGCCGACGGGAGAGATTCCCCGAAAGAATTCGTGCTTTGAACTCCTGAACCGGGGCGCATTCCCTGGGAGCGCTGGCGTCTCGCCGGCAAGTTCCGGTTTTCGACTCCCGACTAGCCGGCGAGACGCCGGCGCTCCCAGGAGGTTAATCGGGGGGGAGAAAATGGCGGGCAGATTCAATTCCGCCCAAACTTCCGGCGGCCAGCTTCGGATTGCCGCCAGATACGTCAGCAATTGCAGTTGCACGCCGTGTTCGATCAGGACTTTATCGAGTTTATTCTGGCCGGATTTGTAATCCATCACCACGCACAACGCGCGGCCATCGGTTTCGCGGCACAAATCAATGCGGTCAATCCGGCCCCGGAGCGCAAGCCGGTGTCCCGCGCCCAAATCAATTTCCCACGTGGGCGCGCCGCCGGGACCGAAACCAAATGCGAGTTCGGCCACCCCCGGGTCAAATTCATATTGTCCGCGCATCCAGGTCACCAGTGTTTCGACAAAATCCTGCAACGATTCCGCCAGCACGCGCGCGGTGAACCGGCTCTGCTCGTCGGTGCGCAACAAGCCGTCGCGGTAATTCAACGCGAGCACCGCGGCGATTTTGCCCACGCGTTCGCGCGCTTCCGTTGGTGTGATGTCGTGCCAGCGTTTGTTTTCGGCGCTCAATTGCTCGTGAAACATTTTCAAAACCTCGTGCTGAAAACTGCCCTGCTCGCGCACATCCAGCTCAAAAACCTTCCGCTCCTCGGCGCGCAGGCCGGAATGAACGAAAAACCGGAACGGACATTGGGCAAATTCCTCGAGCCGGCTCACCGAGGAGCGCAGGGTCGGGCCAAAAAGTTTTTCCGCCAGCACGGGCGATAAACTTTCCGTCGAATCTGGCTCGCGCAAAGCGCGCAGGCTTTCGGCCAATGAAGCAACGATGGGAAGTTTTAACAATTCATCCCAGTTTTCAACGTGCCCCTCGCCCCAGCCCTCTCCCCGCCAAGCGGGGAGAGGGTGGTCCGCGCAAAGCGGGACCGGGAGAGGGGTTTCACTACGGCTCTCACCTTTCTCCTGCATTTCGACCATTGCCGGAACGATTTCGCTCACGTGTTCCGCATCGGCCAATTTGCTTTCTCCGCTGGACTCTTCGATGTCGAGTCCGGGGAAAATCCGGCGCAGATGCGCGATGAACGGCGATGGATTCAGCGTCTTGCCATCCGCGTCGTGGCGCGAAAAAGTCACGACGAGTCTTTCGCTGGCGCGCGTGCAGGCGATGTAGCCGAGATAACGCTCGCGCGCGAGGCGTTCGCGTAAATCAGGTCCGGGCGCGCCGGCGCATTGTCTCAATTCATCACGGTCGGCGTCCGTCAAAATCGTTGGCGCGGCCGGCGCGGCGGGAAAAACCGATTCGTTCACGCCGAGCACGAATGCGAGCTTCAAATCGGGATTGCGCGCGCGGTCAATGGCGCCGATGAGGACCTGATCCAGCGCGGGCGGGATGACGCCGACGGTCAGGTTCGCCAGACCGGCTTCCAAAATCGGCAGCCAGTCGCGCAATGGCAGCGCCTCGTCTGAAAACGCGAGGGCGACGTTGTCGAGCCACGCATTCATTTGCTCCCAAACGGTCAGGTGAAGTGACGAGTGACGAGTGACGAGTGACGAGTGCCCCGGGTCGGCCAGGCTCCAGCTTTCCAAGGTCGGTTCAACTTTCATCTCTGACCAAAACTCGCGCAGGGCGTTGGCCAGTTGCCCGCCGTTTGGCTTGTTTTCCCAACGCGCGAGTTGCGCGGCAAAATTTTGAAAGGGCGGCAAAATTATTTTGCGCAGCCGTTCGAGGAACTTGGACAATTCGGGGTTTTCTGCGATTTGAAAGGGTTCCCGCCATTCTGCGCCGCGCCAGCCGCGGGCGAGTGCTTCATTTTCAAGCCGGTCAACTTCGGCCTCGTCCACCGGCGAAAAACCGGCCTTGAGCGCGGCAAACCAGTCATTGTGCGGCCAGTCGAACGTGATCGTGCGGAGCGCGCTGCGGGTCAGTTCCGCCAGGGGGTGATGCGCCATGAATTCCCGCCGGTCGAGAAAGAATGGAATTCCGTAGCGGCGAAACGCGCGCGCCAGCGGTTTGTGGTAGCCGTCGAGGCTGCGCACGAGCACGGCGGCATCGCGAAAACGCCCGCCGTGGCGGACGAAGCGCAAAATCTCGCGCGCGGCAAAAACGGCCTCCGCCCCGGGATTGGCGCAGGCGGCAAGGCGGATGGTGGAGATTGGCGTTTGGGATCTGGCGGTTGAGGGCAGACGGGGTATTGCCCAGTTTGCTTCCAAGTGCTGCAAAGTTGGATTATTCGAGAAACGATTTGGTGATTTGCGTCCGAGCAATTCGACGCTGACTTCGCAATCCGGTGCGCTGGCGAGGCGCTGGCGGCACTGTTGAAAGATTTTGCCGATGGACGACCAGATGGAGAGCCAGGAAGTTTCGGCGGCGGGTTCGTTTTCCAGGCAAAACGCCAGTGTCACGCGACCGCAAAACGGGACGACGGCGGCGAGCAAATCCAGTTCCTGCGGCGTCATTTCCGCAAAACCGTCGAGCCACAAGCTTTGAAAGTCGAGGGTCGAGGGTCGAGGGTCGAGAGTCGAACGCAAGGCGTCGGTAGCCGCGTCGAGCAGGCGGTTTCCGTCCTGCAATTCGTTTTCGGCGAGCCAGTTTGTATAGGCCTCGAACAGGAGCGCGAGGTCGTGGAGTTTGTCCTGCAATTCACGGCGCAAATCGGGGCGGGCGGACAGCGCCCGAAGCCTGGCTGGCGTAAATTGATGCTGTTGCAGTTCGCCGAGCAACTGGCTGAGCTGTTGGGCAAAACCGGGACGGCGGGCACTGGAGCGAAATAATTTCAATTCGCTTTCGAGCCGCATCAACAGGGCGTGCAAGACCATCACGCGTCCTTCCTCGGCGAGCAATCCCGATGGCATCGGGACATCGAGCGCGTCGAGGGCGAACCGCGCGAGCCGCTCGAACGAAAAAATGTTCAGGCGCGTGTACCCTTGCGGAGCGCCATCGGCGAGCAGCTGGCGTTCGAGTTGAAACGTCGCCTGCTTGGGCGCAAGCAGAACCAGCGGCGGGCCTTCCGGCGATGCCGCCAGGGCGGCCCGGATTTCCGCCAGACAGCGAAATGTCTTGCCGCTGCCGGCCGGACCGAGGAGAAAATGCGCTTGCACGGACTTCTTTTCGCCCAAAGACGCGAAATCGCAAGGCAATTTATTGCCAAATTTTGGCAACGGTTGGTGGGTGGAAGGCCGCGTTTTTTGTTTCCTTTCGGAAAAGTTGCATTATTATTCCTTCCCATCGGGGAAATCCCGGTTGGTTGATAACGACGATCAAATTCGAAAACTTATGCCACTGACACATACCAAAGAGCTGTTTGCAAAGGCGTTGAAGGGTAAATACGCGCTTGGCGCGTTCAACGTCAACAATATGGAGTTAATCCAAGCCATCGTTGAGGCCTGCGAAGAGGAAAAAGCGCCGTTGATCCTCCAAATCTCCAAAGGCGCCCGCCAATATGCCAACCCGGTCTATCTCAAAAAACTCATCGAGGCGGCGATCAGCCTGTCCAACATCCCCATCACCGTCCATTTGGACCACGGCGACACCTTCGAACTGTGCAAACAGTGCATTGACGAAGGTTTCACCAGCGTGATGATTGACGCCAGCCACGAACCGTTCGACAAGAACGTCGAGATTTGTAAAAAGGTTGTGGACTACGCGCACAAATTCAACTGCTCCGTCGAAGGCGAACTCGGCCACCTGGTCGGCGCGCAATTCGACGAAGGCGAGGAAGGCGGCGGCCATTCCACCAGTGGTCATTACACCAACCCGGACGAAGCCATCAAATTCGTCAAGGAAACCGGCTGCGATTCGCTCGCCGTCGCCATTGGCAACTCCCATGGCGCTTTCAAGTTCAAGGGGGAACAGCACCTGGATTTGGAACGTTTGAAATTGATCAAGAAAGCGCTCATGGACGCCGGCATGGGTGATTATCCGCTGGTGCTGCATGGCGCTTCCAGCGTCCCCAAATATCTCGTGGACGAGATCAACAAATACGGTGGCAAGATGCCCGATGCCCAAGGCGTGCCGGAAGCCGACATCGAGGTCGCGCGCCGCGTGGGTTGCACAAAGGTCAACATTGACACCGACCTGCGTCTGGCCATGACCGCCGGCATCCGCAAGGTTTTCTCGGAAAATCCGAAGGAATTCGATCCGCGCAAATACCTCGGCCCGGCACGCGCTTGTGTCAAGGATTTGGTCCGGCACAAAGTCAAAAACGTTTTGTGCTGCGCCGGTCATGCCTTTGATTAAAACCCGGATTCTGCACCAACCCCCAAGCCGGACGGCTTGGGGGTTTTTATTTTGTCATGACGACCGAGGGGGCGAATCCTCCTCCCGAAGGCGGGGCAAAAAAACGGGCGGGCGGGGCAATCACACACGATTTAATATCGCCCACACCCGCCACACGCCCAGTTCTCATCGGGCAGGGCAAACCTAACCCATCGCGGCGGTCTGGCAAGTGATTTTGGAAAAATAATTTCCATCTTCAGTATTGGGTTCGTATTGTTTTTCAAACATCCTTGCATCCGGTTCGCATCATTCGAACAATCAAATATGCCGAAGAACCATTGGAAGCTGGAATTCGCCTGGCTGTTGCTGTGCGTTGGTTCCTTTATTTTACCCACGCCGGCGGGCGCGGCCGACCAGTCCGGTTTGCCGTTCATTGTGGATGTTTGGACCAGCAAGGAAGGGCTTCCGGAAAACGCCGTCATCTCCGTGATTCAAACCCGGGATGGTTATCTCTGGCTCGGCACGCTCAACGGCCTGGTGCGTTTTGACGGAAACCGTTTCACTGTTTTCAACCAATACAACACGCCGGGTTTGAACAGTGACCGGATCGTTTATCTGTTTGAAGACAGTCACACGAATCTGTGGATCGGAACGGACGCAGCGGGTGTGGCCTTGGTACAGGATGGGAAAGTCAAAAGTTTTGACCTCGGGCGCGCTGGCCATGAAGGGCGGCTGCTGTCGGCCTGTGAAGACGCCGCCGGCGCGGTATGGCTCTACACGGCGGATGCTCATCTGGGCCGTTACCAGGACGGAAAGCTTGAAACCCTGAATCTGAATCCCAACCCCAATCCCCTCGCCATCTGCCGCATGCTGATTGCTGAAAAATCCGGGCCGCTCTGGATCGGTGAATATGCCGTTGGCGAGCCAGGGGGACAAATGCTTTCATTTCGCCCATCCAATTTCCATCCGCCGACCCTCGTCATTGACCAGTCCCTTCAAGCGCGCCGGCTCGATTTTATTCTCGCCGGGCAACGCGGCGGCACCTGGCGGCTGATGGATGGACGGGTTCAGAAGTGGAATGCCACTCAACGCGAAAAGGATTTTGGACCCTATCCGTGGGGCAATGCAACCGTCACCTCGGCCGGTGAAGACCAGGCTGGCAACTTGATTGTCGGCACGATGGGCGCGGGCGTTTTTTGGTATGAGACGGACGGAAAATACCGGCAAATCTCCAAGGAACAGGGATTGTCATCCGCACATGTTTATTCGCTGTGCCTGGATAATCAGGGGAATCTCTGGGTGGGAACCGATGGTGACGGGCTGGATCGAATCAAAAGAAAAGTCATTAACCCGCCGGACAAAATTCATCCCTGGAACGCACAATCGTTGAACGGGGACGATCAAGGCGGTTTATGGGCGGCCTTTAACGCACATGGTGTGACCTATTGGCTCGCTGATTTCGCGCAAGATTTCGGTGTGGGCTGGGGTTCCAATGCCTGGACGATTCTGGTGGACCGCAAACAGCAGGTCTGGGCCGGCACTCGCGGCGAAGGACTCTTCCAATTTCAAACCAATCATTTTCAACCCGCGCCCGGCGCGGAAATCCTTGGCCCGCAAATCTTCGCCTTGTTCGAAGATCACCAGGGATGGCTGTGGGCGGGCACCCAGAACGGTCTGGCGCGCTGGAACGGAGAAGACTGGAAGATTTACACAACCCCGGATGGCCTCGTGGTTCGTGCCATCGCGGAGGATGCCGAAGGCAATCTTTGGATTGGAACGGAAAGCCGCGGACTGGATTTTTTCAAAGCCGGGAAATTTATTTCCTATCAAAAAGAGGAAGGCGGATTGCCCGGCAACGATATTTCCTGTCTTTATCTGGATCGGGACGGTGTCTTGTGGGTGGGAACCTCCGGACACGGTCTGGCCCGTTTTTACAAGGGAAAGTGGACTCGTTATTCGACGGACAACGGGATCACCAGCAACAGCATTGATTACATCATCGAAGACGACGGGGGTTGTTTATGGATCGGCTCCAATGCGGGATTGATGCGAATTCAAAAACAATCGCTGAACGATTTTGCCAATGAACCGGCGAGCCTCATTTCGTGCCGGACTTATGTCGAAACCGACGGACTGCCGACGCGCGAATGTTCGGCCGGTTCACAACCCGCTGCGTGTCGCACACGGGACGGCATATTATGGTTTCCCACCATCAAAGGTTTGGTGTCAATGAACCCGGCGAACCTCCGGCCCAATCGCCAGCCGCCGCTGGTCATGATTGAATCCGTGCTCGTCGAGGGCCGGGAGCAAAAAACAAATCGGTTGGGTTCGGCCTGGCATCCGTCCGTCACGATTCCGCCCGGTCATGAACAATTGGAAATTCATTACACGGCCTTGAATTTTTCCGCGCCCGGGGAAGTGCGTTTCAAATATCGTTTGGAAGGTCACGAGACCGCATGGACTGAAGCCGGTGACACGCGCGTGGCTCATTACAACAAAGTGCCGCCGGGGAATTATCGTTTTCACGTCATTGCCGGCAATGAAGACGGTGTGTGGAACGAAACCGGCGGGGTTCTCAACGTGACGGTGCAGCCCCAGTTCTGGCAGACTTGGTGGTTTCGCACTGCCGCAAGCTTGTGCCTGGCGGGAATCGTCGTTGCCGTGGTGCGTTATCTTTCCACGCAAAAGCTGCGGCGCCAGTTGCAATTGCTCGAACAACAGGAGGCGCTGGAAAAGGAACGTTTTCGCATCGCCCGCGACCTGCACGACCAGCTGGGAGCGAATCTCACGCAGGTGGCGCTGTTGAGCGAAATGGCGGAAGCTGACAAGCATTCCCCGGCGGAAATTGAATCACACGCCCGGCAGATTTCCCAGACCGCGCGCGAAACAACCCGTTCCCTCGACGAAATCGTCTGGGCGGTCAATCCTTCCAACGACACGCTGGAGGGCCTGGTCAATTACGTCTGCAAATACGCGCAGGAATATCTCGCGCTGGCCGGATTGCGTTACCGCGCGGATGTGCCAGCCCAATTGCCGGCGATCACCATTCCGCCGGAAGTCCGCCACAACATTTTTCTCGCCTTCAAGGAAGCCGTCAACAACGTGGTCAAACACGCGCAAGCGTCCGAAGTCCGGGTGCGATTGCAATTGCCGCCCGGCAATTTTACGTTGAGCATTGAAGACAACGGGCGCGGCCTGGGTGGTCGGGACGCAAATGCGACACCGACGAGAAACGGACTTCGCAACATGCGCAAGCGAATGGAAGATATTCACGGAGAATTTTCGATCAGCCCCGGAACCGGGGGTGGAACGATCGTGTGCCTGGTTATTCCTTTTGGAAAAATGGTTTAGAAATCAACGCCATGCCCATCACCGTTTCCATCGTTGAAGACAATGACAAGCTGCGTGGGACGCTGGCCCGCCTGCTCGACCGGTCGGACAGGTTCCGCTGCCTGAGCCAATACGCCAACGCCGAGGACGCGCTGAAGGACCTGCCCCAGGCCCGCCCCAATGTCGTGCTGATGGACATCAATCTGCCCGGTATGAACGGCGTCGAATGTGTGCGGCAATTGAAGGCGCTGATGCCGGGAATCCAGGTCATGATGCTCACGGTCTATGAAGACACGGAAAATATTTTCAACGCGCTGACGGCGGGTGCCAACGGTTACCTGCTCAAACGCACCTCCAGCAAGGAACTGCTGGAAGCCATTCAGGAAGTCCACCGGGGCGGTTCGCCGATGACGATGCACATTGCGCGCAAAGTCGTGCAATCGTTTCAACAAACGGCGGCCACGGCGCAACCCACGGAACATCTTTCCCCGCGCGAACAGGAAGTGCTTGATTTCCTGAGCCAGGGACTTCTCTACAAGGAAATCTCGGAGAAGCTGGGGATCAGCTATGAAACCGTGCATACCTACATTCGCCGCATTTACGAAAAACTGCAGGTCCGCACCCGCACCGAGGCCGTGACCAAATTTCTCCGCCGTTGACCGGATTTCGTCAATTTCCCTTTGTTTTCAAGGGGTTTGCACGTAACCAGAACTGGTGACTAGCAGGGGACATGTCCTCTGGTATTCTAATCCCATCGTTGGCATGCAGAAACGCAGTGTTCCGTGTGTGAAGCAAGGCGCAAATCTGCGGTGCCGCAGCCAACAAAAAGTTCGTGGTCGCGCAACTGCGAATCGTTGATTTAAGCGCTTAGTTCTCATTGAGAGGCCGGAGTAGTGTCCGGCCTCTTTCTTTTTTACTTCATCCTTCACCTTGGATTTCATTTGAAGCTTGAGTTCACCGGCCGCCCAATCGTAAATCGGCAATCGAAAGTGCTGGCTTGCCGAGCCGTAGCCCGCTGCCACGACTTTGAACCAACGCGGCGAAAACAAGCGGCGTGGCTTCACCCCCAGCCGAAGTTGGCCGGGTTTTGAAGCGTTGCGACGAAGCCGGTGGCGAATGACGCGGCTTGGTTCTCACCGGCCTTTACCCCGGGCAACGGCTTGGCAAGCATAACCCGCCTATGACGGGCCTGGTTGTCGCAAGGGATTTATCTCCAATTGGAGACATTCGGCTCCTGCCGGAAAACGAGGCGCAGGTCCGCCCTCTGACCCCGGTTGAAGGCGACGGAACACAGAGAACAGGCGTGGGAGATGCTCCAACTGAAAACGGTTACTCGCGTGCTTCTGCCGCTGCTGCAAAGCCCAATTGCAGTGGGCTTGAAGTTCTATCAAAAGAAGATACAATCGCCTGCATGAAGTTTGCGAATCCCGGCATTTTGATTTCCGCCTCGCTTGCGTCGTCTTTGCTTTTCTCCGGTCGCGCCTTCGCTGATTTGAAACCGTTTCCGCTGACCGCTGGCCAAAGTGGTACGGTGGCCTGTCTGGAAAATCCGGCCATCAGTTACACCGTTTATTTGCCGCCGGCCTATTCCACCAACGGCACGCCGCTGCCAATTCTTTACACGTTGAATCCCAGCGGCGGTGGATTGGTGTCCACCTTCCAAACGGTTTGCGCGAGCTTGAACATGATTGTCATTGGCATCCTGAATTCCAAGGACGGCGCAACGCTGAATCTGGTATTGCGGGATTTTTACGCGGTTCCTCGCGATGTCCGGCAACGGGTGCTTTTCGATCCGTCGGCGGAATTCGTCGCCGGTTTTTCCGGCGGAGGTGAAAACGCCTACATTTTCAGCCGGTTCTGGGCGCAGCACGTCGCCGGCATGTTCGCTATGAGCGGGTGGATGGGATGCACTTACGGTCCCCAAGGCACCATCGTTTACTACACCACCAGCCAGGTACAGACAAATCTATTGGTAGCGCGCACGACCGGCACTTCCGACAACTACACCCAGATGAACTGGCTGGCTCCAGACGGCAGTTTTCTTGTTTCCTGCGGCGCGCAAGTCAAGGACTGGACTTTTTCGGGCGGACACTCCATCCCGCCGGATTCACTCAAAACCACTTGTCTCACCTGGCTTTTGACGAACCGGATTCCTGCCGGCGAGACCGACGAAACCAACTCTTTTGCCCAGGCTGACAACTGGCGTTCCCGCGCCGCCGCCGGCCAGACTGAAGCCGTCCTGCGGGAATGTGTGTCCACATTGATGAACCAACCGCGAACGTGGTTCGCCTTGGAAGCGCAACTCGTGGTGGATGATTTGATGACGAATTTTGATTCTGTCCGTTCGCTGAATGTCACAAATCTGGCGCAAGGCGACTTTGCTTCCGACCTATTTTTCTATTCCGCGCTCGGAGCCGCCACCAACGAGGATTGGCAAAGGTATGACTGCGACTTGAAGGCATTGACCGGCATTACGGGCACCAGTGGCGACCGGGCTGGCGATATTTGCTATGTGCTGAACACATTCGGTTATCCGGCTCCGTGGCTCCAGATATCAGTCGGCAACATATCTAGCCAGGCAAACGTGTGGTTGCGGGAAGACGTTCCCGGCCTTGACTATTCGATGCAATCACGGACAGATTTGGTCAACGATGTTTGGCAGGACATGGCTCCTTCAACTTTGGACACCAACGCCATTTGGTCTGCCACATTTGGCTTCGATCCGGGATCGGCAAGCGGATTTTATCGTGTTGGGACTATACCTACGGTTGGCATATCTCCGCCGTGGCCCAATGGCTTCAACGGCCCATGATTCGCAACGTGACAATTGGCCGCGTCAAAACTGTTTAGGTCGCATTGCCTTTTGTTGGCATCGTCTCTGCGGCACTTGCGAGGGAACCGATGTGCAGAAATTGAAAAGCCCCTTGCTTGCAACAAGAAATCTGATATTAATTAAACACCTCGGGGTGGTCGGTTTTGAAGTGACCGGTGACATTACGAATGCGTCTGGATGGAGTTTCAGAGGTGGATTGAAGCCAAATATGTGATGTCCAGCCCATCAATCGGCCTGAACCCGCTCCTGCTTTGAGTTATGGCCAAAAAAGCAAAGATTAAACCGACCCTCGCTGGCTTGGACTATTCACTCGGCGGATTCGATTGGGTGGATCGCGATTCAATGCTCTGGCCTTTATTTGCTCGCTGGCTCACCGACAAGTGGCATGGCCTTTATTGGCACGCATTTGATAAACTGCCGGGTGTTGTCATTGATTTGAGAGGCAGTAAGCAAACCGTTCACAAGGCGGCTTCAATGACTTGGGGCAGCGCTACGCAGGACGCGCGTTTACCGCGTGCTTGGGACCAATTCCAGCTTTTGGGCGTTGTATGACTTTTTGAGGTTTAATGGAAAGGAACGCAAGAGACGGCAAAAGCACCAAAACGCAGAGGTTCAAAAACAGCGATACAGTGAAAACCATTGAAAACATTGCTAAAAATACCATTTTCTCCTGTGAAAAAAGGGGTGGTGGTAGGTGATGGATTCGAACCATCGAAGGCATAGCCAGCAGATTTACAGTCTGCTTTATTATATGACATTAAAGGTTATAAAATATATCTGATTGCTTTTTGATTGACATACTTGCATTGTTTTGATGAAATAGGCGCACGCAGCGGAATAAACAAGAAAGCGAGCGCACTATGAAAAAAACGACAGGACATCTACTCAAACGCGGAGACAACTTCTATGTGAATTGGCGATTCAAGGGCAAGGCATTTCTCAAAGTGCTACGCGATGAAAACGGCAATTCGATCACCACGGAACGAGACGCGATCAAAGCCAAAGACAAATTGATGGCTCCCTTCGCCGCTGGCAATGAAGCCGACGCGCTGGAATCCATCGCCGGCAAGCTGGGAGGCCGCAAGGCCGAGCTTGCCAAGTGGGAAGATGAACAACACCCGCCATTGTCCATCGGGCAGGCATGGAGCGAATTTCTCGCCTCGCCCAATCGCCCGGACAGCGGCAAGTCCACCCTCCGCCAATACGAATTTCAATGGCAGGCGTTCGCCGATTGGATGAAGGAAAAGCACGCCGACGTGCTGACGCTGCGCGACGTGACAAAAGAAATCGCCGAGGAATACGCCAGTAGCATGAATCATGGCCGATTCAGCCCGTCCACCTACAACAAGCATTTGAATTTGCTCACGCTCGTTTTCCGCGTCGTGAAGCATAAAGCCAAGCTCACCGGCAATCCGTGGGAATCACCGAAACGCGGTGGAAACATTCAGCGCAAGCGGATGATCACAAACAGCCGCCGCGAACTGACGATTGATGAGCTACGAAAAATCTGCCAGACCGCCACGGGCGAGTTGCAGACGTTGCTGGCACTCGGCATCTACTCCGGTTTGCGGCTTGGCGATTGCGCCACGCTGCGCTGGGGCGAAGTGGATTTGCCGCGTGCAATGATTCGTCGCATCCCCAACAAAACCGCGCGCCGCAATCCCAAACCTGTCATTGTGCCAATCCATCCGATATTGCGCGATATGCTGGCGGTGACGCCGCCGGATCAACGCCGTGAATACGTCCTGCCGGAAATGGCCGCGCTTTATGTTCACCGGACAGACATGGTAACGGACATGGTTCAAAGGCATTTCAAAGCGTGCGGAATCACCTTGCACAAGCCCGGCACCGGCACGGATGGTAAACGCGCCGTCATCGAAGTCGGCTTTCATTCGTTGCGGCACACGTTCGTTTCACTCTGCCGCGAAAGCAATGCGCCGTTGTCGGTCGTGGAATCTATCGTGGGACACAGCAGCCCGGCCATGACTCGGCATTATACGCACGTCGGCGAATTAGCCGCTGGCCGCGCCGTGGCCTTGTTGCCGTCCGTGATGAGCGAAGCCACGGCAGAGCCGACAAAACGCGGGCAAGACGAAATCTTGCGCGACGTGCAAACTATTCTTAAAAATATGTCGGCAAAAAATTGGCGCGAAAAAAAGTCTGCGGCGTTGGCAATACTCGCCGCTGAATAACCAAACGGAGCAACCATGAATCAGAATCCCGAAATTCCTGCTCAAACCGACATCACAGAAAAACGAGCGGCGGTTGAAAAAGAGTTGCGACTGGCGAAAGAATACTGGCTGCGGACAATTCAGCCCCGCATCGCAGGACGGATATTGCGAGGCGTTGAATTTTTTGTAGCCCAGCACGCTCACTGGCAGTTGCAAAAGGCCGTTGAAAAGGCGGGTGACTGGAATCGTTTGTGTGCTGAGAAAACTGATGGAGCGCATTTGCCGGTGTCTGTGGATGTGGACTTGTCGGCGGAGAACTTCCGCGCACCGGAAGTGCCGGAAATGCTGTTTGCCGATAACGTGAAGCCAGAAATTTTGGCCGCGATAGCAGCACCACTGGTGAAAACAAACGCAAAGTTGACTCCGGGCGAAGCGATTCACAACGCACACGAATTGCTAATGGCCGCAGAGCGATACATCGGGACGTTGCCTGAAAAAAAGGAAGGAACAGAATCTTTCATTGCCGATTTCGATACAGCATTTAGCACGGTCACATTCGCGGAGATTGAAGTGAGCAATAAAAAAACTTCCGGGCAACTGCCACTGTTGCCACCTATTGCACCAAAAAGGAAAGGCAGACCCGAACAAGAAATCGGCGAGCAACCATTGTCCGTGCCGGCGATCAGGGCAGCCGTGAAGCATTTCTTGGACGAACGCACGCCCCGCATAAGCCAAGAGCAATACGAGCGTGAACAGGAGCAGCAAGACAGGCTTGCCAAAGCGGGGATGCTGATTCAATTGGGGAGTGGAAGGCCGAGGAGCTATCAGGAATGGCAGCAAAGCAATCAGGATGCAATTGATGACTGCCTGAAAAACAACCGGATTTCGCTTCAAGACCTATGCACCATGCGTTGGGAACGGTTCAAAAAAAATTCACAGGATCAACAGAATCGAGCCATTGCAAGAGAAGCTAAAAAGACCGGAGACAAACCAAAAGCGCCAAAGACAAAACTTCCCAAGAGTGCCGCTTCAAGTCCGTTAGCCGCAGGCAAACGCCAGAAGTAGCCCGCGCTATTTCCCGTCAAATTGTTTTTTACTTTTTGGGGTGTTCTAAACCACCTCTGCGGTGATTTTTTCTTTCGCTGCGGTGTTCAAACCTGCCGCTGCGGTTCAAATTTCCTCACCCATCCTAATTATCCACAAAACCAGTGGTAATTTCAGCCAGCAAAAGAAATTTATGCTGGCAACAACAATAAAAATCGTTCGTAGCGGGTTGGAATCCGACCCGTCCTTGACCCCCGCCGACCGCACCCGGCTCATGGCCGTCCTGCGTAACGGCGTCACGCCACGCAAACCTGACTCCCCGCCACCAGACAACCCGCCGCGATTGCTTCGCCGCGCCGAAGTCGCCCGCCGATTGTCATGCAGTTTGCGAACGGTGGACAAACTCCCGATCAAGAAGGTCAAACTACCGGGCCGACAACGTGCCTCCGGATTCCTGGAAGGCGATGTCAACGCGCTAATTTTGGCCGGGGATCAACATGGAGGCATTGTATGACAGACTTCGACGAAGACGCCCCAATTGACAGGGCGGCGGACTCCAAACGCCAATTCGCGGCGCGGTTCAGTGTATCACCACGGACGGTTAGCACATGGCTTTCACGCGGCCTGCCGTTTCTGAAACTGTCAGAACGGGCAGTTCGTGTGCCGGTGGCTGAAGGGACAGAGTGGGTCAAAACAAATTTTTTAACGTATCGGCGGCCTCGTGCCCAGTCCGGGGAGGAAAAGGATGGCGTATGAAAAACCGCCCCCGCAAACCCAAGGGCGTTTCCCTGTCCACCGTCCGCGAAATTGAACGAATTGTGCGTGGCGGACTTCATCAATCCAAACGCGCATTGTCGGCACGCTTGCGGCGCACGCTGGCAGAAAGGTTGGATTATGGCCGGTGAAATCTCACTTGATACGGCAAGGCTGGAAAATGTTAAACACCTCGATGGCGGTGGCGTCCGTGCAGCTTGTCCTGCCTGCCGTGCGGTTGGCTCTGACAAGTCCGGCGATCATCTATTGATTCAACCTGGCGGAAAATTCGGTTGCGCGACGAATCCCGGCGACAGCGAACACCGCCAGGAGATTTTCAAACTGGCGGGCAGTCGGCTTTCACCTATGCCATCGCGCCCGGCCATCGCCACGAAACCAGCGAAGCCGCGAATTGAAGCGACCGGCGAAAACTTCGACTGGCAAAAATGCGTTGCCGCGTTCACGGAAACAGACGCGCAAAAGCTGGTGGCAGGGCGTGGCTTGTCCATTGAATTTGTCCGCTGGCTTTACGCACAAGGCATCGTTGGAATTTGCGACGGCCTGACCGCGTTCGCAAATCATGGTGACGACGGCAAGGTTGTTTCCGCTCACGTCCGGCTGGCGAATGGCAAATGGATTTTTAAGCCGACGGGACACAGCACCGCGCCGCTGGTTTTTGGCGACACAAAAGCCGCTGGTTACGTTCTGACTTTTGAATCGCAATATGACGCCTTTGCGGTCATGGACAAACTCGGCTGGCACACGGCCAGCGGTTTGCCAGACACCGCCGTTTTCATCACACGCGGCGCGGGCAATGGCGAATTGATTTGCGGACAGATTGAGCCGGACGCTGTTTGCTACGCCTTCAAGCAAAATGACGCATTGAAACCCGGCCAGAAAATTCCGGCTGGTGATACTTGGCTTGCCGAGATCGCCAGCAGCGCCGGTTGCAAGGTCTATAACGTAGCGACGCCATTTCCACACAAGGACGCAAACGACTTCTCGCGAGCCGGTGCAACGAAGGCAGATTTTGAGGCCGCGATTGCCGCCGCGAAACTGGTCCAACCGCAGGCCGCGCAAGACCCATTGCCGGGCAATGATGACGCGCCGGGCGCAACCGAGGCCGCGCAACCAAGTTTGATTGAACGGCTCACAACGCGGATTTATTCGCCAACAGTCACACCGATTGAACAGCCGCCGCGATTTTTCCTAAACGGCACGCCGATTTGCTATTCCCAAAACCTGACTACCTTTTCCGCGCAGGCCAAAGGCGGGAAAACAGCCGCACTAAACGCCGTCATCGCCAGCACGTTTGCCACGCCTGACGCCGATTGCTTTGGCTTCACCTCTCAAAATCCAAACGGCTTCGCGGTTGTCCATCTTGACACCGAGCAATGCCAGTTTCGCCATTGGAATGGAATACAGCGATTGATACGCCGCGCCCAGGTTGCCGCCGCGCCGGAATGGTTGCGCTCGTATTACCTAAAGGGATTCTCTGTTGACGAAATCCGCAAATCAATCCGGTTGCTGACAGAACAAGCCGCAAATCAATTCGGCGGTGTTCACTCCATCATCATAGACGGCACAGGCGACACAGTGCATAACGTAAATGATATTCCAGAGTGCAACGGCATCATTTCCGAACTCGAAAGCATAACGATGGAGTTTGATTGTCCGATCTTAAACATCATCCATCTAAACCCCGGCAGTCCTGACAAAACTCGCGGGCATCTTGGTTCGTATTTAGAGCGCAAGTCAGAGACCAACCTAAAGCTGGAAAAGGACACCAACGGAGTCAGCGTCATGTGGGCAGAAAAAAACCGGGACGCCCCTATTCCGAAAAATACCGCGCCCAGATTCGCATGGAGCGAGCAACATCAGATGCACGTCAGCGTGCAAAACATCAACGGCGCAAAGGTGGATAAAGAGCGGGAAGAACTGACAGAGCTTGCCCGCGCCATTTTTTCGGACAGGCCAGCAATGCGGCGGTTTGAATTGGAAACTGCCGTCAAAACCAAATTGGCCGTAAAAGGTAAAACAGCCGAGCGCAGAGTGACCACAATGCTTGCGCTTGGAATTGTAAAAAAAGACCTTGCCGGATTATACGTTTTAACCGCTTAACATGAAACCACCGTCAACCGTCAAACCAGCGTCAAATCACCGTCACGACGGCGTTACCGTCACACCGTCACGCCCCTATATCAGGGCGTGTAAGGTGACGCTGGCCGGAATTGGCGGCAATGAACATCATGCCTGACACAAGAAAACAACCTGTGATCCGCCCCGGCCAACGCAAGCCCTACGTCAAAGCCACGCGCCAGCAGATTGACGAGCGCATCGGCTGCGTCGCCCGGTTGCTTGACGCGGGCGCAACCAAGACAGAAATCCACCGGGCAGTCCGTCAGCGATTCAACATCGAATGGCGGCAATGTGACCGCTACATCGCGTGGCTGACAAAATCAGATGCCACGGATACATGACTCACGTGCCCGTGCGCGTGCGCGGAAACACTCTCTTTTCCTCGCTCTACGTGCGCGAGCCATGTGAGCGGTCAGTTTGCTTGGTTCGCGGTCAGCATTTACGGCGCAGACGGTAGGTAAATTACGGGCATCGTTCGTGCAAGTTTCAGGTTGCACAATGCTAACGGAAAGTTAGCGGGAACTTGCACGAATCAAAGCGGATAAATGCCGGTGTCAAAACCGAAATTTACATGGCTCGCGTGACGGGTGTTTGGTGCGGGCGTGAATAAAACCATTGACATCACTTGGCCGTGTGGTATTTTTCTACCACACAGGCAAGATTATGTTCGGCAAATTTCTAAAAAAACTGCGGGCGGAACGGCGTTTGGGATTGCGCGAATTTTGCATCGCTACTGATTGCGACCCCAGCAATTGGAGCAAAATCGAGCGCGGCGTCCTGCCACCCCCTCAAGATCAGAGGCTTCTCAACCGGATTGCCGTCATCCTCGGCCTGTCTGAAGACTCCAAAGAACGCGAATTGATTTTCGACTATGCGGCGATTGACGCGGGGAAAATTCCTCAATATGTGATGAATGATGCCGAATTGGTAAAACGCCTGCCGGTCTTTTTCCGAACGGCAACCGGCAAAAAACCCACCACTAAAGATTTGGAAAAACTGGCAGAAATCCTGAAAAACTCATAAGGGCGACGTGAATCCGGCCAAATTCAAAGCGCCCTATCTCTCAAAAGAGGAAATCGAGGTCAGTGCGGCTCAAATTCGTGGGCAATATAAATCTGCACAAAAAATTCCCATAGATGTTTTGGGATTTGCGGAATTTGATTTGGGGTTGGAATTTGATTTTGCTCCCATCCATCAACTTAAACAGGATGCTTTCCTTCGCCCTGATTTGACCGGCATTTGGTTTGACGGCATGGTTTTCAAAGAGCCTTCCCTGCAACCCAGGCTGCGATTTTCTGCCGCCCATGAATTGGCTCACCTGTTTCTTCATAAAGACATTTATGGGGCAGTTAAATTTGGAACGATCAAACAGTGGATTGCGTTTATCAATGCAATTCCGGTGGCCGAATATAACTGGATTGAATGGCAGGCGGACGAATTTGCCGGACGGTTTTTGATGCCCACAAAAGAACTTTCGACCGCATTGGCCGAAGCCGTTGCCGATGCGGAACGGGAAGGTTTTTTCAATCAGGGGAAAGAAGAAGTTTTAGATTTCTGCTGCCGGGCGCTGCATGGTCATTTTGGCGTTTCACGGCAAGCAATGCAGACCCGCATCAGAAAATCAGAACTTTGGCCGCACCCAAACGTCGCCAAACTTGCAAATTAAGATACACCTTCATTTGACGGTGGTGGATTTGACCAGGGCGATTTCGGCGGGGGTGAGGGCATAGAGGCGGAAAACATGCGCGTCTATTTCTGATTCCAACGCCGCCACCGTGGCAGCGTTGCCGGTGCGCTTGGCCGCGAGGATGCCCTCCACCAGTCTGCCCGCCCGCCAGCAATTCTTGCTTTGACCACCGCCATTTGCTTGAATCATCAGCGGTTCAAAAAAACGAATGTAGCGAACAAACCAAAACAATAAAATTTGCGGCTTCGGCTGCTGTCACTCACGAAACAGGAAATTTCGACTCAAAAGACAGCGTTTGAAGGCACGCCCCCTCGGGCGTGTCTGAAAGCGTTCTTTTGAGGGCATTCCTGTGCCTGTGAGGGAGCGTGAGTAGGTCACGCCCATTTTCTTTGGTGGCAGGCGGGGACACGTGGCGAAAGAACTACGACTATGAAAATAAACAATCGAATAGTGTGTCATTCATTCACCGGAGCGGTTTGTGCGGGAGCAGTCCTGCTGATTGCCTCCAGCGCACAGGCTCAAAATCTGTTTGTGGCGAATAACGGTAGCGCCAACAACATCATCGAATTGACGCCGGGCGGCGTGCAAAGCATTTTTGCCTCCGGTTTGGGTGGTCCTGAAGGGCTGGCCTTTAACAGTATGGGTGATTTGTTTGTGGCGGATTCCCAGAGTGGCAACATCTATGAAATCACGTCGGGGGGAGTCAAAAGCACCTTTGCCTCCGGGTTTAATGTTCCTTATGGGCTGGCCTTTGACAGCGCGGGCAACCTGTTTGTGGCGAATGGGGGTGCCAATAACATCATTGTAATCACACCGGGCGGAGTGCGGGCAACCTTTGCCTCCGGGTTGGTTGATCCTGCTGGATTGGCTTTTAACAGCGCGGGTGACTTGTATGAGGCAGATATGCACAGTGGCAATATCTATGAATTCACACCAAGCGGAGTTCAAAGCACATTTGCCTCCGGGTTGGCGGTTCCTTGGGGACTAGCCTTTGACAGCGCAGGCAATCTGTTTGTAGCGGATGAAGACAACGGAGTGCCCGGTGGCGGTGGCGTTACTGAAATCACGCCGGGCGGAGTGGAAAGCACCTTCGCCTCCGGGTTGTCCGCTCCTAATGGGCTGGTCTTTAACGGCGCGGGCAACCTGTTTGTGGCGAATGGGGGTGCCAATAACATCATCGAATTGACGCCGGGCGGAGCACAAAGCACCTACGCCTCTGGGTTGGATAACCCGGTTGGACTGGCCATCGAGATTCCTGAACCATCGGTTTTTGGGTTGCTGGCCGTTGGTATTCCCGCACTCCTTGTCCGCCGCTGTTTCTTTCTTTCTCATTTTCAAAATAAACCCCGCACACAAACCGGCTTTGTGTGGTGACAGGCAGCATTTGAAACTACGCCTATTTTTCTGCGCGGCCAATTCTCACAAGGGAAGACAAGTCCATGAAAACTAAAAATTCCGCCCTCGCAGTTAAGTTTATTAAGTTTGTTGGGCTGGCCGCACTCATGCTCGCAGCCTGTAGCACAGGCAACGACTTCATCATTCTTGCAGCAGTCGCCGTGCTTCTGTTTTTCCTAGCCGGTAATAGCGACAATCTTCTAATCATCAATTTGATGTTTGCGGGTGCTGGACTCGGTTTGTTCATCGGCCTTTCAGCGATCCATCTTGCTGAAACCATAAGACATCAAGGGTTTTGCATCGAGGTCTTGCGCGACTCCGGTAGTGGTTTTTTCCTGATTCTGTTTGGAGTGTTTTTTTGGTTCTTGGTTGCTGCTTATGCCAAAGAACAAAACAAGCTGGAGAAAGAGAAAAACGAGCTGGAGAAATCGTGGGTGCGGATAATTTTGAATCCAAATAACGTCCAAGAAATTCGGCGACATCCAGAGTATTATCGGGATGACTTCAAGCAATGGATCAGGGAAATTCAACCCGACTTGCTTTTACCGACGGAGGACGAAACCCAACATCAACCGTCCCAACCGGAATGAACACGCCACCAAATCATGCCGACGAGCCAACAAACCGGCGCGCTATGATTGGCGGAGTCTGGGTGGCGGAGGAGGCATACGAATTTCATCAACGCGAAATTTCCAAGTTGGTCAAAGAGCGCGATAAGGCGGAACAAGCGCGGGACATTTACAAATATCTTTGCATTGGATTGGCAGCGATGATCCTGCTTTGTGTTTATCTGAACAGTTGCGTTCCAGTTCAATCACATTAAAACGGTGACATGATCTCCACGGAATCAAACCAACGGCCAAATCGGGCGCGCATCCTTTGCTTAACGGCACTTGCCATGTTCATCTTGACCTGCCTTTTTCCGCCGTGGCTGAATGTCTTGGACGTTCCGTATCATGCTCACCAGAGAACGCCAGCAGGTCACGAATTTATTCTTTCTCCACCGGATACCAAAGGCGGCGCGTGGAGCATTGAAATTGATTTGAAAACACTTTTGGTCGAATGGTTGGCACTTGCCGCCGTAACCGGCATGGTTTGGGTGATTGTCGTTAAACCCGCGTGGTCACGCGATGGCAAAACCAATCGTCCGCAAAAATTTGTCCCACCACCCGGCAACCCGGAGAACTGATGGTATAAAAGCTATGAACCAAAAAGCCACTTGTCCACGTTGCAGGACAACCTTCGAGGTAGCAGGTGAGGTCTTCAATACCGTTGTTTCGTGTCCGAACTGCACTGCGAGCTTCAACCCAATGCAGGAATTGACCAAGGCAGCATGGGAAAGGACGAAGACACCGGAGTTTCAGGCTGCGTTGGAAGCCGACGTTGCAAAAGCCAATCAGGGCATCACTCATGCCGACTTTGTTGTCGGCGTGCAGAGCGGAACGATGGGATTTAAGTGCATCTCCGGTGAGCCATACCAATTTATCAGAGGGGCGCGGCGGACTATTTTTAGCATTTTGGTTCTGCTTTACATGGTTGCCCCGGCTTTTGCTATTCCTTTGTGGGCGTGGCACGAGCACGATTGGTGGCTACTGAGTGGGATTGTTGTGTCCGCCATTGCAACGCGCATCGGTGCTCGCCTCATCTACAATCAGAAAAAGCAGCCCTCCATTGGAGCCTTCCTTCTCATCGGTCTGATAGTATCTTGGTTTCGTTTCGGGATTCACAGCTATTACACCTTTTTTGCCTTGTCAGCATTATGGGGTTTGATGTTTTTTATGATAGCGGACAATGCAGAGAAGGAGTATGCGACACAATCGCTCGCCGAGAATCCTGCGGTTTTTGAGGACGCGATTGCGCAGAATAAAATTATGGTTATCCGCAAAGACGATGAAAACAAATGATGTGCCTATTCGTAAGCCGCGTCCGTAAATTTGCCATCATCTTCGCAAAGCAATTCTCCGGGCGCAGAATCATAGAGGCAAAAACCCCGGAGCCGGGCGGCGGGTGCAATCTGGAGCACAGCCGGATGAGGCGAGCAATAGATTGACGCGACGACCGGCGACGCACCATCACGCCTCTGATTCACGCGCACGGCCCCGGTGACAGTAGCGGAGCATCCGCCAACATCCCATTCAGGCGAATATCTCGTGTTTATCTTGCCCTTATCTGCGGGCAATTTTTGGAAGACACCATCCCCTTAACCATTCGGCCAATGAATCGAGCCGCATCCGCACCAGTGTCAAATTGCGGCAAAAGGCGACAACGAATTTGTTGCAATTTGTCGCCTTTTGCCACCGCACATTTGCCACCATTTGCCGCCTTCACTTGAAGGCTTTTTACGCAGACAAGCCTTACTCCTCGTCAAAACGAGGATTCAGCGTCCGCGAAGCGGTCGCGGTTTGGACGCGGAATATCCGCGCCATAGCCCGGCATGATGGCCGTGGTCTTGTCCAGTCCGTGACCGTGGCCAGGCCGCGAATGTCCGCATCCAGCCCGTGACCTCGAACTATCCGTGTCCAGTCCGCATCCGCGCCGGGTTCACCTCCGGCTCCGCGTGAATCGCCCTTCGATTGTGTGGCTCGCTGCGCGTCGTCAAGGTAGTTTCGCCGTAATGCCCGGCGACTTCCACCTTGACGATGCTCGCTTCGCCGGGAGTCAGAGGGCGATTAAGGATTCACGCGGGAAGTGTCGCAGCCGTTGGCTGGAAATCACACAGGAAATAATTCCACCGTATCGCGGACATTTTCCGGCCAGTCCAAGAATCGGGACACGGTTGGTTCACGGCGAGAACGCGGACGCGGACTGAACACGGACAATCCATGACTGCGGCAGCGGTCATGGTTTCGGATTATTCAAGGACACGGATTGTGCCGGGTCATGGAGTGTGCGCGCCCACGGAAAAACTGCGGACGCGGCTGTGGTCACGGACTGGGCACGGACTGCCCGTGGCTACGGACATCGGCGCGGCCATTTGCCGGTTAGATCGCAGCTTCACCGCGTCCATAGCGCGGACGCAGAATCCTCGTTTTGACGAGGGGTAGGGCGTGCCTCATCCAAAACCGGTAGGTTCATGCCATGCGAATGCCAGCGTGCCGCGAGTTCAACCGGAGCCAATTGGATCACATTCAGGATGTAGTCGGACACCTCGACAGGACACTTTCCTTTTCGGCAATGCTGTCACCCGCGCTTGAAATCCCGTGTGTCTGGAACGCCTGCCCGGTCGCTGGTTTGCATAAAGTCATTCTAAAACTGAACCATGCTTGTCACGACAATTGAACTGCTCAAAGCTGGATTGAAGGCCGATCCGACAATCACGCCTGCCAAGCGCGCCCGACTCGTGGCGATGCTCCGCAATGGCGATGACGAGTCCCTAAAACCAGACGCCGTGCCGGTAGTTCGCCAGCGTTGTATTCGTCGTGACGAGGTCGCCGGTCTTTTGGCAGTATCGCTCCGAACGGTGGATAAGCTTGCCGCGTCCGGGATTCTGAAAAAGTTAAAGCTGCCAGGGAGAACAAGGTCATGTGGTTTTCTCGAAAGTGATGTGCTGTCACTAATCGCCCAAAGTAAAAGCTGATGACGCGGGCGGATGTCAAACCGTGCAGCAAGCAGCCCTGCCTCAAAACAGGCTTCGCTCAAAGCGCGGGACTCCTAAACGAATGACGGTTGCAAAATCCCCCTCCCCCCGGCACTCGGCGGGGACGGGTCGCCCCCGCGAAAAAATGGATTCCTTAAATTCCGAAACTTCACCCGAACATTCACCACGATGCCGTTTGCCGTGCGCTGGATTCCGCTGGACGCGCGTTTTGCGTGTGCTTGGTGAAACGGGGGCGGTTTTCGGCTTTAGGACATTGATTGCTTTATGATTGCTTTATCCGCATCGAACAGGACGGGAACGCAAGAGACGGCAAAAGCACCAAAACGCAAAGGTTGAAAACAGCAATGCCCTTAAAACAATTGATTTATTTGTCTAAAATCCACTTTCCATTCGTAAAGAAAGAGTGGTGGTAGGTGATGGATTCGAACCATCGAAGGCATAGCCAGCAGATTTACAGTCTGCCCCCGTTGGCCACTTGGGTAACCTACCACGTAAGGGACACGGATTAAGCCAAACCGCACGAGCCTTGTCAATCCGCACGCTTCTGCGATAGCTTAACCCGATGTTCGATTCGTTAAGCGGCAAACTCCAGAACGCCTTTCGCAACCTGCGCGGGCTTGGAAAAATTTCCGAGGCCAACGTCACCGACTCCCTCCGCGAGGTCCGCATGGCGCTGCTGGAAGCCGACGTGAATTTCAAGGTCGCCCGCGATTTCATCGAGCGCGTCAAAACCAAAGCCATCGGCGCGGGAGTCATCCAAAGCGTCCAGCCCGGCCAGCAAATCATCAAAATCATCTACGACGAACTCGTGGACCTGCTCGGCTCGACCAACGCCGGGCTAAATCTCAGCGGCAGCCCCAGTTGCATCCTGATGGTCGGTTTGCACGGTTCGGGCAAAACCACCTCGAGCGGCAAACTGGCGCGGCTGCTCCAAAAACAGGGACGCCAGCCGTTGCTCGTGGCGGCGGACGTAAACCGCCCGGCGGCAATGGATCAATTGGAAACGCTCGGCAAGCAGATTGAAATTCCCATCTTTGTCAAACGCGGCGAAACGGATGTTTTGAAAATCGCCCGCGAAGCCCTCGACTTTGCCATAGCGAACAGCCGCAATGTTTTGATTTTCGACACCGCCGGCCGGTTGCAAATTGACGAACCGCTGGTGCAGGAACTCGTCCGGTTGCGCGACCTCGTGAAGCCGTCGGAAATCCTGCTCGTGCTCGACGCCGCCACCGGCCAGGAAGCCGTGAATGTGGCCACGCATTTTGACCAGGCGCTGCAAATCACCGGTTCCATTTTGACGAAGCTCGACGGCGACGCGCGCGGCGGCGCGGCGTTGAGTTTGAAGGCCGTGACCGGCAAGCCCATCAAATTCGGCGGCACGGGTGAAAAGCTGGATGAGTTCGAGCCGTTTCATCCCGAACGCATGGCGTCGCGGATTCTCGGCATGGGCGACGTCGTCAGCCTGGTCGAGAAGGCCGCCGAAGCCGTGGACCTGGACGATGCGAAGCGCATGGAAGAAAAGATGCGCAAGGGTCAGTTCACGCTGGAGGATTTTCTGGAGCAATTGCGCCAGATGAAAAAGCTCGGCTCGCTGGAATCCATCGTCGGCATGTTGCCCGGCGGCGCGGAGATGTTGAAGCAGCAGGGCGATTTATCGAAGCAGGAGAAGGAGTTCAAGCACATGGAGGCGATGATCTGCGGCATGACGCCCAAGGAACGCCTGAATCCCGCCATCCTGAACGCCAAGCGCCGCATCCGCATCGCCAAAGGCAGCGGCGTGAGCGTGACGGAATTGAACACCATGCTGAACAAGTTCGGCCAGATGCAGCAGATGATGAAGAAGATGGGCAAGTTCCAGAAGATGATGGCCAGGATGGGCGGCGGCCTGCCGGGGATGTTGCGGAGATGACATCAAAAGCGTTGAACTACTTAAGGCAAACCCACGCTGCGGGTACCCAGTTGCTTCAACGATTTAAGTATACGCCAGAAAGTGTTGAGATCGCCATTGAAGTTGAAAAGCATCGTGAGTATTGGAAACCAGAGCCACCAAAGCTGATTCTCGTCGCAGAATCTCACGTATATACAACAAAGCCGGAACTGGAATTTCAACTTGATGGAACCAAAATAAGACCATTCATCAAATCCGAAGCGAACTTGCCACCAAATCATTTCGTTCGTTTTGTCTATTGTCTTGCTTACGGAGAGAGTGAATTGACTTTTCCAAAGGCTGCTCATGTCAGTAATGCAGGGACGCCTTTATATTGGGACATCTTTGGTCGGGTTGCTTTTCGTGACCCACAGCCCCGGCGTGAAGATGGGGCGGATTTCAAAGACCGAATGAGGTGGAAGATTGATACGTTGAGGGAGCTTTACAGGATGGGCATCTGGCTGCTTGATGCATCTGTTCATGCTATTTACCGACGAGGACAAGGCCGTTTGCCACCTCATACTATTTTGCATTCAAT
>PLAY01000089.1 GCA_003134375.1 Limisphaerales bacterium | reverse complement strand
AAGCCCGACAGGCTGCTAGAAAAAGGCAAATGGCAATTTTTTTAAACATGGCCGGTTAAAAAGGTGGCACAGACATCCCCGTTTGTGAAATTCAAAAAAACACAAGCCCGAGACATGTGTCACACTTGCACCAATTCCATTGACTGTTTTAAAAAGTGGCACCGGCGTCCCCGCCTGTGGAACCCAACGATACACAGGCCGGAGGCCTGTGCCACGATTACCAGCAATTCCATGAGATCTTCGAAAAGCACGGCTGGTTGAATGTTCATCATGGCGCGAGCACGCGATAAAATTGTTGCGGCGCACCCGTGATGGTGTCAATCCAAAGCCCGGGGGAATTCGACGGCGTGACCGAGTCCCGCAACTGGAATGTGTCCTTGACGTTCGTGGCACTCAAGACCTCGTAAAGCCGCCCGGCCGTGGCGGGCCAGCCGATGACGGGCGGCGGCGCGGTCAGCGTCAGCCCGAACGGCGGTTCCGACCCGCCGATGCGAATCCACTCCGTCCCGGTGCGGTACTGTTTGCCATCACTGCGCGTCACCACGGCGTAGAACGGATGCAATCCAATCCCCAGATTCGTCGCCGCCACCGCGAAAGTGGCGGAGGCGAGGTTGGAAACAACGCCAACCGAACCACCTGTGGTGAACAGTTCGATGGTGGAAATCGTGTTCGTGTTGGCGGCAACCGAAAACAGCAGCGTGAAGTCCAGCACCGTGTTGGGAGCCCCCGCCAGCGTGGTGAATGTGGCGTTGAGCGGCGTATTCCGGACACGCACATTTTGCGTCACGCGGGCTTGCGTGCGCACATGACTGCCTTCATAAACCACCGCCGTCAGTTCATGGCTGCCGTCGGACAGCATCGTTGTATCCAAAGGAAACATAAGCGAAAGATTGGTGACACCGGCCGTGAGGTAAAGATGGTTGCGCGGCTGGAGGTCGCTGACGTTTTCATCCAATGCCTGGGGGCCAGCCGGATTGATCATCAGATTGGATGACCCGCTGAACGCCACCTGAACCTGCGCCGCCAGCCACCCAGCCGTCCGCGCGTACAGGTTGAACTCGCCGCCGTTGATGGGTGGACTTTGATAAACCGTATAGTCAATAAAGTCCTGAGCAACCAAACCGTCGGTGGCCATCAAACTGGCGTTGGTGTTGATCGCGCTGATCAACGACTGAATCAGTGTCGGCGCGCTGGTGTTCCCCGGCGGATTCGTCACGCTCAAGGCCACCTCTGTCCCGTTGGTTTTGGTGACAACGATTTGAAGGTAACTATTGGTCTGCAGCGCGTTTGTGATGACAAAGTTGCAAAGGCCGTAGGCGATGGAATCGAGGAAGTTGGTTTGGCTCGCCCAGACATATGTGGTTAGCAATGCGGCAGTCCCGATGGAATTGCTCACCATGACGGGAATCTGGTAACCGGGCGTGTTGATGTCGGTGGATTGCAGCACCATGCGGTCGCCATAGGCAGTGGCTTGCACATTGGCCTGCCCGGCGTAGGCGGACTGGTTAAGAACGCCGGCCAGTCCGGATGCGATCGAGGCAATCGTCGCGTTGCTTGGAACGAGGTAGTTTGTAGTGCAACCATTGATGGTCACGTAAAGATTGTTGCCCGCGACCGGCGGAATATTGGTCAGGGTTTGCAGCCATGTGCCGTCGAGAAACAAATCAACCTGCTGCACCGGGCGGTTGGTCGCGCCAGCGGCGCATTGGAACGTGAGATTGGTGGTGCCGCTCAACACGCTGTTGGCAGGCAAATTGACCCACGCGCCAACCGGTGGCCGGGTGAAAGGCGCCGCCAGCGGTTCGCCCACGATCAAGCCCTGATACGGATTGGCGAGGCTCATATAATAACATTCCGCCAGGCTGAAGCCCCGATATTGGTAAAAATAATCCTGCGGCGAAGGGAATTTTTGCAGGTAGGCGCACGGCTCAGTAACTGTGCCGTAACTGCCACAGGCGCCGGCGTTCAGGAAGACCAGCAAGGTGGTCTGGCCACCGCTGCCTCCAAAGATTAACCCCGCATACGACGTCAGGCTGTCGGCAATGGCACCCGGCACGAACGCATTCGACGAGACGCTGAATTGCATGAGACCGGTCTGATAGCCAAACAGGCTGGTTAAACCGTACGGCGAATCCGAATTGGTCCGCAGGATGGAAAAATCGCCGGCCACGCGCGCGTCGAAAATCGTGTTGTCAAATTCCAGATAACGGACGTTACGGGCCAGGTCGCTGGTCTTGGCCAGCCAGACCGTTTGCGTGGGAAATGCGCCGTCGCTGGCCACGCCGCCATCAATGATCGCCTGCGCCTGCGCCAGATTGCTGGACGTGATCATGGTCACCAGCCACGAGTTGCTGCCGGCGGCAATTGGCGGCGTCTGACGAAAGATGCCCTCGCTGCCGACATAGGCGTTGGAACTGGCAGCGGGCAAATTGCAGCCGGGAGTTCCAGCTGGACAATCACTGGTGCAATCGTCCGTCTTGAATCCGTAAAACAACGCGGCGGTCGTCGAGTTTATTCCATTCGTGTCCGTAACCTGAAACGGAATATCCATGGATAGGACGACATAATCCGCCTGGTTGGTGAGGCTGCGGCCCGCCAGCATGGCCACCAGCGGATTGAGCAGGTTGGCTTCGAAATCCGACCGGGTCCAGGTGGTGTTGCCGCCGGTCCAGTTGATGCGCAGAAGGTTCTGCGGCGGCACCCCGCGCCGTTCGCAGTAGTAATTGCCGAGCTGGACCGAGTTCGTGCTGTTCTGGTTGACAACCACGACGACGTTCAACCCGCTGCCACCCGCAAAAAGTCCGGCGGCGGAAACAAGCAAAACCGCCAAACCGGTCGCAAAGCACAGGCGTAAGTTCACACGCTTACTCTCGCCTGAAAAGGCCGTTTCGTAAAGGGCGTGGTAGGGATGGCGCGCTACGCCGTCCGCGCCGCGTTCAGCGGCGCAACGATTCCGCCTGACGCTTACACGTCAGGAAACCGGGACGTTGAAGGTCAGGATATAACCTTTGCCCTTCCAAACCTCTTCATAGACGGGATTGCAGACACCCGGCGGGACCCAGTCCCTCGGACTGAAGTCCGTTGGAGCGTCCTTGAAATAAGCCCGGGTGAAAGGACTCCTTTGATAGTTTTTCTCCACCACAACCTTGGTTTCATCCGCGATCAGGATGAGCGCCCCTGCCCTGGCGACCCGCACCATTTCCCGCACGGCCACCGCGGGCTGGTCAAAGAAATTGATTCCGCCCACATGAAAAACCACATCGAACGTCCGGTCGGCGAATGGCAGCCGCTCGGCGTTTGCCTGCACGAGCAATGACGTGTTTTCATAAGGGCGAATTTTCGCCTTGCACCGCCTGAGCATGTTCAGGGAAAGATCCAAACCCACCAGTTCGACGCTCTCCAGCGGAACCTGCTCCGCCAGATAAGGCACGTCCGCCCCCGTCCCGATGGAGGTATATAGACACCGGTCCCCCTGTTTGAGGGCCAGCTTGGTTGCAAGCAGCCGGCGCAATTTGGCGAGCTTCCCCCCGGAAAAAACACCTCCGACCTTCATGGCGAAGTCATAGCCATACGACATCCAATCATACATGCGCTGGAACTTCCGGTTCTGCGGGCCCAACCCCGCCGGCTCCAGCAGCACGGGGATGGATTCGATGATCGGATAACGTCTTTGGGCCGCCCGGTTGACGAGGTAATCGCCGTCCAATTCCAAAGGATCCAGCCCCAAAGGGTCGCGCAACAGCGAAAGCATTTTTGCGGAAACAGGCATTGCATCGAAGTGAACGCAATTTGATGGAGAAGGCAAGGCGGAAGTCGTGGACCGGGTCAAAAGGTCAAAAGCGGCGGTGAACGCGCCGCACTCCAGACGCTTTGCGCAATTTGAAAGCACCCGACAGTCGCGAAGCGTCTGGACTGCGCGTGTCTTTAGCACCGCTTTCCGACGCGGAAGAGTATCCGGCAAATCCCGGCGATTGTCGCCAAAATTGACGGCGAACGACTCTCCTGCTCCGCAGCACGCGTCGGCAGACCGTCGCAAATAATGCAGGAGCGTATATGTTGGGTGTTCGATGTTTTCCCACGCCACTGGGGATTTGGCCTTGACCCGCCCAGCCCCTGCTCCTAGCAGCCTGTCGGACTTAGCGCAGGATTTTTTTGTTGGGATTTGAACGGCAACGGAGTTGGCGCGTCTGAAAAGCATGGCTATTCGTTTCGTCCCCATTGACCGGGACACCCCGCTGCTCCTGCCGCCCAATCTGCGCGA
>PLAY01000167.1 GCA_003134375.1 Limisphaerales bacterium | reverse complement strand
TTAATAGCTGGACACTAGTGCGCCAGCTCGCGGCCCGGCATTTGCAACTCTGGATGGACCCGGGGTTGCGGGAACAGGAACTGAAAAGAATGCGGGCCAGCAATGCCGAATGGGATTTCATGGGACGCAGCTATCTGGTCTGGTCGCTGGCCAACATGGCCCTGCGCGACCCGGCGTCCAAACCGCTTTACCTCCGTACGATGGACCAGGTCATCGACGAAACCCTGCGACTCGAAAAACAGGAGGGGATGTATTTCTTCCTGATGCCTTACGCCCGGGATCGGCATTATCTGGTGCAACCGGCGCACAGCCTGTTTTTGGACGGCGAGATCGCCCTGATGCTGGCCTCCCGACGGGTGGTGGAGGAGAAACCGGAATACAAATCCCTGTTGACTGAACGGGTGAATGCCATCGTCGAACGCTTCCAGAAAAATCCGCGGATGCTGTTGGAAAGTTATCCCGACGAATGCTGGATGTTCGACCATTGCGTCGCGCTGGATGCCATCCGGATGGCCGATTACCTCGACGGCAGCAATCATTCGGCCTTGATCCATGACTGGATTGCCATGGCGAAGCAGAAACTTGTCCACCGCGAATCGGGCTTGCTGATTTCCAGTTTCATGGCGGACGGCACGCCGCTGGCAGGTCCGGAAGGCTCGAGCATCTGGATGGTGACGCATTGCCTGCAACTGCTGGATGAGGATTTCGCCCGCGATCAATACCGGCGCGCCCGAAAGGAACTCGGCGAAATCACGCTGGGTTTTGGCTACGCACACGAATGGCCGAAATCGTGGAAAGGCGAGGCCAATATTGATTCCGGCCCGATCATTCCGGGGTTTGAAATCAGCGCCGGTTCGAGCGGCATGGCCTTTATCGGCGCCAGCACCTTCGACGATGGAATCTTTCTTCGGTCGCTCGTGGCCACGCTGGATTTCGCCGGCTTTCCCTCACGATCACACGGACAGTTGAAATACTGCGCGAGCAATCAAGTCGGCGACGCCGCCCTGCTCTACGCTGCAACGCTCGGGCCGCTTTGGCAAAAGGTGAAATCGGGGGTCAAACCATGATAAAACTTTTTTGGCAAAGACTCGGGCTCTTCCGACGGGCTGAATTCCTGTCGCCCAAGGACCTGTTGCAGCGCGCCGGGGCCATCAGCGTGCTGTTTCTGGTGGCGCATCTCGCCGGACTTCGCGAGTTTACCAGCGTGTTGAATGGGACGATCGGTTCGGTGGCCGCAGGCTGGAAGCTTTCCGGTTTCCTGGCGTTGATTTACATCCTGTTGTATCTGGCTTTCGTCATCCTGGTTCCGGTGCTGGTTCTGACCGCCATGATACTGACGGTTTGGCGGCGCTGGGTTCGCAAAAAAGAGAACTCCCCGATCAGCTACAACCTAAAACCCTGAAAAACATGATGCCGCCAGATCAGCCAACAACCGCGCCCGTTTCAACAGGCATTTGCCACTACGCCAATGCCGCTATTTTGGTTCTGAGCGCACTGTACTTTTTTTTGATCCCGGGAGCTGTCACCGTTCACGACCTGTCGGATCCCAACATCCGTGCCGCCGGCATACCCCGGTCCGCATGGAAACTCCACCGGAGTTTATCGCCCCAATTTGAGCGATGGGCCAAGGAACGCCTCGATTCCAAACGCGCGGCCGAACTTCCCACCAGCGATATTTCGGGAACTGAATGGCCACTGTTCGGAACGGTATTTTATCTCTGGGCGACGGAGTCGCTACAGGATGAGTGGGAGAAAGGCCATCCCCCCGGCGCGGTCGCACCCAAAGTTTATGCCCGTGGTGCCATCCAGGCTGCGACACGTCTGGTCATGGACCCCACGCAAGCGAACTGGGTCAAAATTCATTGGGGCAAAAATTATTTGAAAACCGAAAATGTTTTCTACCGGATGCTCGTCATCGCGGCGCTCACCAGCCACGCCCGGCTTACCGGAGACAAAGAATATCTACCCCTATTAAAAGACCGGGTGGACAGCTTGTCGGCCGAACTGGACGCCAGCCGGCATGGTTTGTTGGATGATTACCCGCACCAATGTTTTCCTGGTGATGTATTGACTTCGATTGCGATGATCCACAGAGCTGACAAAGTTCTCAACACCGACCATTCGGTATTTGTCAGCCGGGCCATTCGGGGGTTCCAGAATCAAGCGCTGGATTCCCGGGGATTGGTACCATATTTTGCCGATGCTTCGCTGGGAGAACCACTCGGTACAAGCCATGGCTGTGGCAATTCTTACGTCTCACTTTTTGCTCCGGAGATCTGGCCGGAACAAGCACGAAAGTGGTATGACCTTTACTCGCGGTATTTCTGGCAGGAAACCTGGACGTGTGCCGGCTTCCGGGAGTTTCCAAAGGATTTGCCCGCCAACAACTGGGACCTAGACGTGGATTCCGGACTGGTGCTCAAAGGTTTCGGTTGCGCCGCCTGTGCCTTTGGGGTTGGCGCGGCTCGTGTTAACGGACATTTTGAACACGCCTATCCGCTCACGACCGAGATGTTGGTCACCGCGTGGCCGCTTCCGAATGGCACACGTCTCTTTCCCCGGCTGTTTTCCAATGCGGCCGATGCACCCTACGTCGGTGAGGCCGCCATTTTATTTAACCTCACCCGTTTGCCGGCGGAAGGAGTTTCCATCCAGACCGGCGGTGCCCTGCCGGGATTCGTCCTGATTTTTTTGGGACTGCAGCTCGGATTTGGCCTGCTTTTGTTAATCGCTCCCATCCTGTCACTTTACCAGTGGCGGAAACAACGAGCTTCAATGGTTCTTCACCAGCCAAAAATACAATTTGGAATCTGGGTCGGGCTGTTGGTCGCCTGTGCCCTCTGCCTGTTCCTTGGCAAAACGCCCGTCGCGCTGCTTTTCCTGGCCTGTGCCCAACTCTTCCCCCGATATCAGCGAAAGCGCACGCCGTCATCGGAACCGTCGGCAATCAAGCCTGTTGGCACATGAAGGTGGTCCATGCATAATTAGCTTGCCGCGCAGCAAGGCATCGCGTTGGAATTTCACTTCCGGCTAGACAAATTTGCCCGCCGGGCGCGTCATACAGTCAAACATGTGCGGACTCGACCTCGAACGGCTCTACGACGAGCACGCCGAGGCGCTTTATGCCTTTCTCCTGAACCTCACCCGCGACGAGGCCGACACCCGCGATCTGCTCCAGGATATTTTCGTCAAACTCGCCCGCGCCCCGGACCTGCTGGCCAGCGCGCGGGATGAACGCGCGTTTCTCATCCGGCTGGCGCACAACGCGGCGATTGATTTGATCCGCCGACGCGGCACCCGCGCCAAAACCCGCGACCAGTTCGCCGCCGAAATTATTTCGCCTTTCGCCCCGGCCAGCGACCCGGACGAACAAACCTTTCGCGCCACGCTGGCGGAAGCGCTGGCGGAATTGCCGGCAGACCAACGCGCCGTGGTGCATTTGAAACTGTGGGAGGGGCTGACCTTTGAGCAAATCGCCGACGCGCTGGACATTCCGTTAAACACCGCCGCCAGCCGCTATCGCTACGGGTTAGACAAATTGCGCGAGCGGCTGCGTCCACTATATGAAGAACTGTAGCGGCGGTCTGTGACCGCCGCACAAAAAACGGCGACGCTCATAGAGCGCCGCTACATAAAATGAAACCGGACGATTTTGAACACAAACTTCAACGCCAGCCGCTGAAGGCAATTCCCGCCGAATGGCGCGGGGAAATTCTGACGGCGGCAGATGAGGTAGGGACAGCCCGCCGGGCTGTCCGCGGACGCCTCGGCGAGGCGTCCCTACCCAATTGGTTCTCAACTCTCAACGCTCAACTTTCAACCCTCCTGTGGCCTCATCCCAAAGCCTGGGCGGGTCTGGCGGCAATTTGGATTTTGATTCTGGCGGTGAATTTTTCCATGCGTGACCAATCCCAGGTCCTGGCGGAGAAATCTTCACCGCCATCACCGGAAGTCATCGTGGAACTGAGGCAACAGCAACGTTTGCTGGCCGAATTGATCGGCCCCCGTGACACAAGCGATGCCGACCGGTCTAAACCATTGGTGCCGCCGCCACGCAGCGAACGCGCGGAGATGGTGGCGGTGTAAAATTACCGGGGGGACGAGATCCACCGGCCCCTGAATTTCAAATCAAAATGGGGGCTCGTGTAACTCGCTCCTCCGAGAAAAATTTATGGACGAAAAACCAAAAAAAACCTGGCGCCATCCCCAACGCCTCCTTTTCAAACTTGCGTGTCTGGGCACATTAATCGCGATCTTTCATGCGGAGGAAAACTGGCGCGGCTGGCACGCGTGGCAGAAATTCAAACAGGCATGGGAAGCCAAAGGTGAAAAATTTGACATGGCTGACGTGACCCCGCCGCCCGTGCCGGAAGATCAGAACTTTGCGTTGACGCCGATTGTCGTCAGCAGTTACGAAGCGACGTTGGACAAGGCCGGTCATGAAGTCCGGCCACGGAATACGAATGTCGTTGACCGGTTGAGCATGATCACCTGGCGGGATAACCATTGGGCAAAGATTCCCCAATCCGATGGCTGGCAGGCTTCAAAAAAATCCGATTTAAAGGCGTGGCAGGCCTACTTCCGTTCGCCACCGCCGACGAATTCGGTTGAAACCAACTCTTTTCCCGTCGCCCCCCTGCCGCAATCGCCGGCGGATGACATTCTGCTGGCGCTGAGCAAATACGATTCAGCCATCGAAGAAATCCGGCAGGCCAGCCAGCTTCCGTATTCGCGGTTTCCGTTGACTTACAACAAAGAAAATCCCGCTGACATCCTGCTGCCACATCTGGCCGCGCTCAAATCTTGCGCGCAGGCTTTGAATTTGCGCGCGCTGGCCGAACTGCAAAACGGCCAGAGCGGAAAAGCGCTCGCCGATGTGAAGCTTTCATTGCGCCTGGTTGATTCCATTCACACCGAGCCGTTCTTGATTTCCCATCTGGTTCGCATCGCCATATTGCAGAATGCATTACAATCGGTTTGGGAAGGCTTGGCGGAACACTGGTGGTCGGAGGAACAACTGGGCGCGCTCGACGCGGAACTGGCGAAGTTGGATTTTCTGGCCGATTACAAATTGGGCATGCGCGGGGAATCGGGACTTCAAGGTGGCATCATTGAATGCCTGCACCAGCATCCAGAACAGATGATGGATATTTCCCGTGATAATTATAACAGCCGCAAAATGCCCTTCCCGGCGCGAATCATCTGGCAAATGATTCCCAGCGGTTGGTTCGATCAAAATCGGCTGCGTTGCGCCCGCATGATGGTGGAGTTTTTCATTCCACTGGCAGATGAAAATCAGCGGACAATTTCTCCGGCCTTGACCCGACGCGCCAACGCGGCATTTGAAGCCGACATTAAACATCGCAGTCTCTATAATATTCTTGAACGCATGCTGCTCCCGGCACTGGGCAACGCGGTGGAAAAATTTGCCCGCGCACAAACGTCCGCTGATTCGGCGCGCACCGCCATCGCGCTGGAGCGTTACCGGCTCGCACACGGCGAATATCCCGAATTGCTCGATGTGCTCGTGCCGCAGTTCATCGCCAAGCTGCCGCACGATGTCATCAACGGCCAGCCGCTGCATTATCGCCGCACTTCGGATGGACAATTTGTTCTCTACTCGGTCGGCTGGAACGAAACGGATGACAGCGGTGAGGTGGTTTTCAGAAAAGGTTCGACCCCGGGCGTGGACATCAGTCAAGGCGACTGGGTCTGGCGGTATCCGGCCAGGTGATTTTTGATTTACGATATACGATTTACGCGTTGCGTTGAATTGTGGATGGATTCGTAAATCGAATATCGAATATCGTAAATTCCGCCAGAGTCTCGTTACCTCGACTCCTACATTTTTAACTGTGTCCATCCCGCCTTCGTTTCACTTCGTCGTGGCAAGCCGCGTCCATCTGTGGTTCAATTAGTTTGTGAACATCACGAATCTGAATCCCGACACGGATATCGGGGCGAGCGCCTGGCTGGTGGAGGTGGATGGCCACCGCATTTTGCTCGACGCCGGGATGCACCCAAAACGCGAAGGCCGCGATGGGCTGCCGCTGTTCGGAAAGGCCGGCAACGGAGATTTGGATGCCATCGCCATTTCGCATTGCCATCATGATCACGTCGGCACGCTGCCGGTGGCGGTGCGGCATTTTCCCAAGGCGCACGTGCTGATGAGCGAGTTGAGCTATTTCATCGTCGAGCGCGTGCTGCACAATTCGGTGAACGTGATGACGCGCCAGCGCGACGAACTGGGGATCCGGGAATATCCACTCTACACGCACGACGAAGTGGACGACATCGCTCCGCTGTTTCAAGGCTTCAAATACAACCGTGAAGTCGAATGGGCGGCGTTTCACAAAACCCGCGCGGGATTTGCCTCGCCGACGCTGGAATTTTTTGACGCCGGCCACACACTGGGTTCGGCGGGCCTCCTGGTTCGCGGCAAAAAGGAGACGCTGTTTTACACCGGCGATGTGTGCTTTCACGACCAGACGATTTTGCGGGCCGCGCGGTTTGAAGACGTGAAGGCCGACGTGCTCATCATGGAAACGACGCGAGGCAACCGCGCCACGCCGCCGGGTTTTTCGCGCGAAGGCGAAATCGAGCGGCTCACCGCGGCCATCCAGCGGGCGCTCAAACGCAAGGGCTGCGTGCTGATTCCGTCGTTCGCGCTGGGACGCACGCAGGAAATCCTGGCATTGCTGGCGCTGCTCATGCGCGCGGGGAAATTGAAGCCCCAGCCCATTTACATCGGCGGGCTGGGGCGCGTGTTCACGGAAATTTACGATCTCGAAGCCCACCGCACGCACCGGCAACACACGAACCTGCAATTGCACGAGGCGCTGGAACTCATCGTGCTCGAAAAGGGCCACGCGGAAAAAATGAAGCTCAGCGGCGGGCGTATTTTTGTGATTACCGCCGGCATGATGAGCGAGCACACCGCCGCGCACGACCTCGCCGCGCGCATGATCGGCGATGAGCGGCAATCCATTTTCTTCGTTGGTTATGCCGACCCGGACACGCCGGGCGGACGGCTGAAAGCGGCCAAGCCGGGCGAAACGTTCGTGTTCAGCCCCAGCGCCGGCCAGGTCGCGCGCAAATGCGAACTGCTGGATTTCGATTTGACCGCGCACGCGAACCGCGGGGATTTGCTGGATTTCGTCGGGCAGGTTTCGCCGCGCGCAATTCTGCTCGGTCATGGCGGCGATGATTCGCGCCAGTGGTTTGAGGAACAAATCCGCACCCGCCACCCCAAAATCAAAATCCTTCAGCCCCAACCAGCCAAAACGGTTGCGGTGTGAAAAACGAAAACCGCCGGGCGAAATGAATTCGACCGGCGGTCGGTTCGTTTTGCGCTCCAGGTTTAATGCCCGCCGTTGACGATGTTGGCGAGGTTGAAGATCGGCAGGAACATGCAAATGACCATGCCGCCGATGACAACGCCCAGGAAGACAATCAGCATGGGTTCAAGGAGCGACATGAGGCCGGAGAGCGTGGTTTCGATTTCCTCGTCGAGAAAGTTCGAGACGCGCTCGAGCATGTTGTCAATGTTGCCGGTTTGTTCGCCGGCGCTCAGCATGCGGATGATCATGTTGGGGAAAATCGGGTTCTTGCCGAGCGCGGCGGAAATGCCTTCGCCCCGTTCAATGTCCAGGGCGGCGGTCTTGATGGCCTTTTCCATGACGACATTGCCCACGGTTTGAGAGACAATTTGCAGCACTTCCAGGATGGGCACACCGCTGCGGATGAGCGAGGAGAGCGTGCGCGTGAAGCGAACCAGGCAGATTTTATGCGCAATGGGGCCGAAAACCGGCAGCTTGATGCGGCGGGAATCCCAAAACAGGCGTCCCGGTGTGGTCTTGATGAAATGAAACCAACCCCAGATGGCCGCGGCCGCAAGGATGATAAACAGGAGAAAATATTTTTGGACGATCTCGCTGAGATCGATCATGAGCTGCGTCGGGCCGGGCAGGGTCGCGCCGAAGCCGGAGTAAACGTCCTTGAAGGTGGGGACGACTTTCACCAGCAGGAAGATCGTGATGGAAATCGCCACGACGGTCACGGCCGACGGATACATCAGCGCGGTCTTGACCTTTTTGCGAAGGCGTTCGGAATTTTCCAGGTAAGTGGCCAGTCGTGCGAGAATTTCCGCCAGCAAACCGCCTTTTTCGCCCGCTGAAACCATGGAAAAGTAAAGGCGGTTGAATGTCTTTGGATGTTTTTGCAACGCCTCGGAAAAACTTTCGCCGCTTTCAACGCGCGTGCATACGTCCCGAATCACGTCGCGCATGACTTTGTTCTGCGTTTGGTCCGCCAGCGCCTGCAATGACTGCACGATGGCAATGCCGGCCTCAATCATCGTCGCCAACTGGCGGGTGAAAACGACCAGGTCGGACAGCGCCACTTTGCCGCCCTTCATTTTGCCCCGTTTGGAGATCTTTTCCTGGATGGACACCACCAAAAGGTTGCGGTTAAGCAACGCGGCGATGGCGGCTTGTTCAGTTACAGCTTCGACCGAACTGTTGATTTCCCGGCCGGTGGCCGTCTCCCGGGCTGAATAAGCATATGATGGCATATCTTTGATTTCGTAATAAAACCGCTCGCAAAACTCGCCCCAATCGCAATCCTGCAATTGGGCTTCCGCCGTCTGACAAAGCACAATTTGTTCCAGTCTGGCTTGCAAAAATCCGATGCAGCAGAATCCATAACGTCCGAAGCCCGGCATGGTTATAAATGTCCGAACTTCACACAACCACTGCACATAATTGAACTGGAAACATTGTCAATTAATGCAACTTGTTGGTTTTAAGAATGTTACAATAATCTGGTTCCTTAAAAAAAATGTTGTAAAAATTATGGCATTCTCCTATTTTCATTGCAATTGCACCATTTGGTGCCGGGGCAAATGGGTTTTTGCCCTGAAAGTGCGCAGGCACAAAACAAAGAGAAAACAATCAAACAAACAACATCGGAGGAACCAGATGAAGTTTAATAAATGGACAGTAGGTCTCGCGGCAATCGGGGTGATCAGCCTTGCCTCGGCGGCTCGCGCAGACGAAGCAAAAATGAGCCAGGTGCAAACCGCGCTCTCGAACACCACGCTTAGTGGCTATGTGGATGTATCCGCCCAGTGGAATCCAGGCCAGCAAAATGGATACTATGGCGTTATGGGGAATACCCCTGGATATGCTTATGGCGGGATTAACAAAGCTGACGGCTTTAATCTGAATGCCGTTGACTTGGCCCTTGACAAGCCGATGGATGAAAGCTCGTGGGCCGCCGGTTATCATGTTGAACTCATGGCCGGCCCGGATAACCCGACCGCACTGAATGTTGGCACTGTTGATGGAGTTAACGGTGGCCCGATCGTGAAACAGGTTTCGAGTCCTCTCGTGGGAATTCGCCAGGCCTATGTCACGGTGCGCACACCGGTGGGCAATGGTATTGACTGGAAGCTGGGTGTGTTCGACACCATTATCGGCTATGAATCCACCAGCTCACCGCTCGATCCGAACTATACCCGCTCCTACGGCTATAGCATTGAGCCATCAACTCACACGGGAATTTTGGGCTCTTATAAGGTGGGCGATTGCCTCACTATTACCGGCGGAGTGGCCGATGGTTCCAATGTTGGCACAATTGTTCAGCCAATCAATGGCCGTGCCGCTTTTGAAACCCAAAAGGCCGTCATGGGCGCAATCGCCCTTACCGCGCCGGATAGTTGGGGCGCGCTGAAAGGTGCAACGCTCAATTTGGGCGTCGTCAACTCGGCTGATTCCGACGTGGTGGGGAGACAAACAGTTCCGTTCCTTGGCGGGACCTTTGGCGCGCTGGGGCTGAATACTTTTGGCACAACCAGTTGGTATGCGGGTTTGATGATCCCAACACCTGATTCAAAATTGAAGTTCGGTACTAGTTTTGACTACCTCGAACTGCACAACAGCAGTGCTGCCAATAAATCCGACGACTCCACCTGGAACGTCGCCGTTTATGGCAATTTGCAGGCCACTGACAAGCTCAGCTTTAATGTGCGCGCTGAGTATTTGGATGACAGCGCCGGCCTTATTTATGCAGGTTACGGCCCTCAAGCGGAAGAATTCACATTCACCACCCAGTATCAACTGTGGGCGAACGTGTTGAGCCGCGTGGAACTCCGCTGGGATCACGTCGAACACGGGACTCCCTTCGACGTCAGCACCGCAACTGGCAATCCCGTCCATGCAAATGCATTCATGCTCGCACTTAACCTGATCTATCAGTTCTAATTTAATTGGAACACTCAAGCCCCTTCCGGGAAAGCCGGAAGGGGCTTTTTATTCCCTCCTGAGATTTCGCAGCAGTCCCGCAGTGCGGGATCAGTCTGCTCATTTTTTCCAAGGAGAAAGTCAGAGCCGACTCACGTCGGCTGCTACATCTGCATTTCAAAACTTGGCTTCCTTCGCGCTTCGGCTGATAATCCGCCCGCCAAATGCAATTTATCCGTGACATTTACACGGCGAAACACGCGGCCGGCCGGCCGGTCATCTCCTTTGAATTTTTCCCGCCGAAAACCGGCGAGGGCGACCGCAATCTTTTGGAAAAGCAAATTCCCGCCCTGCTCCAGGCCAAACCCGATTATTGCTCCGTCACCTACGGCGCCGGCGGCAGCACCCGCGACAAAACGTTGATGATTGTGGATCGCATCCAACGGCAGCATGGTCTCACGGCGCTGGCGCATCTCACGTGTGTTGGACACACTCGCGGGCAGGTGCGCGAGCTTTTGGAAAAAATCCGCGCGCTCGGCTGCAAAAACATTCTCGCGCTGCGCGGAGATCCGCCCGACGGCGGCGAATTTCAGCCGCTGCCCGGCGGTTTCAAATTCGCCGCGCAACTTGTCAAGTTCATCCGCGAGTCGGGCGATTTTTCCATCGGCGCCGCCGGTTTCCCCGAAGGCCACATAGCGTGCCGGGACGGCAAACACGCCGATTGGCGGCATTTGAAGGAAAAAACGGACGCCGGCGCGGATTTCATCCTCACGCAGTTGTTTTTCGACAACGCCGACTATTTTGAATTTCGCGATTACGTGGCCGGCAAACTCGGCGTCCGCGTCCCACTCGTGCCCGGCATCATTTCGATTTTGAGCGCGGCGCAAATCACAAGATTCACGCAGCTTTGCGGCGCGAAAATTCCGCCGCCCCTCCGTTCAAAACTCGATCAATTGGCGGGCAATGACGAAGCCGCCACGGAATTCGGCATCGAATACGCCACGAAACAGTGCGAAGAATTGCTGCGCGCCGGCGTCCCGGGACTGCATTTTTACACGTTGAACAAATCGCGCTCGACCGTGCGGGTTTTGAAAAATCTCAGTCTGGCCTGACGATTTTCGATTTACGATATGCGATTTACGCGACAACCCGAACTTGTTGGGCGACTCGTAAATCGCTAATCGTATATCGTAAATGCTCAAAATAAATTGTTCGCCATGATCCCGATGACACTCAACGGGCCCTGGTCTTCCAAACCATCGGCCATTTTATCCAGTTTTTGCAGCGAGAGTTTGACATTTTTGTAGAATTCCTGGTCGTTGACGAGTTTGCCGACCGTGCCTTGTCCCTGATTGACCTTCTGCAAAATTTGGTTGAGATTTGTCATTGAAGCGGTGGTCTCGTTGTAAAGCGTTTCGTCGGTCACCAGCCTGCCGATGGTGCCCCGGCCGGCGCTGACGCCGCTGACGACCTGGCGCACCTCGGCCACGGAGTCTTGCAAATTGGTCACCGTCGCCAGCGCCGAAGCATAAAGCGAATCTTGATAAATGAGTTTGCCGACCGTGCCCTGCCCGCTCGCGATCTGGCCGGAAATGCTTTCAACGTTGGAAATGGCGCCGCTGATGTGGCCGCTGTTCTGTTTGACGAAATCAACCAGCGGACCCATCAGATTATTGATGGTGTCGGGCGTGAAGCTCTTGGTGAGGTTTTGAATGCCGGTCGTGGCCCCGTCGAGTTTGGTCATGATGGCATTGAGGTCGGGCTGCTCCTCGGTGACGAGCACCGTCCCGCCAACCGCACGCGGCGCGTCGGGCGTGCCAAAATCAATGGCAACAAAATTCTGTCCCATCAGGCCGGCGAATTTGATGACCGCTTTGCTGTCCGTCTTCACAACAACACTGGAATGAAGCTTCATCGTGACTCTGACCTTGTTGCCGGCCAGCGCAATTTTTTCGACCCGGCCGATTTCCACCCCGGCCATTTTAACGCTGCTGCCAACTTTCAAGTCCTGTACCGTGTCGAACAAGGCGTTAAGGCGGTAGCCCCCGTGGATTGATTCCATGCCGCCCAGCGTTTCCATGATGAGGAAGGCGGCGACAACGACGAGGACGGCAAAATAGCCGAGATTGGTTTCGAGTGAGTTTTTCATAGATTTAAAATCAAGGTTCGCGTTTAAAGTCGGCGTGCAAAAAACTTTGGACGAGCGGGTCGTTGAAGCGCTTCACTTCATCCGGGGTCCCGATGGTGAGAATGCGGCCTTCGTTGATGACGGCAATTCGGTCGGCCACGCCAAACGCGAGGTCGCGGTCGTGCGACACCACGAGTGACGTGACGTGAATGCGCCGCTGGAGCTGAAGAATTTCCTCGCCGATGACCACGGACGAAAGTGGATCGAGCTCGCTCGTCGGTTCATCGTAAAGAATCAGTTGCGGCTCGATGACCAGTGCGCGGGCGATGGCGACGCGCTTTTTCATGCCGCCGGAAAGTTCACTGGGCATTTTGTCCTCCGCGCCCTTGAGGCCGACAGTTTCAAGCATTTCAGCGACGATGCGCGCGATTTCCTCCGGCGGCTTGAGCCGGTGCTCGCTCAGGTAAAGCCCGACATTTTCGCCGACCGTCAGCGAGTTGAGCAGCGCGCCGGACTGGAATACCATCGCAAGCCGGTATTGGCTGGTGATTTCCGGCGATTGAATGGATTTGCCATTGATGAGGATTTCGCCGGCGTCGGGGGGTTCGAGCCCGATAAGTTGTTTGAGCAACACACTTTTGCCGCTGCCGCTCGGCCCCATGATGACAAAAATTTCTCCGGGCTGGACCTCGAAATCAAGACCCTTGAGCACTTCCTGCCCGTCAAAACTTTTGCGCAGGCCGCGCACCTGGAGGCTGACGCCGGAATGGTTGTTGGTTGACCCGTTCATTATTTCAACAGAATCCGCGTGAGCATGTAGTCAAAAATCACGATCAGGACGATGGAATTGACGACGGCTTTTGTGACCGAGCGGCCGATGCCGCGCGGCCCGCCGATGGTCGCCAGGCCTTGATGGCACGAAACCACTCCGATGATCAACGCAAAGCAAAAGCTCTTGAACACTCCATTGACCACGTCTTTCACCTCCACCACATCGCGCAAGTTGGCCCAAAAAGCCTGGAACGGAATCGCGATGTGGCTGTTGGTGTCGGCCACAACCGCGCCCCCCAGCCAGCCGACCAGGATGCCAAAAACCACCAGCATCGGCAGCGCCACCGCAAGGGCCAGCAGCCGCGGCAGCACCAGGTAATGAACTGGGTTGATGTTCATGGTGCGCAACGCATCAACCTCCTGATAAACGCGCATGGAGCCGATTTCGGCCGCCATGGCCGAGCCGATGCGACCGGCGATGAGAATGGCCATCAAGACCGGCGCCAGTTCCTTGGCCATCGCGATGCCGACGATGCCGCCGACGGCGCTGGCCAGGCCGCGTTCGACAAGCACCGGGCCGGTTTGCAACGCAATGACCGCGCCGATGAAAAACGACAGCACGCAAACCATCAGCAGGCTTGCGTTGCCGATTTCGTAGAATTGATCGAAAACCTTCTGCCGCTGCCGCCACGCCAGCGGCAGGGACAACAGCGTGCGCCAGAACAGCAGAATAAGCTCGCCAATGTTTTCAAACATAATTTATTTCGCCGGATGCTCTGCCGGGGTGTGCCATTTGAGCACGGGAACGTAAAACAGCCGCATTTTTTCCATTTCCGAATCCGATTGATACTGGAAAAACCCGAACAGGAGCGAGCATTTTTTCGACGCGGGCGTTGTGTCGCGGCGGTACAGGTTCCAGAGCAACGACTGGCTGGCGGCGCCGGCCTTGGGGTTGTCCTCCGAACGCCACAACGACCACAGCGGCGACCAGTTGCGCTCGACGCCCCGGTTGTTGGGCAATGCCGATTCAACCAACGCGAGAATTTGCAGCCGGCGGCTGCCATTAAAATCGTGGTGCCAGGTGAACAACGGCCAGAAATCAACGCGTTGCCGCTCTGCGCCGGTTTCGGTGTTTTTTTCCGTCACATTCGAAAACAGATAAAACAAAATGCGCGTGCGTTCCCGATCCAAGCCCTCGGTATGCAGGCGCTTGTATTTGTAAAGCGGCCAGAGATAAAAATCGCTTTCCAACGTGTCGTTGTGCGAACGGCTGAACAAAGGGAATGCGCGCGTGGTGGTTTTACCCTCGCCGCGGGCGACAACGACGAACGGCCAGGGGCCCTCCCATTCGTGGTATTTTTTCTCGCGGTCGTCAATCCAGGTGAACAACGGCCAGAGCACGGAGGTGGAATCGCGTTGGGGAGAGCGGACCACGCAGTAAGGCGGCAGCGTCGCCCGGAGTTTTTCCGGATTGTCGGTGCCGATGCCGTTGTTCTGGTGAAAATAGACCGGCCAAAGGGCGAAAAATTTGTCATGCCCGCCGATGATTTCCGTTTCGCCAAAGCCGTTGGTTTTCGTGGTCACGTCCTTGTGTTCGCTGCCGATCAGCGGCCAGAATTGCCACCCCTGCAGGCCATCGCCGTGCCGCAGATGGAAAAACGGATAAAGATAATTGTCGGTAACGACGTCCCGCTTCCGCGACTCGCCATAAATGGGAAACAGGACGAAGAAAATTTCGTCGCGAAACAGCCGGTTTTGGAGGCGGCCATAGAGCGGAAAGAGCGCGGTATAATTTTCATCCGGGTTCGACGAGCGTTGCTGAAAATAGACTGGAAAAAGCGTGAAGCGTTTTGCGGTTGAATTATCAGGGTCCTGGCCGCCGGAAAAACTGAGCAGTTGCGCAAGCTGCCAGCGGTATTCCATTCCATAGCATTCATAAGTCAGCACCGGGTAAAGCAAATCGAATTCTTTTGATTCGGTTGCAGGATCGGTGTCATAAGACAGCAGCGGTGGAACGGCCCATGTTTTTTCCGAATCTTTGCGCTGGTCATAAAAAACCGGCCCGGCGGCTTCGGTGCGTTGACCCGAATCCAATGTCAGCTCAAATTGATCGAAGATCGGCCCGGCACGAAAACCCTCCCCGGCAAAGGCGGCGGATGGAAAACCGACCGCCAAGCCCAAGCAACAGATTTGCAAACGATGAATGAATATTTTGGACCGGGGGAACATGTTCGTGCCCTTAAACCGGAAGAGTGAATTATGACAAAGTTTTGACAAGTTATTTAGCCCGCTGCTTTATCGTTATTGAAAACAGAATTTGCTTGTTTTCAAGCTGTTAGATGTTAGGTTTAACATTGATATTGACTTCCTGCGAATTTTCTTTATGCTTTTTACACAATTGAGGTTTTACCTCGGTTCCTCCTGACCCGGTGTCGACGGCGAGTTGTCGGCACTGGGTTGTTTTATTAACGGACGCCACCGGCCAAGCAAATTCAACAACGCCGGCAAAAATGTCAGCCCCGCAATCATGCAGGTGGCAATCCCTGTCGCCATGACGCACCCCAGACTGTAAATGCCGCGATGTTTGGCGAGAATCAGGCTGCCGAAACCAGCGATGGCTGTCAACCCGGACACCAGCACGGCCTTGCCGGTGCTCCGCGCCAAAATGCCCGGCGTGCGTTCCTCGGCGAAACGGTTCAGGATATGAACCCCGTTGGTCACGCCGATGCCAATGACCAGCGGGAGGGTCATGATGTTTGCCAGATTGATGGGAATGCCGAACCAGCCCATCAACCCCACCAGCCAAAGCGTACCGATGCCCACCGGCAGCAACGACAAAATCACCGCGCCAAGGCTGCGGAAGTGGAAGAAAACCATGAGGGCAATCGCCGCCAACGAATACCAGGCCGCCTGGACATAACTGTCTTTGAGCAGGGTTTCGTACTCGTAAAGTTGAACCGGCGTGCCGGTGACATTGGGATCCACTTTCCGCAATTCAGTGACGAATTTTTCCTGCTTGTCACGCTGCCAGACATCGTCCCGGGGGTAAACCTGCAATAACAATTCCCCCGTCACACCCACGAACCGGTCGCGCAATGCCGGGGGCAAATCCTCGACCTGCAACGGCGCGCGGTTGTCCTGCTGTTGCAGGACTTGAAACGTCTCGATCAGGTCGGCAAACAGAGCGCGCTGGAACTGCGCCAGTTTGTCCGCGTGCTCCGCGAGCGCCGGGGTGTCGCCTCGCAACATCGTCTTGCGCAAATCTTCAATCGCCTCCCGCAGGGCAACCAGTTGCCGGGTCAGATCCGGGTCGCTGTTGCCCACTTCTTCCAGCGCGTTGCCAAGATATCCGTAAAGCCCGTACAGCGTCCGGCTCAGTTCGAAAACATCCACCGGACGGGTGTCCGGCGGGTTGAACTGGAGCGATGCGATTTCCTGTTTGATTTGTCCGACCAGTTCTAATTTTTCGTTCTGGTCCGCCAGAAAATCCCCATAAAACGGCGGCTCAATATCCGCCACCGTCGGCAGTTTTCGGATTTTGTCCGCCAGCTCCACCGCGTTGGTGAGTGAATCCGCAATAACCGCCCCGTAAAGCAGGGATTTGTCCGCCGACTCCAGCAGTTTTTGCTCAAACATCACCGATGGCAGGCTGGGGCTTTGCATTTTGATCAGGTTGTAATCGAAATAGACTTTGCGCGCCCCCAACACCGCCGCCACGCACAATCCCGCGGTGATACCCATCACCAGCACCGGCCGTTGCAGCCAGATGTTTTCGATGCGTGCGCGAGTGGCATCCTCGGTCACCTGATGGTCAATCACATTTTGTTTTCCGCGCAATAGCATCGCCGGCAGCATCGTCATCATCGGGATGAAGCAGAGCAGCAGACCGCCGCCGCAGATGATGCCCATTTCCTGGATGCCCTTAAAATGCGTAAAGGCCATGGCCAGAAACGCGCCGGCGGTTGTCAGGGCGCCCGTAAAAATCCCCTGCCCGGTGAACACCATCGCCTTGGTCAGCGCCGCCTCCGCCGTTTTGCCATGGCGCAATTCCTCCTCGTAACGCGTGATCAAATGCACGCCATAATCAATCCCCAGGCCGATGAGCATCGGGACAAACGTGATCGTCAGGATGTTCAAATGCCCGATCGTCAGCGTGGTGAATGCCAGGGTGTAGCCCAGCCCGATCACCAGACAAATCGTGGCTTTCACCGGCCGGCCGATTTCGTTGTAGCCGTAGATGAAAATCAACGCGCACAAAATCAACGACACGATGCTGGCCAGCGTAATGTCCTTCTTCGATTGCGTCATTTCGTCGTAATCCAGCACCGGCTCGCCGGTGATCCCCACGTTGAGGCCGGGCACCTCCGCTTGCGTCTGTTTGACCAGTTGGCGCAAACGATCAATCACATAACCATCCACCTCGTCCTGCGTTTGCCGGCCCCGCTGGCGCTGCTGATTCACGGTTGGGCCGTTCGTTTTCGCGTCGGGCGAGTGCGTCGTCACCAGAAAAATCCGGCCGTTGGCAAAGGTGATGTAATTCGATAGCACGCCACTTCCGCTGGTGTCGAACAAGGCGATGACATTGGGCGACGGCGGCGTGCCGGGTCGTTGCAGGGAATCGGTGGCCTGGGTCACGATGCGCGTCAGCGCGGGCAGCGACTTGATCAGTGAGTCCGTGTCGGCGTTGGCCTCGCGCGGTGCGGTGCGGAACGCCGTGTTGATCTGCTCAAAAAATGAGACCAGGTTCGTCGTTTGGGTGAACTGCCGGGCAAATGGCCGGGCGGCCTGGAGCATGGTTTTCATCTCCACCAGGTTCGTCTCCGACGCGTAAAGCAGCCCCTTGGAACCCATTATCATTGGGTTCTGCGCATAAAAAACGTCGAGGAACAAATTCGTTTCCTCCTGCATTTTGGCGGCAATGCGTTCGACAAACTGCCGGCTTTTTTCAATGTTGTCGCTTTCCACCACCACCACCAAATCCCCCTGCTGGGGAAATTCCTGCTGGAGCCGGAGATAATTCTGATGATATTTCTGGTTGGGCCCGACCAGATTGTCCCGGTTCATGTCGGCCTTCAGAAAACCGATCGTATAAAGCACGCACAACAGGAACAGCGCCACCTGGGGATAAAAAAACCAGCGGGGATGACGGCATACCGCCACCGTCAATTTGGCGAGCAGCCGCGCGAGAAAACTGTCAGCGCTTAATGCCTTCATGCTTCGTGGCTGCGCTTGGGGGTCATGCCTTTACCGTATCATCGGGAAATTCGGCGTTGGAATAAACTTCCTTCACGTCGTCATGCTCTTCCAGCGCCTCAATCAGCTTGTTGACCGCCGTGATGGCCGCTTCGCCGGCCAGCGGCAGGGTAAGGGTGGGCAACCATGTGATTTCCGCCGCGTCGCATTTGATGTTCGCAGCCTCAATTTGTTTATGCACGGCCTCAAAATTTCCCGGTTCGGTCAGAATTTCATACCCCTGCGGTTCGGCCTTGAAATCCTCCGCGCCCGCTTCGAGCGCCGGTTCCATCAACTGATCTTCGCCTGCCGCTTCGCGCGACACGATGATTTGCCCTTTCCGCTGAAACAACCGGCTGACCGATCCTGGCGTCGCAATGCTGCCGTTGTTCTTGGTCACGATGCTGCGAATGTCCGACGCCGTGCGATTGCGATTGTCCGTGCTCACTTCGACCAGCAGCGCCACGCCGTGGGGTCCGTAAATTTCATAGGTCAAATCCTCGAAGTTCGCGCTTTCCCCGCCGCCGGTCCCTTTCTTGATGGCGCGCTCGATGTTGTCGCGCGGCATGTTCGCCGTGCGGCATTTGAGCAGCACCATGCGCAGGCGCGGATTCATGCCCGGATCGCCGCCGCCGATTTTGGCGGCGATGGTGATTTCGCGTCCCAGCTTGGAAAATATTTTCCCGCGCTTGGCGTCAATCGCACCCTTGAAGTGCTTGACCTTCGCCCATTTACTGTGTCCAGACATGGTTGATTGTTGGTTGGAGCCTGAAGGTTGAGGATGGCAGACCGATCCTTCCCCGGCCCTCGCTTCCTCCATCAACTCGCCGCCTCCACATAAACCGCCGTGCCGTAACACAGCACCTCGGTGATGCCCGCCGCAAGCTCCGTCGCGTCGTAACGCACGCCGATGACGGCGTTGGCGCCGAGTTCTCCGGCATGGGTGAGCATCCGGTTGAAGGCGTCTTCGCGCGTGCGTTCGCAAAGATTGGTGTACAGTGAAATGTTCCCGCCGAAAACCGCCTGAATGCTGGCGCCAAAATTTCCGACGATGGAGCGCGACCGCACAATGATGCCGCGCACGACGCCGAACGATTTGATTACGCGATAACCAGGCAGATCAAATGTCGTTGTCGTCAATGGATGTGTCAGACTCATAAGCCAACGATTGAACACGACGGCGCGCGCCGACAAAAGCGAAAAGTTCCGGTGGTGGCGCCCGGTTGCGTCCTTTACGGCGAAAGCCACGAAAACGCCGGCAAATTCCGCAAGCCGGTGAATACCAGCACGGTAACGAGAAGCGCCCACAATATCATGGGCGACACAATGAATGCGACCGGTTGGTTCCGGATTTTTTGCATGACCCACCATACGCTCTGCGCCGTCAACCCCGCGAGCATCAGAACGAACAGCGCATTGTCCTGCAGCGCGCGGAGCAGATGGCCGTGCAATAATTGATACGCCGCCCGCGTCGCACCGCACCCCGGACAGTTCAAGCCGGTCAGCGAATGAAACAAACAAACGGGATAAAAACCGTGCTTCGCCGGATCGAAGAAAAACAGAACTGCGCCCGAGCCCAGAACTGCCGCCACCAGCACGACCACCGTGAAAAATGCGAGCGACTGCGGCGCGGCAATTTTCGGCGGCGCGGGTTGGGATTCAGCGCGCATGGTTCAGGTTCAAAAAGACTTGAAATGCCATTCAAAGTTTTCCGGGTGGAGTGCAAGCTTGAGCAAGGCCAGCCCGAATCCCAAAACCAGGCTCGCCGCCGAAAGGATCAGTCCGGCAATGGCCACGCCGCGGCCTTCGTAAAGTTCGGGATGCCGGTTGATTTGCGACAGTCCGATGAGCGAGAAGACCAGTCCGAGGATGTTGAACGGACATCCGCAGCAGCATGTCACCGACAAAATGCCGAAAATCAGTCCTGCCGTTGCAAAGGAATTGGTTTTGGGCATTTGGCCCGCCGTTGAAGCCCCCGGAAGGGGCGGCCTGATTGTCGGCGGAATGGGCGGCGCAAAATTTCCCGCAATTTCCGGCAGCGCGCCGAGCGGTTTCCATTCCGTCGCGCCGGGAGCAAGCGTTGGCGTCTGCGCGTTGGCGCGGCCTTCGGCAATCCACTGCCGTAATTGCCCGGCGGCCACCGGGCCGTATTCCCTGCCATCGGAACCGATTATTTTGTACATACGCGCTTCCTTATTCGTCTTCGTTGTCACCAGCCGCACGACCGACATCTGCACACACGCCGCGCTTTGCTTCGGCGACAAAATCCAGCAATGTTTTTGCCGTGGGACTGGTGAAACTTTTTTGTGCTTCCTCGACTGCCGCCCGCAAATTTTTCCCGCTGCGGAACAGGGCGTGATAAAGCCGTTTCAATTCCAACCGCTGTTCCGCCGTGAAACCCGCGCGGCGCAGGCCGATGACGTTCAATCCGCAGATTTCATTGCCGCGTAGCGCCACCGTGAACGGCGGCAGGTCCTGGCTGATCGCCGATCCGCCCTGCATCAGCGCGAGCGTCCCCACCCGGCAGAACTGATGCACGAGGCTGTTGCCGGAAAGGAACGCCTGGTCCTGCACCTCCGCATACCCGGCCAGCAACACGCCGTTGGCAATGATGGTATGGTCGCCCAGCCGGCAGTTGTGGCCGATGTGGCAGTTCGCCATCAGAAAATTGTGCGAGCCGATGATGGTTTCCTCGTCCGGCTTGCTTGAGCGATGCACCGTGGCGTGTTCGCGGATTACGTTGTGGTCGCCAATGCGCACCCGCGTCGGTTCACCCTGGTATTTCAAATCTTGCGGCTCGTCGCCAATGACGCAGCCCGCATGGAACACATTGTGCGTACCGGCCGTCGTCAGGCCCGTGAGATAAACGTGCGGCCCGACGACGCAGTCCGCGCCCAGTTCCACGCCCTCGTCAATCACGGCATACGGCCCGACGCAAACGGTCGAATCCAGCTTGGCCTTCGGATGAATGATGGCGGTTGGATGAATCACAGGGTAAAAGTGGCTCATTCGGCTTGATTGCCAAGTTCAAAATACCGAGTTCGCCGGGCAATAAAACAATTCGGTGGGGCGAGCGTTCTCGCGCCTGCGCCGCCGTAGCGGCTTCGTCGCCGCGAAGGCGCGAGCCGGAAACCCGGATTGATCAGCGGCTCGCCAGTAGTCTCGCCCCACCGTGCTGAAGATACTTTGTGCCTTCGCGCCTTCGTGGTAAATTCCACGGGTCGAAATGAACGTCACAACCCAATCTGAACCGGCGACAATTCAAAATTCGATGTTTGAAATTCGAAATTTGCCCGAATTGCTCGCGCCCGCCGGCGGTTGGGATTGCGCCCGCGCCGCCGTTGAGAATGGCGCCGACGCCATTTATTTCGGACTTGAAAAATTCAACGCGCGGATGCGCGCCGACAATTTCACCGCCGCCGATTTGCCGAAGCTGATGGAATTTCTCCACCGGCGTGGCGTGCGCGGCTTCGCGACGCTCAACACGCTCGTCTTCGAGAACGAGCTTGCCGATGCCGAAAAATATCTGCGGATGATGATCGCCGTCGGAGTGGACGCGGTGATTGTGCAGGACGTGGGCATTTGCCGGCTCATCCGGCAACTCTCGCCCGATTTTCCGATTCACGCCTCGACCCAGATGACCATCACCAGCGCCGCCGGCGTGGACTTTGCCCGTGAACTCGGCTGTGCCCTCGTCGTGCTCGCGCGCGAATGTTCAATCAAGGAAATCGAAAAAATCCAAGCCGCGCAAGGTGGGGCGGGCAGTCCCCTGCCCGCCGCCGAATTGCCCTCCAATGCCGGCGCGCAGGGGACTGCGCGCCCCTCCCAGTTGCCCTTGGAAGTTTTCGTTCATGGCGCACTCTGCATCGCCTACTCGGGCCAATGCCTCACCAGCGAGGCGCTGGGCGGACGTTCGGCCAACCGCGGCGAATGCGCGCAAGCGTGCCGGATGCCTTATGATTTGGTTTCCGATGGCAAACTCGTGCCGCTCGGCGACCGGAAATATCTGTTAAGCCCGCAGGATCTGGCCGGGCTGGAGGTTTTGCCGGAATTGATCCACGTCGGCGTCGCCTCGCTGAAAATCGAAGGCCGGCTCAAATCGCCGGAGTACGTCGCCAATATCACGCGCATCTACCGCAATGCGCTCGATACGCTGAGTGACAAGTGGCAGGTGACAAGTGGCAAGAAACAGCCGGCGCACGATGCAACCCCTTGTCACTCGTCACTTGTCACCCGTCACGATCAATACGACATGGAAATGGCCTTCTCCCGCGGCCTGCACACCGGCTGGTTCGGCGGCACCAACAACCAACAGCTCGTCCATGCGCGCTTTGGCAAAAAACGCGGCGTTTATCTCGGCGAAATCGCGCGCGTGTTGCGCGATGGCGTTCTCATCCGCCTCGAAGGCCCGTTGAAGCCGGGCGACGGCGTGGTGTTCGATGCCGGCAAACCGGAGGAAAACGAGGAAGGCGGGCGCGTTTATGAAATCGAAGCGCGACGGGATGAAACATTGCTTGGCTTCGGCCATGGCGATATTTATTTCTCGCGCGTCCACGTCGGTGACAAGCTGTGGAAAACCAGCGACCCGGAACTGGACCGGCGATTGCGTCAAAGCTTCGAGGGCGATACGCCGAAATTTCAGCGGCCCATCGAAATCGAAGTTCATGGTGTCGCAGGCAAGTCGCTCATGCTCATTGCGCACGATGAATTCGGAAATATCGCCAAAGTCGAATCCTCCCTGCCGCTGGCGAAAGCCGAAAAGCAACCGCTCACCACCGAACGTTTGTGCGAGCAGCTTGGCCGCCTCGGCGGCACCCCGTTCAAACTCGGCGAATTGAAAAATAATCTGTCGGGCGAAGTTTTACTGCCGGTCAGCGAGCTGAATCGTCTGCGCCGCGAAATCGCAGCGGAGTTGGAACGATTGCGCACACAGCCAAAACGCTGGACGCTGAACGCTGTGGGTGGCACAGGCGTCACGCCTGTTGTTTCCGGCGTCGCGCCGGAAACCGGGCAGCGAGGTCCGACGGCTCCATCACCGTCCCGTCACCCGCAATCCACGTCTCACGACGAAATTCGGCGCGACGCCGAATTTAACCCGCGTGACGCGGGTTCCACCCTCATCGCGCTCGTCCGCAACCTTCCCCAACTCGAAGCCGCGCTGCAATGCGGTGTGACCACCATTTACTGCGAATTCGAAGACCCAAAAAAATATCACGAAGCCGTGACACTGTTCCACAGCGCGCGCAGTTGCTCTGTCTCTCAACCCTCAACCCTCAACTCTCAACCAGGTATTTTCGTCGCTCCCCCGCGCATCTTCAAACCGGGCGAGGAATGGGCGCTGGAGCAGGTGCGCTCCTGCAACGCCGACGGTTATCTGGTCCGCAATTACGATCACCTGACGTTCTTCGCCAGCGACCGGCGCATTGGCGATTATTCGCTGAACGTGGCCAACCGGCTGGCGGCGGATTATTTCAAAAACCAATTCGGCCTGGAACGCGTCACCACGAGCTACGATCTGAATTTTCAGCAGCTCGAAGCGTTGTTGCAGGCCGCACCGCCGGAATGGTTCGAGGTGACCATCCACCAGCACATGCCGATGTTTCACATGGAGCACTGCGTCTTCTGCGCGTTTCTTTCCAGCGGCACGGATTACCGGAACTGCGGCCGCCCATGCGACGTGCATGACGTGCGGCTGCGCGACCGCGTGGGCGCGGAGCACCCGCTCAAGGCCGACGTGGGCTGCCGCAACACGGTGTTCAACTCGCTGGCGCAGACCGGCGCGGAATATGTCTCACGGATGATGGAACTCGGCGCACGCCATTTCCGCGTGGAATTCCTCAACGAAATGCCCGAGCAGGTAACCCAGACGATTTCAAAATACCGCCGGCTTTTGCGGGGCGAAATCACCGGCACCGAACTCTGGCGTGAATTGAAACTGATGAACCAGCTTGGCGTCACCCGCGGACAGATGAGGCGTGAAACGTGATGCGTGAAACGTGAATCGTAATGAGCCTCTCACGTCTTACGTTTCACGCCTCACGTTTCCCGTTTCCCGTTTCACGAATAGAAATATCCCTTATGCCGAGCTCGGCATAAGGGCTATTTTCTGTAGCACTTGATAATGCCGAGCACACGGGACGATTCTTCAAATCATTGAGGAATCGCCCCTTTTTTCTTTTTGCAACTCGGCATTATTCGAGCGTCATTCCCCCTGTAAACCTCAACCAAATGAAAGGAATGACACTTATGAATGCTCTGTTTAGAGCATATTAAATAATA
>PLAY01000185.1 GCA_003134375.1 Limisphaerales bacterium | reverse complement strand
TAAGTCCGACAGGCTGCTAGGCTGAATGATTGCAATCCCCTTGGGATTACTCAAACGCATCCCGCTTCAAATTCAGCAATCAAAACGCCTGCGCCACTTTTCACGCCTTGCCCGCGCGCGATTTTGGGGCGACAATCCACCTGCAATGGAATTAAAGGAAGCGACTCAATCAAGCTCCGCTTTGCGTATGGAAGATCAGACTGTGCCATCGCCAGTTCCCATAATTGCTTTTGTCTGGAGACCTGGCGAGATCAACCCGCCGGTGTCCGAAATGGCACAACGCACGGGCAGCCGGGCACTCTTCGATTTTTCCACGATGGGGGCGGAAGACCTGCATGCGTTCCTGCAAACGGCCGACCCGGCCGGCCAGGTCAGTGATATCAAAATTTCCGCCGCCGCCCTGATGAATCCATCCACCGGCCAGCTCCTGAAGGAAACCGGTGTCCGGAATCTCTGGGTGGAATGCCAGCCCCGGTTCTTTCCGGGGAATCCTTCAGCCTGGCTGCAGCGACTGCGGACCTTGTCGGAAGACTACCGCTGCTTTCCCATTGTCGGGGACGTGTCTCTGCTGGCCGCCATGGTCAAGGAGGATTCGGGCATCGGGCGCATCGTCCTCAAGGGCTGCGAGGCGGCTGGATTCGTGAGCGGCGAGACGACCTTGGGTCTCTATGCGGCGGCCAGGGAACTGTTGCACGCCTCGGCGAAGTCTCTGGACGTTCTCATCTGGGGCGGCGTCTCCACCCCCGAGGCGGCTGCGGCCTTCCTGTCCACCGGAGCCGCCGGCATTGTCTTCGAGAGCGTCCACTGGCTGACGAATCTGGTGGTCATGGACGATCGCCAACGCCAGCAACTCGCCAGACTCCGCGTGGATTCCACGGCGCTGGTGGGCTTGGACCTGCAGGTGCCGTGTCGCCTGTTCAACAAGGGGAATTCGCTGGCTTTCAAGAAAATCCAGGCCTTCGAGGACTCGCTGTGCGCCGCCGAGATCACGGACGAAAGCTGTCGTGCCTTCATCGGCCAGGTGCAGGCCAGCGCCGTCCATCCCCTGGACAGCCATTTCACCCAGAACGAGGTCATCCCGCTGGGCGTGGAGGCGGCCTTTGCCGCGTCGTTTGCCGAACGTTTTGGCTCCGGAACCGAGCAAGCTGTGAAAGCCTTCATGGCGGAGGTGCGGAACTTGTGCGATGCCACCGGGGCGAAGAAGGATTGCTTCCTCGACAGCCCACTGGCCTGGGAGATGGGCATCAAGTATCCTTTTATCCAGGGTGCCATGTCCTGGATCACCGATAGCCCGGAGTTTGCCTCCGCGATTGCGGATGCGGGCGGACTGCCCACCATCGCGCTTGGCCAGATGGATGCCCAGACTTGTGACCGCAGGTTGGGACGCCTGGCGGAGATCATGAGCGGACGCCCGTATGCGTTGAATATCATCTCCCTGGCCGAGAACCCGTTGCGGGAAACGCAACTGGCCTGGATAAAACAACACCGGCCCCGTTTTGTCTGGATTGCCGGAGGAGATATCTCCCCCATAAAAGAATTGCTGCAATGCGGCATTGGCGTCGTGTATATCGCCCCGGATGATGCCCTGTTGAAACTCGCCCTAGAGGCGGGCGTCCGCTACGTGGTCTGCGAGGGTTACGAGGCCGGCGGCCACGTGGGGCAACATAGCACGCTCACCCTGGCGCAAATGGTGCTGGACCTCAAACGTCGCCAGCCCTCCCTGTTCCGGAACTGTCGGTTCATCCTGGCCGGGGGCATCTACAATCGGGAAACCGCCTTCATGGCCAGCTTGCTCGGCGCCGACGCCATCCAGATGGGCACGGCCTATCTGGCCACTCTGGAGATCGTTGAAACGGGTGCCCTGAAGCCTCTCTATCAGCGGGTGTTGGTGGAATCGCCGCCGGGAGGAACGGTCGTTTCGGGCCAAAGCACCGGACTGCGCGTGCGTTCCTTGAGGACCCCGAGAATGGCCGCCGTCCTGGCTCTGGAAAGGGAGTTTGCCGCAGGCCACCAGGACGAACCGTCTTTCCGCAAAAAAATGGAGGAGATGACCGTCGGCAGTCTCTTCGCCGCCGTCCGTGGCGTGGACCGCCGAAGCGGGCAGCCGCTGGATGAGCAGGCGTGTCTGGAACGCGGGCAATTCATGACCGGGTCCTGCGCCGGACTGATTAATAAAGTTCAGAAGCTGGAGGCGTTTCACCGCGAGTTGGCCGAAGGCCCGCTCTTGCTCCATCAACCCTTTGCGACGTCGGCCGCAAAAGCCGCGGCACCTTCACCCGCCGCGCCGCCGCCCGCGGAAACACCAACCCCCGGGGTTGGCCGGAGACCGAAGGGCGTCACCCGATTGAGAGACGATCGTGACCGGGTGGCCATCAGCGGGATGAGCGTCCTCAATGCTCTCGGCAAGAGTCCGGAAGAGATCTGGGCGGCAAGCCTGGCCATGAAGAGTGGCGTTGTCCCGGTGCCGTCTTCCCGGTGGAATCACGACCGCTTTTATGATCCACGGCCGCGTATCACGGACAAGACCTACTGCCAGGTGGGCGCCTTCGTGGATTTTCAGGTCTCACGCAGTGAACTGGGAATTCCCCCGCAGGATTTCCGGACCATGACCTCGGCCACCCGGAACACCATGTGGCTGGCGCAAACGGCCATCCAATCCTCCGGCATCCTGGAGTCAGGCATCCCGCGCGAGCGCATCGCGGTCCTCATCTCCCAGAACTCCGGAGAGGCGGCGGGCACCCTTACCAATATCATCATCCGGGCGTACGTGCATGACATTCTCTCCGATATCAAGCGGGCCGTTCCCCTCACCCCGGATCAGGAGAGCGCCATCGAACGGGAGGTGAAGTCCGGACGCATGGCTCCGGACGACACCACGCTTCTGGGCCGGCTCAACTGCACCGCCGGTGGATTCATCTGCAACCGCTATGGCTTCATGGGGCCAAGCTTTTCGGTCTCCGCCGCCTGCGCCACCTCCCTGGTCGCGCTTTACAGCGCCCTGCAGTTGATCCGCAACGGCATCATCGATGCCGCCATCGTCGGCGGGAGCGAGGATAATCTCACCCACCTGCATTTCCTGGAATTCTCCGCCTTGGGCGCACTTTACGGGTTGTCGGGACGGCAGCGGCCGCCTCACGAAGCCTCCCGTCCCTTCGATGCCGAACGAGACGGGATGGTCCTCGGCGAAGGCGGGGGCATGATTGTCATCGAGCGGGAAAGCCTGGCGCGCGCGAGAGGGGCGCAGGTCCACGCCGTCATCACCAACATGGGAGCGAGCAACAACCATCTGGGCATGGTGGAGTCCTCCAGTGTCACCCAGGAGATCGCCATCCGCAGCTCTTTCCGGGGGATACCTTATGGGCCCGATGCCGTGGACCTGGTGGAATGCCATGCCACGAGCACCCGGCAAGGGGACGTGGAGGAGGTGCGGGCCTTGAAGACGTTCTTCAATTCTTCCCATCGCACGGTGCTCACCTCATTCAAATCCCAGATCGGACACACCTTGGGCGCCTCGGGCGTTAACAGCCTCATTCGAGGAATCATGGCCATGAAGGCGGGGGTTTTCCCTCCCACCCTCAATTATAAGCAGCCAGACCCGGAAATCGCCCTGGAAGGATCGGGTCTCCTCATCGCCCCGGAGCCGCTTGATTGGAAGGGCAAGGACCACCAGCCCAGAAGGTTTCAGGTCAACGCCTTCGGGTTCGGCGGTTCCAACTACGTGGTCCAGGTGGAGCAGGCCTTGGATGGTGAGGATACGATCCTGGTCTCCCCGGGCAGAGAGGCGCGTCTCACCGCGGAGACAGCCGATGGCTTGGCGGCGCTCCAGGGTGTCTCTTTCTTTCGGGCCGAAATGGCCGGCCGCAACTTTCGGATGGCCGTTGTCGCACCCTCTGCCGAAGAAGCCCTCACGATAATCGAGCGCACCTCCTCCCTGGCCGAAGCCGCAGTCGCCTCACCCAAAGCGGCGCGTTCCTTGGCACAGCAGGGCCTCTTCATCAGCCCCGAGGATCTGCCAATCTTGCCGCTCGCTCTGGTCTTTCCCGGACAAGGGGTTCACTATGCCGGCATGGGCCAGGCGCTCTACGAGTCCTTTCCCGTCATCAAGGAGTGGATGGATCGGGCGGCCGCGGCAGCGGACTTCGACCTCCTTCACTTATTGTTTCATGATCGGGAGGAAAACCTTCAGAAGACACGGTGGCAGCAGCCCGCCTTGTTCACCGTGGAATACGCCATGGCTCGATACCTCACCACTCTGGGTATCCACCCGGTGGCCATGGCCGGCCACAGTTTGGGCGAACTGACCGCCCTCTGCCTGGCCGGTGTCTATTCCCTGGAGGACGGGTTTCGAATCGTGAACCAGCGGGCACTCTGCATGGACAAGGCCGCTACCATGCACGGGGACCCCGGCATCATGGCGGCCACAGACGCTCCCCTGGATATGGTGAAAGAGATGATCCAGGAACTGAAGGATGTCCACATTGGCAATATCAATTCACCGACCCAGATCATCCTGAGTGGCAACACCGAGGTGGTCAAAAATCTCGGTGCCAGACTGAAGGAGAAGGGATACCGATTCACCGTCTTGCGTGTCAGCATGGCTTTCCACTCTCCGATCATGAGGGTCATCCATGATGAGCTCGAGGCGTTTGTTGCCTCCATCCCATTTCATTCCCCGCAGATTCCCGTCATCTCCAACACAACCCTGGCACCGTATCCATCGGATCCCGCTGAGATCAGGCGTATTCTGATGGCCCACCTGGAATCTCCCGTCCATTGGATGAACAATGTCCAGACTCTCTGGAATGACTACGGCATCCGGCACTTTGTGGAGGTTGGCCCCGGCGACATATTGAGCGGTCTCATCGCCGACACGCTCCCTGAGCCGCTGTGCTTCCAGACCTGCCTGCCCACCGCGGAGAGCTACACGTACCAGACCACCTTGGCGCAGCTCTTCGTTCACGGGCATCTGCAGATTCGGGGAGAACCGCGGTTCATTTCCCTCCCGTCATCCCGGAAAGCTCCCGCGTCTCACCGCCCCCCCGATCGTTCCCCGGCCATCCCGGACGGACCAGCCGCCCCGGCCCTTGCCGAAGCGCCTGGGCGTCAGGACCACCTGGAGGCGGTGATTCGCATCATCATGGATGCCACCGGATTCAACCGGGACGAAATTCAACCCGATATGGATCTCCGAAGGGACCTCTCCGTCCGCTCCAGCCGTCTGCCGATCATCATGGATGCCGCGGAACGCCAGTTTAGGATCACCATCGAATTGGAGGAATTTATCCATGTCCGCACCGTAAGAGAAATCGCCCGGCAGATCTCCGCAATCGTCGCCCGGCAGGAAGGCGCCGGCGAGCGGCCCGCCGCCAAGGCGGCTGTCACCGGCGCGGCACCGGCCGGAATCCCGGAACCGTCAGTGGATGAGGCGCCGCTGAAGCGGCTTGTTTTCAACCTCGCCCCGGTGCAGCCGGCAGCTGCACTGCCCGTGGAATTAAGCCCCGGCGAGACCGTCCTCCTCCTCTCGCCGGACCAGAATGACGCACTGGCCGGGAGTGCGGGGGACCTGCTCCGCCAGGATTACGGCGTTGACACGTTTCCCCTGCCATTCATGCCGGAGCACTTGGGGCCGGGCGAAAAGGGCCACGACATTCTGACGGCTGCGGGAGTCACCAGGACCTCGGAGAAAATCTCAGGGCTTGCCTCCCTCGCAGGGCTGGTCATCACCCTGCCTCAAGCCGGGTCGGAACGGTTGGCCGGCATGGTGAATGTTTCGCGGCTGCTCACCGGGCTCTTTCAACTCCTGAAGTCCTTTCTCCAATCACCCACCCGGAAGTTCGTTGTCCTGATTCATCGCCGCGAGGAGGTTGATACTCCTGGCCGGCTGCTGACGGAGGGGCTGCTCGGACTGTTCCTGAGCGCCGCCCAGGAATATCCCGCGGTCCAGTTTCGTACGCTGGAAATCGGTCGGGATACCGACCTGCGCCTGGCCTTGAGCGCCGCTCTGGACAAGGGCTGCGCCACGGTGGAACTCATTCATCGCGAAGGCAAGGTCTTCACCTCGCAGGCGCGCCTGGCCCCCGCAGTCTTCAGCGATCCGCCAAGGCTGGAGTTGAATCCCGGAGACGTGGTCGTCATGTCGGGAGGCGCCACGGGGATCAGCGCCCACCTGGCCCGCAGTTTGGCACCCTTCGCGCCGCGCCTGGTTTTTCTTGGCCGGACCCGGCTGGAGCCGCACCCCGGGCCCTCGTCTGCTGGATCTGCCCCTGACAAATCCCGGGCCCGCGAGATTGCCCGGACCCTGGCGGATTTGCGCGCCGCAGGAATCGAGGCCACGTACCTGGCCTGCGATGTAACCGACCCCGAGGCGGTTCGGGTTGCCCTGGGCGAGGTGGCCGGCCGCTATGGCCGGATCGACGGCATCGTTCACGGCGCTGGCGTTCTCCGGGACGGTTTTCTCGACCAAATGACTCCCGAGGATTTTTCCCTCGTCACGGACGTTAAATTCCTGGGAGCTTGGAATCTATTCTCGGCGGCAGAAGGGGCGGGTTTGAGGTTCTTCGTGGGCCTTTCCTCGGTGGCGGCCATTCAGGGAAATCCCGGCCAGACCAACTATGCCGCCGCCAACCGCATGATGTCGGCGCTGCTCCGATACCTCCACCAAAAGAACAGCGCCATCCGCTTCAAGGTGTTGATGCTGCCCCCAATCGAAGGGGCGGGCATGGCCGAGGACCCGGAAGTCCGGGACATGCTCAGACGCCGCGGCGTGGCCTACGTCCATGTCCATGAGCTGGCCGGCCTGTTCGGCCGGGAACTCTTCGTCGCCCCGGCCGACGACGATGGGGTCATGTTCATCCGGACACTGCCCTCCGTGAAGACAGCACCGCTCGGTGATATCAACCAGCCCGCGCTCAGTGGACAACTGGATGGAGGTACCGTGACGTTCAGCCCCCGGGACTTCCCCATGATTGATGGCGTCTCTGGCTTGGACCTCCGGCGGGAACATTTGGAGGCCACCAGAAGCTTCTCCCGGCAGAACGATCTGTGGATCGCAGATCACCGGCCACTCAAGTCCCTCGCCCATCCTCTGGTCTCCGCCACCATGATGATCGAGACCTTCATGGAATCCGCCCGCATCCTCTATCCCCACCTCCCGGTGCGGGGTGTGCGCCAGGTGCATTTTATGGACATGATCTCCTGTCCGCCCGAGGTTCCCCGGTCGGCTCGAATCTCCTGCCGCCGGTCCGGCAACGATTCCCGGGAGGTGGTCTGCGAGGCCTCTCTGTCCGTGCAAGAGATCTCCCCCACGGGCCGGCTGGCCGACCGCTTCATCCCGCACTGCACGGGCCAGGTGCTCCTCGGTGGCGGGCGGCGAGAACTCGCCGAGTGGTTCCAAGATTTTCCGGTCCGTCCGGATGAACTGCGGACTCCGCCCGTGAATCATGAACAGGTGCTCAAATGGTACGAAGACGGCACCGGACTTGGCGGCAGGTATCGTGTGCTGGAGGCCATTGACGGTGCCGGTCCGGGGCTGATACGGGGTCGAACCATTTACCGGGAGACCGATGATTTCGCGCATCTGCCCGCCGCCCGCTACCAATACTCTCCTTACCTGTTCGAGGCCCTGATGCAGTTGACCGGCTTCCACATGCTGACCATGGATTCACAAGATCGCCGCTCGCTGGTGCCCACCGGGGTCGGCGAGATGCGGTTTCTGCGCCAATGCCTGCCGGGCGAACCGATAACCCTGGAAGCCCGCCTCCGAGTCCAGGACCAGGAGTCTGTCGCCTGGGACGCCCGGGGACTTGACGATCAAGGCCGCACTATCATGCAGGTTCGTACGTTGCGCCTGCACTGGATTTCGCCATGACGCGTTTCGAACAGATGGGGACAGCCGTGGCACAGGATCGCCAGGAAGTGATCGTTCAGACTGTGCGTCTCGTTCCTTGCGGGGGCGTCGTTTTCTATGCCTCCGTGCCGGGGAACTCTGCAACCGCCACCGTCGGTGTGGCCCGTCGGACGGAAAACCGTCGCCGGCTCGTTACCATCCTCTGGGAACATCTTCAAGCGAGGGAGAGTTCTCTTTGGGAACGTCCCCATTTCTCCAACCGGGTCGCATTTCCGATTCAACTGGTCCACGATACGCTGGGCCGGCCCCAGCTCCAGTTGGGAGAACACCGGGGCCCGGCCATCTCCTTCAGCACGGCGGGCGAAGAAGTCTGGGCTGCCCTCTGTGGCGACGTGTCGGATATCGGCATCGATGTGGCCGGCAGCGCCGAATTTCCGGAAGGCTACCCCCTGCACCGGGTCTTCCACGAACAAGAGCTTCAACCGGCATTGGAGTTGGCCGGCGGAAACCTGGCCCGGGCTGCGGCGCTGCTCTGGTCCATCAAGGAAGCCGTCGCCAAGGCGCTGGGCTGCGCCTTTCATCTGGTGGACCCGCGGGACATCCATGTCCAGCCATCGGCGGTAGCGGATGACGGGCCGGCTTTTTCCGTGCGCTTATCGGAGAAAGCCCTGGTGCGCTTCCCCATGGCCGGCCGTCGGCCCATCACCGTCTGTTCGTTGCCTCAGGCCGGGACGTGGCTTTCCATCGCCGCCTTGAATTGGCCGCGGCATCGAGTCGCCGGGCTGAATGGTTGGGAAGCGGGCCAGCGACGCAAAGCAATGCTTTTGTGATAGGGATGGACAGCAATGGCAGCTTTGAACAAGTTTGAATTTGTTAGCAGTGGGCGTTAGCAGTAAGGCATTTTGAAACCGTCAAAAACTCACAAAACCATTGATTTAATTACTCCAATTTGAAATTGGAGCGGGTGAATGGAATCGAACCCTCATGTCAATTGTGGTATAAAGTGGTGAAAAGTTTTTTCATGAAACGCCTACTCGCGCATGTGCTGACCATCAGGCTAAGATATTGATGGCGATTCGTTTGATGTCGTTCATGGTTGTTCGGTCAAAATGGTTCGGCGCGCCAAATCTCTCTGGCGTACTCGCCAATGGTGCGGTCGCTGGAGAACCTGCCGGACGTAGCGATGTTCAGGATCACCTTGCGTGTCCACGCCTGTTGGTCGGCATACAATTCCCCCAGCCGTTGATGGGCCTGAGTGTTCCGCGGTCAGGCCGAATAGGGAAAAGTTTTCCTCGCCGGCGGAGGTGGTGACTGACGATGCGATTCGCATTCACACGATCGGCGTTGACACGCTGCGCAGTCGAGATGCGCTCGCGCTGGCGCCAGCGTCGTAAGTACTGACGACTTGCTTTCCAAGCGCATTTAGGTTACCTTAAATTACGAAGGCAGCGTGAACACGTGAACACCGCCATTTGCAGGCTTATTTTGCAGCTCTTCGCCGTCGGCTTGGTGGGTAATTTATACGCGCAAACTTTTACGGACAGCCCCGCCGCGCCGAGTCTGGGATCGAACGACATTTTCCAGCTCTCCACCAGCGGCAACCAGACCTGGCCTGACGGGTTGAATTATTTCACCGACAACAATCCGCCCGTCGGTCAGACCTTCACCACCGGAACCAACGCGATGAATCTCGTGTCGGTCGCCATCAAGACGGCGGGATTGAATTCCGGCAACGGCTACGGCACGCCGGCCAGCACGCCGACGTATTACCTCCGCATCTACTCGATGAGCAACAGCACAGCGACGTTGCTCATCACGTTCAGCGCGCCGAATCCCGGTTTCACCGACGGCGACTGGCTGCAATGGAGCGGGCTGAACGTGCCGCTGGTCACGAACAAAACCTACGCATTTTCTTTCGGCATCCAGCCGACCGGCGGCGGCTACGCGGCGCTGGCCGTGGCTACGAACGCCTACGCCGGAGGCGAAATCGCGGTCATTCCCACCAGCGGCGGCACCATCATCACCGGCAGCAGCCACAAGTTTGATGCGGTGTTCGATCTCGGTCTGCGAGCGGCGGCCACCAATCTACCCGCCACCATGCCACTGCCGAATCCAACCTACGGGTGGAATCTGGGAAATTCATTGGAAGCCATTTGGGGCTATTCGTATCCGAGCGCGGCACCGTTCTACACTGCCGCCAACGCCGGATTTAACGCAGTTCGCATCCCATGCGCGTGGGACTCCAATGCCAACCAGACCAACTACCAAATCAATGCCAGCTATATGGCGCAGGTCAAACAGGCGGTTGATTGGGCTATTGCCGCGGGAATGTATGTCGTAATCAACGATCACTGGGACGGCGGCTGGCTGGTAATTGGGACAAATGTCGATTCCACCATCAACGCGAAGATGAGCTCCTACTGGACACAGATCGCCACCACCTTTGCCGGTTATGACAACCATTTGCTCTTTGCCGCAGCGAACGAACCAACCGTGAGCAGTCCCGCTGAGATGACCACGTTGATGGCTTACTATCAGACTTTCGTCAACGCGGTTCGCGGCGTCGGCGGCAATAACACCAACCGCTGGCTGGTGCTGCAAGGCGGCGGGGACACGTCATGGTTGAATTCGCTGCCGACGGATCCAACCCCCAATCGTCTGATGGTGGAATATCATTGCTACACGCCGTTTCAGTTCACGCAATTGACCAGCGATGCATCGTGGGGCAATATGCAATACTTCTGGGGGCCGGCTTACCATTATTCCGGAGACCCAACTCGCAACGCCACCTCACCCGAAGAAGGCTACATAGACTTGGGATTCCAACAACTGACCGACCAGTATGTCAGCAAGGGCATCCCGGTAATGGTGGGCGAATTTCAGGCTGCGGGGAAGTCTTTCCTTACAGGAACGGAGGCAACCTATAATAGTGCTTCCGCGTATTATTGGAACAAGTATCTTGTTGATTCCGCCCATGTCCACGGACTGAGTCCATTTTATTGGAGCACCCCTGGCAGTCCATTCGACTGGACCACGGGGACAGTCTATGACACGCAAGCTGTCACTGTGTTAACTGGTGGAACCGCGCCGCCTCCTCCGAACGGCGCCCCCTACGCTGCATCCAGCCTCACCGCGACGGCCGGCAATGGCCAGGTGGCCTTGTCTTGGACCGCCGGCAGCGGAGCTACCAGCTACAATCTCTACCGGGCTGCGGAATCCGGTTACGAGAGTCCCATTGCACCGGTCGTCACCGGCATAACCAACACGTCCTATACCGATACCAATCTCAATAGCGGCACCACCTATTACTATCAGGCGGTCGCCGTCAATAGCTCCGGGCCGACAGGTTTTTCACCCGAGGCTAACGCGACGACCCCCGGCGTCAACCCGGACCCGGCGCAATTCAACTTCGAAACCGACCCGCAGGGTTGGGCGGCGAGCGGCAGTCAAATCGCTGGGGTAGCAACTTCAACCGCGCAGCACTTTGCGGGCAATCAGTCGCTGGCTGTGAACTTCAACGGCACGGCAGCGGGCACTTCGTTCGTGTATGTGAACAACATGGGTGAAAACTTGGGTGTAACCGCCGGCACGACGATTACCTTCCATGTCAGGATACCGAGCGGCAGTCAGATCACCGCGCTCCAGCCATATCTACAGGACTACAACAACACATGGACAAGTGTCTGGTATGGGAATCTGACTGCCAACGCTTGGAACACGATCACCTTGACGGTGCCGTCAACCGCCGTATCGCCATTGCAGCAACTTGGCATTCAGTTCACGACAAGCGCCGCTTGGTCAGGCACCTGCTACATTGATTCCGTGGCCTGGCCGGTCAATACGCCGCCGACCCTGGTCCCCATCGCCAACCAAACCGTGAACGCTGGCCAGACTGTGGCCTTTACAGCCAGCGCCACGGACACCGACCAACCGCCGCAGACGCTGACCTTCGCGCTGCTCGCGGGCGCTGCCAACGCCACGCTTAACACGAATAGCGGCGCGTTTTCCTTCCGGCCGCTTGTCACGCAGGCGAACTCGACGAACGGTTTCACGCTGAAGGTTTCCGACAATGGCACGCCGCCATTGAGCACCACGCAAAGTTTTTCCGTTTTCGTCAATCCTCTTTCTCTGCCAGGCATAAGCAATATTTCAGTCGCGGGCGCGCAATTCAGCTTCAGCGTCAGCGGCCAAAGCGGGCCGGATTACGCGGTTGAGGCTTCGACCAACCTTACGCAGTGGAGCAGCGTGTTCATCACAAATTCGCCCGCGCTGCCGTTCAACTGGACGGACGCCGCAACGAGTTCACCGGTCCGTTTCTACCGCGTCAAGCTCGGCCCGCCGCTGCCGTGAGAAATGAGCCGGAACGCGGCATGGACGGCCGCAAGGATGACAGCATTCAGTCCCGGTGCGTTACCGCCGCCGGTGTTGATGGCAATTCGTTTGATGTTGTTCATGGTTGTTCGGTCAAAATGGTTCGGCGCGCCAAATCTCTCTGGCGTACTCGCCAATGGTGCGGTCGCTGGAGAACCTGCCGGATGCGGCGAGGTTTAGGATCGCCCTGCGCGTCCACGCCGGTTGGTCGGCATACAATTTACTTGCACTTTACTTGCACTTCTTCGTAAGTGCTTGATTATGAATGGAGTGTTTGTTTAACTCCGCTCGAACCTTTTTTCAAGGACAGCCTGGCACACAATCGCCTGGAGGCTATGAGTACATTAAAAATAGAAGATTCCACTAATATAAATGATGATAGTCATTTAATTAAAATATACAACCCTATTGATTATCACCCTTATTTATATTCTCTTATTAAAATTAATTGGTTTATATTTGGCTCATTAACTTGGGCATACGAATATAGAAGAACAAATTCTCCTAAAGCAGCATGGTACAGAAGAAGGGACTTTGATCAATTTATAAATGCTTTTTGTGGCCAATATAAATTTAGAAAAAAGAATCTCGCTTATTACAAAGCCACGGAATATGGTACATTTGGAGAGGCTCATTGCCATTTTTTAATAGCCGGAGAGGGATGCGACTATTTAGAACCGGAAACTTACTGTACCAGTTTAAAAAACCTTTGGGAAAATCAATTGATGGCTTTTGATTATAATAAAAGGGGTATGGGAACAGCAGACATAGTGCCCTATGACAAAGCCAAAGAATATCCCGGCGTCAAATACTGTTTAAAAAGAGAATATATTTCAAGAGATGAGGAGCGGGAGCGAGAGGATTATCTGTCTAAGGGTTTGAAAAAATTAATCAAAGCAACAGATTCAAGTATCTCTTCGGATCGCAATTCTAATTCCTTGTCTGGTTGCGGCAAGCCCGAAGATGAATTCAGCCTGGCATTTTAAATAAAGAAAAAATCTAAATATAAGAAGATTAAGGTTTTTTTATTAGATCACGAATCGTCCAATGGCAAAAAACATATCCAAACACAGCAGGAATGAACCAAATCAGGTATTATATTTATAGATTATTTAAATTAAAATTCATATTACATTTAAATTGGGGATTTTTGACGAGTAAGGGGCTGGTGAATCTTTCTTTATTTGGTGATCTGCCTTTTTTTATGCTGGCAGAGCTGTTTCCTCATTTTTAACATCTCCGCGCTCCATATTCGCATATAAGTAATCTCTGACGCTTTGCAGGTAGATTAGACGGATGCCATGCTTATTGCCCCGCTCGCGCAGTAATACGGTCTTTATTCGCCTCTCCTGAATCCAACGGTACAATATGCCTCGTTTTATGCCAAATAATCGCTGGCAATCCGGCACACGCCCAAATTCAGGCTGAACGCTAAAACAATCACCAGATTGCACAGGTTCAACGGTATGGATTGATTTTTCTTTAACTGGCATGGATAAGACATTAGCATACTATTGCAAAATATCAAATAATCATTCAATAAACTTATTATTAAATAAAAAAGATTTTTTGGGATTATTTAAATAAAAATGCTTTGGCCGATTCCAGTGATCCATCCATTTCGAGTGAAAAGTCAGTCTGTGACGAATCTGGACTGCTTTGGGAAAGTCAGTTTGTGACAAACGTGGACGGCTTTGGACAACTTAAAACGGGCTTGAACTTGTTGTAACTTTTGTTGTAACAAGCCGCTTTTAGCGTTGTCAAACCTATCGTAAGTTACTAATTATCAATAAGATGGAGCGGGTGAAGGGAATCGAACCCTCATCTCAGGCTTGGGAAGCCCGCATTCTACCACTGAACCACACCCGCCTACGCGGCCAAGCCGCTACGGCGGACAGGCCCGCCATTAATGCAGCATCGGTTTTGGCCTGTCAGGTCGTAGCCCACAGGGCATAGACAAACACGGCCATCCGCATTGAATCTCATTGTTTCTACCAGATCGGTCGGCGGCTGGCAACAGGTTTGCAGAGGCGTCTGACTTGAGTGTAGTGTCGGCGCTATGTGCCGAAAGGAATCGAGCCACAGGCTCGACGCTACAACAAATCAGGACAACACCTGGTTTTTGCGGTACCCTCACGCCACGGCATCCAGCCGGCTGATGGCTTCGCGCAAACAATTTTCAATCAACACCCGCCGTTCCGGCGAAACGATCTTGCCTCCGTCCAGTTCCCGCACGTAAAAACTGTCAATGGCCGCGCCGCGTTCGGTTACGATGCGCGCGGTGGAAATGTCCAGCGCCAGCCCGGCCAGCGCCTGCGAAATAGCGTACAGCAGGCCGAGGCGGTCCTCGGTTTCAATTTCAATGAGTGTGCGCGTGTCGGAGGCCCCCCCGTTGTCGAAATAAATTTGCGTCACCAGGCGCTCGCCGGCGTAAGCCGAATAGGCCGGCTGGCGGTTGATTTCGCGCGCGATGAGCGCCGACAGGTCAATGTCTTCGTCATTCAAAACCTTTCCGAGCAACGCGGTGAATTTGTCCTGGCGCTCGCGCGGCGCGAGGTTGCCGGTTTTGGCGTCGTTGACGAAAAATTTGTCGAGCACAATGCCATCGCTGCGCGTAAAAATTTGCGCACTGAGAATGTTCAGCCCGACGGCGCTGAACGAACCGGCAATTTTGCTGAACAACCCGGCGCGGTCCCAAGTGCAAACCTTGACGAGGTTGTAACCGCGGTCGGGTTCATCCTGCCAGGCCGTCGCGGGCGACAACACGCGGTCGTCTTCCAGAATTTGCCGGCGCATGAAGCGGTGCGTCAGTTCGAGGTCATTGCCAATGTCCTTCGCCGTATGAATTTCAAAATAACGCTGCGGCAGCGCGGCGAAATGCGCGTTGAGTTCCTCGCTGCTGATTTGTTTCGGCGCCAGTTCGCGGACAGCCTGCAGCACCGACTCGCGTTGCATCTGGGAAGCGCGGACGAATTCCGTGCCGCCGGTAAGCAGCGCCATCGCGCGGTCGTGCAGTTGCCACAGCAGCAAATCCTTGAAGCCGTTCCAAAGCTTGTCGCTCGTGCCCTGGGAATCGGCGAATGTCAGCAGCGTGAGCAGATCCAGCGTCTCGGGTGTCTGGATTTGCCGGGCGAACTGGCGGATGACGGCGGGATCGTCGAGGTCGCGTCGCTGGGACACGCCGGCCATGAGCAAATGATTTTCGACGATGGTGTGCAGCAGGCGGGACGCCGGGCCGTCCAGCCGCAACCGTTTCGCGGCGCGCATGGCCATCTGCGCGCTGACTTCGGGGTGGCGGCCTTGTTTGTGGTACGCCGATTTGCCGACGTCGTGCAGCAGCAGCGCGAGGTAAAGCAGGCCGGGGCGGTCGAGACTTTGAAACATGGGCGCGTAATGTTTATAAGGCTCGTCCTGCGCCTCCCAAATCCGGTCGAGTTGTTCGAGGCAGACCAGCGTGTGTTCGTCGGCGGCGTATTGATGATAAAACTCGTGTTGCACCAGGCAGGTGAGCCGGCCGAATTCAGGAATGTATTTGCCGAGCAAATTCACCTCGTGCATGGCGCGCAGAACCGGCGCGACGCTGCCGCGGCGTTCGAGAATGGTCAGAAATGTCTCGCGCACGTGCTCGTCGTTCAAAAAATCGCGGTCCACCAGCGAAAGCTGGTTGCGGATGAGTTGCGCGAGGTCGGGATGCAACTGCAACCGGTGTTGTTGCGCGTAAAGGAACACGCGCATCAAACGGCGCGGCTGGTCCCGGAAAACGCGATTGGACGCGGCGCGAATTTCCCCGTCCCCAAACAAAAAACCGTCCACCGGTTCCACTGGCCGGCTGCGTTTGGGCAGCCAGGCGCGGAGCGAAGCCAGCCGGTTCTGCGGCGGCGAGAGCAGGGCCATGCGCTGTTCCAGCGTGCGCGTGATGAGAAAAATGTTCCGCATGTGTGTATAGAGGTCGCGCATGAATTTTTCGATGCGCAGGCTCGGCGACCGCTCGCCATAGCCGAGGCCGAGCGCCACGGCGGGTTGCAGATTTTTGCCGAGCACATCCAGCGGGCGGTTCACGTGGTAGTGCAGTTCCGTCCGCGTGCGCAGCAGAAAGTCGTAGGCGGCTTCGAGTTGCCGGCGCTCAGCGTCGGTGACGAACTCGCGTTCCTGCAATTCCTTCAGCGTGCGCGTGCGATATTTGAAAAACGCCATCCAGTACAGGTTTTGGAAATCGCGCAAACCGCCGCAACCATTTTTGATGTTCGGCTCCTGCATGCAGGCCGAGTTGCCGAACTTGCCATGCCGCCCCGTCTGGTCTTCGAGCCGCGCGGCGATGTATTTTTCCTCATGACCGTCCACACATTTGGCCTCGAGCGTCTTTTGAAATTTTTTGAACAGCGCCTCGTCGCCCGCAATCAGCCGCGCCTCGATGAGCGACGTTTTGGATTGCATGTCGGTGTTGGCGACATTGACGCAATCGCCCAGGCTCCGCACCGAGTGGCCGACCTTCAGGCCGGTGTCCCACAGCGGATACAACACGCCGTCAATCAGCTTGGACAAATGCGGCAGCGGTTTGTTCGCCGCGACCTGGCCGTCGTGCAAAAACATGAAATCAATGTCGCTGTGCGGGTTCAATTCCGCGCGGCCGTAACCGCCGATGGCGACGAGCGCGAGCGGCGGAAACTCCTTCTGCGCCTGCGGTGACAAACTGTTTCGTGACGAGTCCCAAAGATGCCGCAACAGCACGTCAAGGATTGCCGCGCGCGCCTGGCAGATTTCGCGCCCGCCCGCACCGGCCCGATGCTGCAATTTGAGCCGGTGCGTCTCGACCTTGAGGAAGCCTTTGTAACGTGCGAGTCTTTCCGCCGGGCTGCTGTTCGGCGGTGATGGCAGACGCACCTTGGCGTCGGCTTCAATTTTTTTGATTAAATCCTGCACGGATGCACAAATTGCGAGCAAACCGGCTTCAAAGCAAGTCATCGGAGGGGCGAGTGTAAACTCACTCGTGTCCAGCTAATTGAC